>CAXUOD010000430.1:0-2046 GCA_964252585.1 uncultured Lichenihabitans sp. | reverse complement strand
CTCCAAGATCAGCTTGGCCAGTTCCCGGCCGAAGCCGGTCGAACATCCGGTGATGAACCAGACCGGGGTGTCATCATTCGCCATAGGGTCATCCTCGTTAGCTGGCATGCGGGCGTTCAATGAACGCTGACTGCCATTCGTTGCTGTGGCCCGCCCGCTGCTCGTGCAAAGCGAGAATTGCACGCGGCCTGCATCATTCCAGTCGCTGGCCACGGTGAGGGCGATCTGGGTCACCGACTCATAATGGCGCATCCAAATTCGTGACGCGGCGAGTTTGACGAGGGCGAGGTAGTTGGCGTCGTGTTTCTCGAAGCGGGTTGCGACCGCTCGGAAGTGTTTGAGCTTGTTGAAGAAGCGCTCGGCGAGGTTCCTGTAGCGGTACAGGAACGAGCTGAATGCGGGGACGCGGATGCGCCGGGGCATCGGCTTGATGTTCGCCCAGGCGCCGCGGTCGGCGAGGCTTTGACGGAGTGCGTCTGAGTCGTAGGCGCGGTCGGCGAGAAGGATCTGGCCGTTGCCGATGCCGTCCAGCATATCCTCAGCGCTCTTGCCGTCGTGCGCTTGGCCTTCGGTCAGCTTCAGCATGATCGGCAGGCCGTCGGCATCGACCAGGGCGTGGATCTTGGTCGTCAGCCCGCCCCGCGAGCGCCCCATGCATCGGGCGTGAGCGATGTCCCCAGCGGTGGCACCCTGCGCGTGGCCCCCCTTTAACGTTGGCGGCATGCTGATGGACGCGGATCGAGGAACTGTCGACCATTTGCAGGTCGCCGTCATAGGTGGCCGAAACCGTGTCGAAGATTCGGTCCCACACGCCGAGCTTTCGCCAGCGAACAAAACGATTGTAGCAGGTTGTAGCCGGCCCGTAGCGCTCCGGAATGTCGGCCCAAGGCGAACCGGTACGTAGCCGCCAATAGATGCCGTTCAATACCTTACGGTCGTCCGCTCGCGGCACCCCGCGCGGCTTGTTCGGCAGCAACGGCTGGATGATCGACCACTCGAAGTCAGTCAGTTCGTAACGGCGCGGTGTGCTCATCAAGGCCCCCCGGAACCTTGAATCACTCGACGCTCTGCGCCGCTACCCCTTTATGAGTTCATGACCTAGTCGAGACTAGTCTAGGGAGCCGACCGGTGTGGATTTGCGCTTCTAACCAACAGGCCGTGCCAGAGCCGGCCACTGTACGTAATTCGTCGGGCGGTTCCCGATATCGATCAAGCCGTTTCGCCCTCGGCCTCCAGGGCGCGACGAACGGCGGGCCGGGATCTCATGCGCTGAAAGTGAGCCGCTATGTTCGGTGGCAGGTCGATGTCGACCTGTGGAGCCCATCGCTCGGCATAGAAAAGGGCCGCGTCAGCGATCGAGAAGGCGTCACCTCCCGCGTAAGGCTTGCCGCCGAGTGCGTTGTCGAGGATCGCAAAGGCGGCTTCGACCATCTCGCGACCTTCTTCCCGCACCGTACTCTGACCAAGCCCGGCCTTGTGCAGTAGATCTTTCGGCTCGAATTTTACAGGCATGAAGACACGGCCGAAGGCTTGCCCGTGCAGCGTGCCGACCGCGAAATCCATGATTTCAAGCGCTCGAACCTCGTCCTCCAAACGGGACGGAATGAGCTGTCGTTCGGGATTGGTCCTGGCGAGCCAGGTCGCGATAGCGGCAAACTCCGTCAATGTGGATCCGTCGTCCCGGCGAAGCACGGGAACCTTTTCCTTCGGATTGACCGTTTTAAACGGCTCCTTGTGGGTCTCTCCCCCCATAACGTCGTACTTCTCGAGTTCGAACGGCTTGCCGATTTCCTCCAATAGAACATGGATCCCGATCGCACATGTGTGCGGCCCCCAGTAAAGCTTCATGGCGTGCTCCGGTGGAGAGGCTATAGGGAAAGGCGGATGAGACCCTGGTGCCTCTCGTGGTGCACCAATCGACCGCAACGGATCAAAGTTCTCCGCCTACGAAAGAAGCGGGCCGCCGGGCGCAGATACCGGACCAGCCTGGTGATATGGCGAGCAAGCTACGGAAGGATGCTGCGAACACCTCGCGGGCATTTGCTG
>CAXUOD010000429.1:0-2094 GCA_964252585.1 uncultured Lichenihabitans sp. | reverse complement strand
TCAAGGTGTATCCGATGTGAAATATGCTCGTGACGGTAGGCTATTTCTATTTAGATGTTGGAGCCGCCTGTCTCACTTGCCCATGCCGGCGTCGAAATCCTTGGCGCATTTGGGGCTGAGCTGGGCGTGGTGAACCTTCATGCAGGATTTCACCTTGTCCTCGTCGGAGGTCACGTCCGAGCAGAGCTTCTGGACGTCGTCGTAGCAGTCGTGCTCGGCTTGGGCGCGCACCTTCTGCGTGTCGGTCATCTGCGTCGCGGCGAAGGCCGGCGCCGCAGCGGAGAGCAGGAAGGCGGCGCAGAGGGTGGCGCGGGTCAGCTTCATGTCTGGTTCTCGATCGTTGAAGGCGCTTGCGGGCCCGGGATGCTCCTCGCACGCTTCGTATGAGGGAGCCATGAACGGAAGCGGACCGTGACGGGCCGCGCTCACGGCGGTCGCGGGACGGTCGCCGCGGCAAGGATCCGTTGACCACGCGGCGCATCGCGGGCGCGGGGGACCTCGGGATTCATTCAAATCCAACTAAAAGGTGGTCGGATGGCCGGCGGTGGGGAGCCCCTCCACCGGGCACGGCCCCGTCGGAGCATCCGCCAAGAGTACCGGCGGGGTCGTGGTTCGATCGTCACCGCTCCTTCGCGCCGACGACCCCTGATGCACCGCCGCCTCGACCGAGATCAACAGCCGAACCGCCCCGCCGGGACGATCCTGGCTTGGCGTGGCGAATGCGCCACCGTCATGGCTATGGGGCCGTCCCTGAGATCTAGGCCCGAGGCCGCCGCGCATCGGCCGTCAAACGAGGGCCCGTCGATGGTTCGACGCGAAGGTCCTGAGCCAGCTCATGTGGTCGGCGGTGATGCGGAGGGGCAGGCCGGCGTCGAACAGATCGCTGGCGACGGCCTCGAAGGCGGCCCGGTGGCGGTGGAAGCGGTCCATCCGATCGCGGGCGTCGCCCGTCCTGGTCTGCTCGATCGAGTCTAGCGCGCCCTGCTGGACGTGGCACCGCACCAGCACGGTGGCAGTTCTCATGGCGAAGCTGAGATGTCGACCTTCGTCCCGAGCCGGGGCGTGAACGGGTTGCAACGGCATGGCGTGGCTCGCCTCTCTTGAATCGGCCGCTCCCCGGCGGCCTAAGCAGGATCGCGTGGGTACACCCACGCGATCCTGCTTCGCTTCCTCGCAGAATTTGGCAAGGTTGCGTGGGCGAACCCACGAAATCTTGCCTAGGCCTGTCGACGTGCACAGAAGGCAAGAGTTCCCCGCGGCGACGCTTTTCGGCTCAAAACCTGGGCCATACACGTCAAGCGCCCAGGATCACCCGTCGTCGCCCCACGGGATGCCGGATGTGCCGCGAAGGCCGGTGCCGACCGGCGTCACGGCCCGGCGCCGGCACCGGGCATGTCCCGCGTCTCGTAGCCCGGCGGCCGGCGTCCGGGTGCCGCGCGCTTGCGTGCCATGGCGTCGCGGGCGGACAGGCACTCGTCCGACCCGGCATCGAAGGACCGGCAGACCTCCGGCCGCCGCCGATAGATGGCACAGCCGACCGACCGCCCGACCGTGCCCAGGAGGGCGGCACATCGGAAGCTCGTCCCCTCCGTCACCATGCAGCGGAGGTTGGCGACGTGCTGGACGAGCGGCCCCGGCACGTCGTCCTCATCCGCCAGGATGACGGCGCCGGCCTCGACGCAGCACGCGCCGCAGGACTGGCAGTCGAAGCCGTCGACGGCGGTCTCCGCAGCATGGGGGTTGGCGTCGAACATCGAGATCTCCAGTGCGTTCCGGCCTACCACGCCAAACGGCGGATCGGCGCCGGCACCTCGCCGCAGGCCGGAGCGGACGGGTCGATGTGGTGGATCCGGGGTCGGACGATGTGCCCCGGCCCGCCGCTTCGTTGGTGGGCCGTGAGGGTGTGGGATCAAACAAGCGCATCAGCACCTTAGACTAAGGTGCGGGTGAAAACACACATCCTGATTTCATTGGCGATTTCTATGCCGTTCCCGTACCTCTCGCTTGTGCCCCAATCCACGAGAGACGCGCCGCGTACCGTCCACTATGTGGGTTTCACTGATGATCGGTACTGGCATGCGTTCCGGATCTTCG
>CAXUOD010000428.1:0-2104 GCA_964252585.1 uncultured Lichenihabitans sp. | reverse complement strand
GTAAAGATGTGTGCCGAAGGTCGCCCGTGTCGGGGAGGCGCGACGCCATCGCCGGCCGTTCGGGATCTCGGGTCAGATGAAGGCCGACGCCATGGCGGGGCTTTCTTCGAGCGCATGGGCGATGATTTCAAGCGCATGGGCTACGTCCCAGCGCCCCGCAAGGCCGCCGAGGCAGATGCGCACGGCCTCGGGTGCCGCGCCGGCCGCCACGAAGGGGTCGCTCGCCACGACCCCGATCCCGGTCGACCGGGCCTGGGACGCGAAGGCGGAACGGCTCCAAGGTTCCGGAAGCCGCATCCAGATATGAAAGCCTTGCGGATCCGCGTCGACGAGGTGACGTGGCAGAAGATCGGCCGCCAGGGCCTGCCGGGCAATGGACTCCCGCCGTATGAAGCCCAGGATATCGTCCGCGGTTCCGTCCTGGATCCAGCGCGTCGCAAGCGCCGCCGTCACGGGTGACGCCATCACGGTGGCGGCGCGCAGGCTCGCGGTCAGCGGCAGGGCCGCACGGGCGCTCGGCGCCAGCAGATAGGCGATGCGAAGGCCGGCCCCGAGGCATTTGGCCAGACCCGACACATGATAGGTCATCTCGGGCGCGAGCGCGTAGAAGGACGCCGGTCCGTCCGACGGGATGAAGCCGTAGGCGTCGTCTTCGATCACCATGACATTGTAGCGCCGCGCCACCTCGATGATCGCCTCGCGACGAGACCGCGAGACCGTGACCGTGGTGGGGTTGAGCAGCGTCGGGTTGAGATAGAGCGCCTTGGGGGCATGCCGCACGCAGGTGGCGGCGAAAGCCGCGGCATCGATCCCCTCGCGGTCCATCGGCAGGCCGAAGAGCTTCAACCCGAGATGGGCCGCGATCGAGCGTGCGCCCGGATAGGTCAGGTCTTCGCAGCACAGGGCATCGCCCGGCTGGCAAAGGGTCGACATGATGGCCAGGAGGGCACTGTGAGCGCCCGGGCAGATCAGGAGACGATTGGCGGGCGCCGTGATGCCGCGGCGGCCGAGCCACTCCAGCGCCGCCTCCTTGTCGTCGACCGATCCTCCGAAGCCCTGATAGCGGAGAAGCCCCATGAGTTCGGTCGAGATGGCCACGACCCCGTCCCGCATCCGCCCGAGGAGCTCCGGATCCTCCGGCTCGGGCGGCAGGTTCATGCTGAAATCGACGAGCGCCGGCCGCGGAGGGGCACCGGACGACCCGTTGGGGTGAGCGACGGCCTGTCCCCGCGGCATTCCCCGGATGCCGAGTTTGGCGCCGGTCACGACGGTCCCGTGCCCGACCCGCGACGTGATCAGCCCCCGCCGCTGCGCTTCGACATAGCCGCGCGCCACGGTTGAGAAATTGAGGCCCAGCAGTTCCGCGAGCTGACGCTGCGGCGGCAGACGGTCCGACACCGCCAAGCGGCCTGCCACGATGTCATCCGCGATCGCATCGGCGATGGCGAGGTAATGGGGCCTGCCGTAGCGAGCGAGGTCGGGGGTCCAGGCTTTCATGCTTGGACCTCCCGTCCGTCTAACTCCCTCAATCCCCACATTGACCTCATCGTCACCTGAACCCCGCCACCACGCTCTTGCAGAACTCGTGCGAACACCCGGCTTTCTGCGATTCCAAGGCGTGGCGCAAGCTTGATCTCCGGTAGACCGAGCGTTTCGACGCTTGCGGGCGGAGCCGGAGGGATCCGCCCTTCCCTGCTCAGCGATGCGCCACGCCGAAATACAGGTCAACCCTGTGCTCTTCGCGTAACGCTTCCGCTTAATGAGCAAGCATTCTGACGTGACGATTTTGACTGCATATTGAACGCATATTTTCACAAGCGCTTGATGGCATTAACTGACAGGTTGACTGGCACGCGGCTTGCGATCGACGTGCGAGCCGCATCGCTGCGGACCGCGGGTCTCGGACGCGTTTTCGCGCGCGATCGGTCCAACGATCGCTTCAGGGAGTCATAAAGATGCCAGCAGTCGACATACCGCATCACAAGAAGGGTGATTACCTCGTCGATTACGAGGAGAAGGTGTTCGAGGACGTCAAAGCGGAACCGGGGGAAAAAGCCCTCGTCACGTTTCACACTGTCGCCTTCGAGGGTTCCATCGGCCTCGT
>CAXUOD010000427.1:0-2114 GCA_964252585.1 uncultured Lichenihabitans sp. | reverse complement strand
TCGCCGCGATGACCATCGCCGCGGGGCATGTCTCCGCGGGGTCTGTCGCCACGCTGGTCGTTACGGCGCGGGCCATCCCGGCGACCGTCGAAACGAGGCTTGCCGGCATTGCGCGCCGCCTCGCCCTCCGGCGTTCGGGCCTCGACGGTCGTCTCGGCCTGCACGACGGCTGGACGACGGTCCCGGTTCGGAGCGCCACGGTCCTGGCCGACATCGGACCGTCTGTTGGGTCCGCGATCATGGGTGCGGGGCTCGGGCCTGCGGTCGTCGCGCCGCCCGGCTGCCGGGCGGTCGGACGGCGTCATGGTCTCGCCCGCGGCTGCAGGACCGCGTCCGTGATCCTGACGCTGGCGGCCGCGCTCCGGTCGGCGCTGGGCGTGATGGTTGGTGCGGTGCGGACGCCAGACCTCGATCAGGATCGGCTCGGCCGGCACCTCGGCTTCGACAGGCGGCGCGGCCGCGTCGTCGGTGACTCCGCCATCCGAACCGAGCTCGGGCTCTGCGGCGGGAGCGACGGCCGTCTCGACTATTTCCGTGATGTCGACGGCCTCCGGGACGGCTGTCCGGTCCGGGGGTGTCTCGGCGACCGTGGCAGCGGGATCCGCCGTGGCAGCGGGATCCGCACCCGCAATTTCGGGTTTCGTCTCGCCGTCGAGCAATTGCACCGACCGAGTGGCCGGAGCTTCCTCGGGCGCCGGGACCGGCACGGTCGCGCCGGTCTCGGCCGCTCGGGGGTCGGAACTGTCGGGCAGGTTCTCGCCATGGTCAGTATCAGCGACGGCTTCCCTGGCGTCGGGCGTGGTCGTGCCGTCCCCAAGCTCGCCGACAGCCTCGGATCCCGAGCCGACGGCAGCGTCCGGTTCGGCCTCCCCCGCGCCGCCGGTCTCCTCGGCGCCTGGCTCCGGCGTTTCCTCGACGGACGTCGCGGTCGGTGCCGGGACGATCGGCTTCAGCGGCTCCACCGGAGCGACGGGGAGCAGCGGCACGGTGATGGCCGGTCCGGGCCGACGGTCGAGCACGTAACCGAGGGCCTTCAGGATGGAAGCGAAATCCTCGCCGGAGCAACCGGCCAAAGACGTCATCTGCACGGTGGTGACGAAGCCGTCGTTGTCGGCCGTGCCCGGCGGCGGCATGCCCGGCGTGGTTCCCGGACGATAGGCGATGGCGGGACGGATCAGGTCGGCCAGACGCTCGAGGATATCGACCCGGACGGCGCGCACCCCGCAGACCTTGAAGCCGGCTGCGCGGTAGAGGCCTTTCGGCACGTCCTGATCGGCCTGGAACGAGGTGCGCCCTGAGGCGGCGAGATGCGGCACCTCGTCGAGCCCCTTGACGGTTTCGACTCCGCCGTGCCGCAAGGCCCAGAGTTGCGCCGCGAGCGCGCGGGGCGCCGGTTTCACCAGGGCCGGAAGGTAGATGTGGTAGGCGCCGAAACGCAGCCCGAGCTTCCGCAGCGTCGAGCGCGCCGCCTGATCCAGCGTCTTCATGTCGTCGGCCACGCGCGAGCGTTCGAGGACGCCGAGCGCCTCCGCGACCTGGAACGCGATGCCGCGCACGATGCCGTCGAGTCCGTCGCCGGTCTCGAGGTCCATCAACGGGCCAAGATGCTTCTTGACGTGCTGAGTGAGCCAGAGGTCGAGGCGTCGCTGCACGGTTTCGAGCGCGGGGCCGGTCAGATGCTCGTCGGCCACGATCCTGGCTCGTGGAACCAGCAGCTTGTCGCCGGCCGTCAGCTTGGCCACGGGATCGCCGAGCCAGCGGATCGTCCCGTCGTTGGCGAGGGCGAAGCTCTCGTCGACCGCAGCACTGAATCGGTCGGCGCGCGTGTCGATTTCGCCGCCGAGCGCCTTCATGGCAGCGGCATTGAGCGTCCGTGCCGCCTCGCCGGCCGCGAGAGGATCCGGCGTGAACCGGAAGCCGTGCAGCTGGCCCACATGCTGCCCTTCGACCAGCACGTCGCCTTGGGCCGTGATCTCCGCTTCCAACATCGCGTTCTCTCTCAACCGCCGCATCAAGACGCTCGTCCGCCGGTCGACGAAACGTTGGGCCAGTCTTTCGTGCAAAGCATCGGACAATCTGTCCTCTAGCTGACGCGTGACGCCCTGCCAATGCTC
>CAXUOD010000426.1:0-2141 GCA_964252585.1 uncultured Lichenihabitans sp. | reverse complement strand
CGCCAGCTCATCGCCGATCTCGTGGCCCTGCAATACAAGCGCACGCCGGATTTCAGCCGCGGCAATTTCCGCGTGCGCGGCGATACCGTGGAGCTTTTCCCGGCGCATTACGAGGACCGCGGCTGGCGCTTCGGCTTCTTCGGCGACGAGATCGAGTCGATCCAGGAGTTCGATCCGCTCACCGGCAAGAAGACCAACGACCTGCAGTCCGCCAAGGTCTACGCCAACTCGCATTACGTGACGCCGCGGCCGACCCTGATCCAGAGCATCAAGGCCATCAAGGACGAGCTGAAAGGCCGGCTCGACCAGCTCTACGCGCAGGGGCGGCTCCTCGAGGCGCAGCGGCTCGAACAGCGCACCAATTTCGATCTCGAGATGCTGGAGGCCACGGGCGTGTGCCAGGGCATCGAGAACTACTCGCGCTACCTCACGGGCCGCCAGCCCGGCGAACCGCCGCCGACGCTGTTCGAGTACCTGCCCGACAATGCGCTTGTCTTCACCGACGAGAGCCATGTCACGGTTCCGCAGATCGGCGGCATGTACAAGGGCGATTTCCGCCGCAAGGCGACGCTGGCCGAATACGGCTTCCGGCTGCCCTCCTGCCTCGACAACCGGCCGCTGCGCTTCGAGGAATGGGACGCCATGCGGCCCCAGACCGTGCATGTCTCGGCGACACCGGGGCCGTGGGAGATCGAGCGCGCGCAGGGCGTCTTCGTCGAGCAGGTGATCCGCCCGACCGGGCTGATCGACCCGCCGGTCGAGGTGCGGCCCGCCCGCACCCAGGTCGACGACGTGCTGGGCGAGATCCGCGATACGGCCGCGCAGGGGTTCCGCACCTTGGTCACGGTGCTGACCAAGCGCATGGCCGAGGACCTGACCGAGTACCTGCATGATAACGGCGTCAAGGTCCGCTACATGCATTCGGACATCGACACGATCGAGCGCATCGAGATCATCCGGGACCTCCGGCTCGGCACTTTCGACGTGCTGGTCGGCATCAATCTCCTGCGCGAGGGTCTCGACATCCCCGAATGCGCGCTGGTCGCGATCCTCGACGCCGACAAGGAGGGGTTCCTCCGCTCCGAGACCTCGCTGGTCCAGACGATCGGCCGCGCGGCCCGCAACGTCGAGGGCAAGGTGGTGCTCTATGCCGACGTCGTGACGGGCTCGATGGAGCGCGCCATGGCCGAGACGAAGCGCCGCCGCGAGAAGCAGGAGGCCTACAACACCGAGCACGGCATCACGCCGGCCTCCATCAAGCGCGGCATATCGGACATCCTGAAATCCGTCTACGAGGCCGACCACGTCACGGTGGACACCGGCATGGCGGTGCCGGAGAACCTCATCGGCCACAACTTCAAAGCCACGATCGCCGATATCGAGAAGCGCATGCGGGCCGCGGCCGCGAACCTCGAGTTCGAGGAGGCGGCGCGCCTGCGCGACGAGCTGAAGCGGCTCGAGGCGACCGAACTGCTGGTCGGGGCAGACCCGATGGCCCGGCAGGCCGAGGTCGAGCGCGAGGCCGGGCGCTACGCCGGCGAGCGCACCTACGGGTCCGCCGCGAACCTGCCGGCCGGGGTGGGACGCTCGACGGCCGGGCGCCCGCCCGGCACCACGGGGGTGCCGCGCTCGGCGTTGAGCGCGCGTTCGCCGAACGCCGGTGGCCCGCGCAAGCCCGGCGACGCCGATATGGGGCCGCACAACTTCGGCGGCGGCGAAGGCAAGCCGGCGGGGCGGCGGCCTGCGCGGGCCAGGAAGCCGAACCTCGACGAGATGGGGCCGGGGCGCGAGGAGGCGCCGGCCGGCGGCGATGGCTTCGTCCGGCCGGAAAGGCCCGATCCTGGGGTGAGCAACTGGCGCAAGGGGGGCAGGGGGCGGAGGTGACGTCTCCGCCTGACGAAGGCCTGGTTTTGTGAACCGAAGCCTTGAGGGTTGATCCTGTTCGCGATCGGGTGCGTTAGCTCAACTCTATCCACCGGGAAGCATGGAGCAGGTTCATGAAAGCCTACACGTACCAGATCGGCGAAGGCGCCGACGACGAGATGTCGAAAACCTCCCACTCCGAAGCGGTCTATGCCGACAGTCTCGGGGAAGCCATCGACAAGGCCAAGGCCATCACGAACCTGCGCGCTCATCATCCC
>CAXUOD010000425.1:324-2144 GCA_964252585.1 uncultured Lichenihabitans sp. | reverse complement strand
GCCAGTCGACGATCTTGCCCTTGCCCTCGTCGCCCCATTGGGCGCCGACCACCACGACGTTGGCCATCCGTGCTCGTCCTCGAAACAGCGAAAGGCCCCGCGACACCAGCGAAGGTGACCGGGGCCGAGACTTCGCCGGACGCTACCGGGTCGGGCCTGGCGAGTAAAGAGTCGGGCTGTTGGCCGGGTCGACACCGTGGCGGCTTCCTTCTTCGCCGTCGGGACGATCTCGCGACCCCTCGGACCAGCACCTCTGGCCTGTTTCTTGTATGGAACAAATTGTTACCTTCATGAAAGGACGAGGAGCCTTGACATGCCGCAGTTGCGAACAGACAGCTTGAGCTTCCTGGAAGCGATCGGCCAATCGGTGGCCAACGTTTCCCCCACTCTGACGCCAGCCGTCGCCGTCGCGGTCGTGGCCGCGATGGCGGGGACCGCATCGTGGCTGGTCTATGCCCTCGCGACGATCGCGCTCGTCGTCGTCGGCTACAATGTCGGCAAGCTGGCAAGCAAGATCTCGGCGGCGGGCTCGTTCTTTCTGTATATTTCCCGCGGCTTGAACCCGACGGCCGGCATGCTGGCCGGATGGGCGATGCTGGCCGCCTACGTTTTCACCGCGATGGCCCTGACCGCCGCGACCGCGCTCTTCGCGCAATCGCTGATCACGGCCGTCGGCGTCACGATGGTGGTGCCGCCCTACCTTCTGTTCTTGGCGATCTCGCTGCTCGTCTATCTGTTCGCGATCCGCGACATCCGCTTCTCGTCGCGGCTGGGGCTCGGGCTCGAAGTCGTGTCGATCGCCATCATCGCGCTCGTGTGTTTCCTGTCATGGAAGAACCACGGCTTCGCGTTCGACCCGAAACAGAACCACCTCGAAGGCGCGAGCTTCGGTTCCGTCGCGCAATCGATCGTCTTCGGCATCTTCTCATACGTCGGCTTCGAGAGCGCCGCGACGCTCGGCAAGGAGACGCGCAATCCGACGACGGTGATCCCGCGGGCCGTGATGCTCACGCCGATCCTGGCCGGCATCGTATTCATGGTCACCACATACCTGATCGTCCAGGGCTTCGACGACGACACGGCCAAGCTCGGGGCGAGCGCGGGTCCATTGTCCGACATCGTCGTGGGCGGGAGCGCCTCGCTGACGATCCTGGTCTATATCGGCGCCCTGGTGAGCTGCTTCGCCTGCGCGCTGGCCTCGATCAATTCCTTCTCGCGGATCCTGTTCTCGCTCGGCCGTTACCAGATGCTCCACCCGACCATGGGCAACATCCACCGCACGCATCAAACCCCGCATGCCGCCGCGACGATCGGGGTGCTGATCAACCTCGTGGTCTGCGCGATGTTCTCCCAGAGCGCCTATACGGACCTTCTGGGCTGGTTTGGCACCATCGCGAGCTTCGGCTTCATCATCGTCTATCTCGCGTGCTCGATCGCCGCGCCCGTGCTGCTCTCCAAGACCGGCGAAGCGACGCCCCTCGTCTACGCCATGGGTGCCATCGGGACGATCCTCATGGCGCTCTCGCTGATCGGAAGCCTCTATCCCATCCCCGCGGCGCCCTACGTCTACCTGCCCTACGGCTTCGCGGTCTACATGCTGATCGGCGCCGTCTGGTTCGTGTTGCTCAAGGCCCGCCGGCCGGAACTGCTGCTCAGCATTGAGCATGACCTCGAAGGGGTCGCGACCGGGGCGAAGTGAACGGTCATGCCGCAGCGACGGGGCGGTTCGGCCGGTCTGAAGCTGTCGCCGCTCGCCCTGGCTCGCAGCTCCAGCTCCAGCCTTCCGTTCTTGCGAGCATCCTCACGCGATCAGGTGACTC
>CAXUOD010000425.1:0-314 GCA_964252585.1 uncultured Lichenihabitans sp. | reverse complement strand
GGGCTCGTGGGGCCGAAATTGTGGCGCCGTCCTTGTTTAATAAAAGCCTATAGCCGACAGGCTCATCGCGCTGCGCCGTTTGAGGCCGCTCGGTTCCCGGAGCGGCGAGGCTCGCCCCGGCGGGCCGCGAGCTTTTCCGAGACCCCCAGGATGCCGATGACACACCCGAACTGCGCGGTTTTGCAACTGCCTCAGACATGACGGCAGACAGGCCGTCATGTCTGCCTGTAGAAGGCGGCACATGACGAACGCCACCCTGCTCCGCCGCTTCTTCGCCTATTACCGCCCGCACCGCGGCCTGTTCCTGCTCGACT
>CAXUOD010000424.1:0-2144 GCA_964252585.1 uncultured Lichenihabitans sp. | reverse complement strand
CCGCCGATGGTGGACTACACGATGACGCCGTTCGGCCTGACGCTGGCCGAGGCGCTGATGCCTCTGTGCGTGTGGGGCAACCAACATCGCGCGGAGGTGGAGCGCGCAGTCGGTTCACCTTCACGAGGCCGCGACCAAGCCGAGCGACCGATCGAGCACGCGGCTCCCTAATGCGTACGCGCGTCGAGACTTAAACGTTTCGTTCAGCGATCCTCACCTGCTTTCCAGAGCCGGACATCGGTCATGTTCATCCTCAGACTGTCTTCCGATCCACGCTCGAGCCCATGCGGCGGTTGTCCGTAGCGGCCACGAACGCCCGCCGCATCCGCTCGGGATCGCCAATGAATGTTCGAAACACGGATGTTTGTTCTTGCCGTTCGTCCTCTCCAAGTTCACGCGGCCTGCGCTTCGATGTCGTCGAGGAACGCGCGCAGAATGTCGTTAAAGGCTTCGGGCGCCTCAAACGGAGGGAAGTGGCCGACATCCGGCATGAGGTGGAGCGAGGCGTTCGCCACCGCGCTGGCGATCTTCTCAGCGGCGGTCGGGGGCGCGTTGACGTCGGCCTCCCCGGTGAGGACGAGCGACGGACAGCGGATCGCCCGGATCGCCGCCTCCAGCTCCAAGTCGGCGATCATCTCCCACATGGCCGCATGGAACGTGGCGGATTGTTGAAGGAGACTTCGCCGGGTGCGCTCGATCATGTCGGGACGGCGCGCCCTGAAGGCAGGCGTGAACCATCGCTCGTTGGACAGCTCAGCGATACGCGGCATCCCCTCCTCGCGCGCGACCCGGGCCCGCTCCCGGAGCGCCTGGCGGACCTCCGGGGCGAAGGTGCAGAGCGTGGCGACCAGGCCGAGCGAGCGGACGAGGTCGGGCCGACGCAGCGCGAACGTCTGCGCGATCATACCGCCGACGGAAACCCCGACCACGTCGGCCGGGCGGCCGCCCAGCTCCTCCAAGACGACCTCCACCGCGCGGGCCATCATCTCGAAGCTCGGCGGCGAAGGCGGTGCGTCCGACAGGCCGTGCCCCGGCATGTCAAAGGCGATCACGTCTCGCTCGCGCCCAAACGCCTCGAACTGCGGTGCCCACCAGCTAAGATCCAAGCCGACGGGATGGAGCAGCAGAAGGGGCGGCCCGCCATGACCTTGTGTACGCGCGATGTTAAGCCGACCGATGTCGTGAGCGTCGATGAACAAGCGAGACCTCCCCATGCGGGCCGGATCCGTCGGGATGCCAGCGACAGCTTCCTCGACGGCATTGGATTACGCTACACAACGTAGCGGAACAGCTTAACGGCGCAAGGCTCGGAAGGATCGATCTTGGGAAAGGTTTCTCCCGTGGCCGCCAGCGAGAAGCCAGCCGTCACGTCCCGGCGGGCACCCGGCCGACCTCGCAGCGCCGCGTCTCACCGCGCCGTGCTCGACGCGGCTTATGAGATCCTGGTGGAGGCGGGACTGGCCGGGTTTTCGGTAGAGGCGGTAGCCGCGCGTTCTGGCGTGGCGCGAACTACCATTTATCGTAGCTGGCCCAGCCGAGGCTTGCTCGCCATGGAGAGCTTCCGCGAGGCGTTCGAAGCAAAGCTGGAATTCGGCCGAAGCTCGTCCCCTGAAGACGATGTGCGTAATCTCGTCCGTTCGCTGGCGCGCGCACTTGGAGGGCCGGCCGGTCGCCTCGCGACCTCCGTGCTTGCCGAGGCGCAGGCTGACCGGGCCGTGCAGCGGCAGTTCGTGGAGGCCTTCTCCGATCCGTTGCGGCGCCGCTCGACGGAGGTGATGCGGGCGGGCGTCGACACGGGCCGTTTTCGGGCGGAACTGGACATTCCAAAAGTCCTGGATGCCTTGGTGGGCGCGATCTACCTTCGCCTGATGCTCGGGCTGTCCCTCGACCAGGAGTGGGCGGACGGTCTGTCAGCTACCCTGCTGCACGGCTGCCTGCCTCAATAAGATTCAGTGATCTCTCGCGATCGAACGTGACGGTGGCATCCACGATCGCTTGTTCATGGGTCAACGCCCAATCACACGGGGCCTCGAGATCACCGATTTGTTGCAAGGCCAGCTTACCATTCGCGGGGTTTTCGCGGGGCGCCGGGGAGCGAGTGCGGAACGGATGACCGCGTGAGCTTGACCTCCGCGAACATGACT
>CAXUOD010000423.1:0-2182 GCA_964252585.1 uncultured Lichenihabitans sp. | reverse complement strand
CGACATGGGATGTCCTTGAAGCGAGCGTGGGATCAGGGCCGGAGACGTTGCGCCGAAGTCTCGCGGCGCCTCCCGGGATCCGGCTTTTGTCGTCAACGTTATCAAGCGTCGAAGGTTGTCGGGTCGGAGCCGCGGTTGGACATTCATCTGGACCCCCTCGGGGGCTGGTCGGGCGACATGTTCGTGGCCGCGATGCTGGACGCTTTCCCGGATCACTGGCCCGCCGTGGCGGCCGCCATAACGGTCCTCGACCTCGGACCGGCTGCCGCCTGCAGCGTCGTGCCGCACGACGACGGCACCTTGACGGGACGACGGTTCCTGGTCGCGACCGAACCGTCGGCGGCGGGGCGTGGTCATCACCACCACCATGGCCACCACCATGATCGCCACGACGACGACCACCACCAACACGACGAAGGGCCGCATGGACACCGGTCGTGGTCGGGTATCCGGGACATGCTGGCCCACTCGAAGCTTCATCATGTCACGAAGCAGCATGCGATCGGCATCTTTCGCCTGCTGGCACAGGCCGAAGCCGAAGTGCACGGCGTAGCGGAGGACGACGTGACGTTTCACGAGGTCGGGGCGATCGACTCGATCGTGGACATCGTAGCGGCCGCGGAGGTGATAGCGCTTCTCGGCCCCGTGACCTGGTCGTCGTCACCCCTGCCTCTCGGCTCCGGTCGGATCCGGACCCAGCATGGTCTGCTCCCGGTTCCGGCGCCTGCGACCGCATTGTTGCTGCGCGGGCTGAGCACGATCGACGATGGGGTCGCGGGCGAACGCGTGACGCCGACCGGAGCCGCGGTGGCGCGCTACCTCCTGCCGCGTCAACGCCCGACGCCGAAGCCGCGCCGGCTCGAGGCCACGGGCACGGGGTTCGGCACCCGCGTGATGCCGGGGATCAGCAATTGCCTGCGCGTCCTGGTCTTCGAACCCGAGCCCGAAAGCTCTTCCGTGGTCCCGACGTCCTTCACGCATCGGGAACTCGGCGTCATCACGTTCGAGGTCGATGACCAGTCGGCCGAGGACCTCGCCAATGGCCTCGATCGCCTTCGTTCGCTGGCCGGCGTCCATGACGTCATCCAGAGCGTCGCTTTCGGCAAGAAGGGCAGAATGGCAACGCAGGTCCAGGTTCTGTCGTCTCCCGCGACATTGGACGACGCGATCGCGGCCTGTTTCGCTGAGACCACCACGATCGGATTGCGCTTTCACACGGTCCAGGGCGCGGCACTACGGCGTGTCGCCGAACAGGTCGATATCGAGGGACGTCCCCTCCGGGTCAAACTCGTGCAACGGCCGGATGGCAGCGTGACGGCGAAGACCGAGGCCTCGGATGTGGCCGGTGGCAACGATCACGCGTCCCGGTCGAGGCTTCGGCGGCAGGCCGAAGATCTGGCATTGCGATCCGACCCTGACCGGTTTACGCGCAGCCCAGGAGAGCGGGGATGACGGAGGTCTTGCGAGGCGGAGTCGAGGCGGGTCTCGTGGCCGCGCTCCGGCGGATCGAGAAACCCTTGGCCGTGGCGGTCAGCGGCGGCATCGACAGCCTGACGCTGGCCACCCTGGCGCATCGGCTTCGTCCCGACACCGAGATGTTCCACGCCGTTTCGGCGGCCGTGCCCGGCGACGCCACGGCGCGGGTCGAGCGACTGGCCGCGGAGCGCGGCTGGCGGCTCCGGGTGATCGAAGCCGGCGAGTTCGACGACGCGAGCTATCTTGCCAATCCGACGAACCGCTGCTTCTTCTGCAAGACCAACCTCTATGGTGCGATCGAGCGCCACACCGAAGGTCAGATGGTGTCGGGCGCCAATACGGACGATCTCGGTGAATATCGCCCCGGGCTCGACGCCGCCCGCAACTACGCGGTGCGCCACCCTTACCTCGAAGCGGGGATCGACAAGCGCGGCGTGCGCGCCCTGGCGCTCGACATCGGGCTCGGGGCGCTGAGCGAATTGCCGGCTGCGCCCTGCCTTTCGAGTCGGGTCGAGACCGGGATCGCGATCCGGCCGGACGTGCTCCGCGCCATCCATGGGGTCGAACGGGAACTGGCCCAGGCCTTCCCGCGTGGGACCGTGCGATGTCGCGTCCGTGCCGCGGGCGTCGTGGTGGAACTCGACCCCGAGACCCTGGCGTCGCTCGACGACAAGCGCCGCGCCGCCGTACGCCAGGATGTGGAACG
>CAXUOD010000422.1:0-2192 GCA_964252585.1 uncultured Lichenihabitans sp. | reverse complement strand
GGGGTCGATGTCACCATCGTGCGAACCGCCCAGTCTCTGTTCGGCACTCTGCTAGGTCCGTCCATCTTCTCGGTGCGAGCCCATGCCCAAGCTCACGCCTATGGTGGAGCGCCGATCTGCGCCATCGCGCTCGACGGAAAGGTGAGCGGAGCCGTCACGCTTGACACCTCGGCCGTCGTGGATGCCCGCGGCTGCGCGGTTTATTCGAACTCGAAGAACGACTGGAGCATCTACGCCGACCAGAGCGCGGTCCTGCAGACGATCTACACGTGCGCCGTCGGCGGCAAGAAAGGTTACTTCCCGAATTTCAATCCGCAGCCCAAGACCGGGTGCCCGTCAATCGCGGACCCTCTCGCCTCGCGCCCCGCACCGACCATTCCTGACTCATGCTTGGCAACGGACCTCGTGGTCAGCAATTCGACTCTCACGCTCAATCCGGGCGCGTACTGCGGCGGTCTGAAGATTACCGCCGGAGCTCAGGTCAGGCTTAACCCCGGGGAGTATATCATCTCGGGTGGTCCGCTCGTTGTCGACCAAGGCGCTGGTCTGACCGGCATCAACGTTGGCTTCTATCTCACGAAATACGCGAAGGCGTGGCCCCCCTTGCCGAAAAGCGGTCCAGGACCTGGTCCTGCGACGAGCGGCCCTGCCCCGGGGACGACCATCTACTTCGCCCAGAACTCGACGATCAGCCTTACGGCTCCGACCTCAGGGGCGCTGGCTGGTTTGCTCTTTTTCGAGGATCCTACCCTTCCCAAAAACCAGCTTCATCAGATCCTCAGCAACAATGCGCAAACGCTGCTTGGGACCATTTATCTGCCTCAAGGACGCCTGTTCGTCGGCTCCAACGCACCGGTCGCAGCGAACTCGGCCTATACCATCGTCGTAGCCGACACCGTGGAACTGAGCGCCGGCCCCACGCTTGTTCTCAACAGCAACTACACAGCGACCGACGTGCCGGTTCCCAAAGGAGTCGGACCCCAAGGCGGCACGGTCACACTCACCCAATAACCTGCGGGTAAAGAGGTCGGCTGTCGCGACCAGGACCTGCCTTCATCAACGGCGATCAGAGGTCGGCGCGGCGGTTGCATCAAGAAGCGCCGAAACGTCCCGGCTCGGCAATGCCTTGCCGAACAGATAGCCTTGCAGAAAGTGACATCCCGAGATGCGGAGGAACTGACGCTGGGCTTCCGTCTCAACACCCTCCGCAACGATCTTCAAGCCCAAGGCACGTCCAAGGGCGACTAAAGCATGGACGATCGTCGCGGAGTTCATGTCATCGGGCAAGTTGGCGATGAAGGATCGATCTATTTTGATCTTGGTGACTGGAAACCGCAGAAGGTATCCAAGGCTGGAGTACCCGGTGCCGAAATCGTCTAGCGCGATGCCAAAGCCGGCGTTGCGCAAACCGCGAAGCGCAGCGTCGGCTCGGTCCGGATCGTCGAAGAACACACCTTCAGTAATTTCAATCTCGATCTGACGAGGGCTCGCACCGATGCGCCTTGCGATCTCGACAAGTCGACGGCCCAAATCCGGGTCGCGGAACTGCGCAGGGGATACGTTGACCGCAACAGTGATGGAGGGCCAGAGCAGGGCGTCCTTGCAACCCTGCTCGAACAGGAAGGCGCCGAGGTCATGGATCAGGCTGGTCTGCTCGACCACGCTTACAAAACGGTCGGGCGAGATCAGCCCACCTTGCCCGTCATGAAGCCGAACCAGGCCTTCCACTCCAACCAGGCGATCTTCCCGACTGGAATGTTGCGGCTGGTAATGCAGCTCGAAACGACCTTCGGACAGAGCTAAGCGAAGCTCTTTCTCACAGAGCGGGGAGTGTTCTATCGCATGCATGCCATCGTCTTACACCCCAAGACTGCAGAATATACAAGCGCGGTGCGGCGTAGCGTGAGGGTCCCCCGGTTTCTCCTCCTTCCAGGATGAGTAACCTGCGTTTGTGAGAGTCCCCCGATTTCTCCTCCACCTTCAGGGTGAATATCCGGCGTTCATTCGGCGGCTTTTCGGGCCGCCGCGGCAGCGTATTCGGCCGGCGTCATCCAGCCGAGCTTCGAATGTGGCGGCTCGTCGTTGTAGTCGCGTCGCCAGGCGGCGAGGGCAACGCGGGCGTGCGAGAGGGAGCGGAAGGGTGTCGTTCAGCACCTCGTCGCGCATGCGGCCGTTGAAGCTCTCGACGAAGC
>CAXUOD010000421.1:0-2197 GCA_964252585.1 uncultured Lichenihabitans sp. | reverse complement strand
GCCCTGCCTACACCTGTACGGTCACGTCCCGCAGCACTAGCTGGCTGAGCAGAACCAATGCGGACGAGTAGTAGTCATCGCGGCCGCTAACGGCCGGCAGGCTGGGTAGACGGTTGGAATGCAGGCCGCGGGTGACGACCATGCCGATGGCCGTGATGCCGTTACTTGATGGGAACGCTGCGCAGTCATCGGAATCGAGCGCCACCCAAGCGGGCACGCGGGACGGGTCTGCACCCCAGTGATCGACGAAGGGCTGCAGTTCTGCGGCTCCAGCGCCGCTCCAAGCCAGGAACAAGGGGATGCGCACGGCATCGAACGAAAAGCGGGCAGGCCAGCGCTTCGCCAAGGAGACCTTGCCGTCGTCGACCGAGACCAGGATCCAATCCGCCGGTAGCTGGCGTTTGCCGAAACGGGCCTCGGCGATCAGGGCGTGACCGTCGCAGATCAGCTTGGTCCAGCGTGGTGACGGTGCCGCGGCAGCAAGGTCCTCCAGCAACGGAAAGACGTAGTAGGACGGGTTGACCACCACGTGACGCGCCTTCACGAACCCTTCGACACCGGGCAGCAGCACCGTGCGCCCGGCGACGTCGGTGACCGTCAGGGCCAAGATCGAGCGCGCGATCCGGGTGCCAGCCGTATGGTAAGCGGGGTTGTTCCACTTGGCCGCAGCCCGCAGCAGGGCTGCACCGATGTAGATGTCACCGTCCGTCGCGGTGTTGCTGTCCGGATTGGGGTTGCCGGGCACCAGACACCAGGCGTGCAGGCTGTCATAGCCGCGGGACAGGTTGCGCGACGTCCACTCCCAAACCAGGTCGAAGGTCTCGCGGTCGTCGAACTCGACCGCGAACAGCATCGCCAGACCCTGGCCTTCCGTGTGGGAAATGCGGCGGTTTGCCGTGTCGACCACCCGTCCGTCCGCCATGACGAAGCGGCGGCGGAATTGCTCCCAGTTCTGCGTGGTCGCCAGACTGTCGCCCATGCCGCGCGCCTGCCGAAGGGCGGCGCAAGCCGGGCCGGCCTTCTTCACTTGCGATGCCGAGGTGATCCGTGAAAGCCCAGCCATCAGGACGGAGATACCGGCGCCTGCGACCACCATGCGCCGCGCCAGCTTGGGGCGGTCCGTTGGCGTCTCGTCGACAGTGGCCGTGGAGGAACGGGTGTAGCTGGTGATGTTGGGCATGATCCCCTCCGCTGAGTGACTTCAGGGAGCTAAACGCAGACAAACGACTACGGATACCTACGAAATCGAGAGGTCCTGTAACCTTTCTGTGTATAGTTTTCCAGTTACTTGATGCACGAACATCAAAGCAGCGTCAATCAGGCGTTGTTGGGGCGGAGGCAAGTAAAGACTTTTCCTGTGTTTGACCAAAAGAGTCATTTCACCACATGGAGCGCCAAGACCACAGCCGTCGAAAGTGCTTGGGTCAAGCCAGTGCCGCTAGCCCGTAGTTCCTGCTCACCAGGAGGAACCCCTACCCTCAAGGTCGAGGATGAACCCCCCACCATGACAAGCGCCAAGACGGCTATTCTTGCTGCGGTGCTGTGTTCGGCTGCGCTGCACGCCGCACCGGCTCGGGCTGGGTTGCGTGGAGATGTCACCGACTACGGGGAAACCATGGCAGAGCAGGGACCCCCGGCCCAGCCGACGCACGACGATCATACCATCACGCCCAGGACCACGATCACGGGCATCGAGTTCGTCGATCGCACAAGAAGCTTGCCGGCGGAACTTTGCCTGCGCTTCGGGGTGCTGGTCCACTTGATCCCCGATCCCGCAGAGCAGTTGCCGAGCCAGCTCCTTGTGGTCGTCACCCACCCCCGGATCACTCGATCGGACGAGGCGTTCAGCACAGAGGACAGCTTTCCGACACCGGTCATCGGCGACAGCGTTTATGCCGGGTGGACCTTCGATCATCCTTGGGAGCAGCAACTGGGCGAGTGGATTATCGCATTCACCTACAAGGGCCAGGTCATCGCCTCCAAGACGTTCACCATTACTGGGCCAACACCCACAGGCTCGCGGTGCCCGCCGAAACCGGTGTCCTGAAGTCGGCGGTCAGCGCCGCACGATGTCTGTTTTGGGTCGCCTGCTGCGGTAGACCCCCCGGAGGCGGGTAGCGCCGGGGAGGGTGGCGAGCAAACTTTGGACGCATGACCAGCTGGCGCCGCGGCTGGCATCCTGGCCTCCAGCTCGGGC
>CAXUOD010000420.1:0-2214 GCA_964252585.1 uncultured Lichenihabitans sp. | reverse complement strand
ACCACCGACACTGCGATTTTCAGTCGCATGCTCTACCAACTGAGCTACCTGGGCGGTATCGACCTCGCGAAAGGCCGGAACCGGCGCCCTTATAGGAAGGGTGTCGTGGGTTGTCCAGCGCTTTGCGCCCGCTCTCGTCAGCCGACGAGTGATGGACTGAATCGAACAAGGCTCCTCCGTAACAGTTGTGCTAGACTCGATTGCGCGTGGGCTCCCTCGCGGCGAAGAGCGGAGCCTCGGCTTCAAGCTCCGGCGGCCGTCCTGGGCCCTGCTGGATCTGTGGCGTTCGCGCAGTTTTGGGTTGCGTCGGCGTCCAGTGAAGGTCTTAGACAATGCGTATCCGTAGCCCTCCGGCGTCGGAAAAGGCACGGCTCTTACATGCAGAATAGCCTGGCGTGACGAGCATGACCGGCGTTTCGACCACCCGAGATCTCGATCTTCGCGGGCTCAAATGCCCCATGCCGGTACTGCGGACGCGCCGTGCGTTGTCGGGCCTTCCGGCCGGGACTCGGCTCGACGTCCTGTGCACCGATCCGCTGGCCGTGATCGACCTTCCACATCTCCTCCGAGAGACCGGCGACACCCTGCTCGCCAGCACAGGCGAGGCCGGCGTCTGGCGGTTCAGCATTCTGAAAGCATGACCGAAGCGCGTCCGAATAACTGCCGCGACGCGCTGCGGCGGTCATGCACCCGCCTTACGGAGACCCTGATTGGTCAGCAGACTTATCCGTGGTGCGGAACCCGCGTCGGCCGCGGCACCCGCATCGCCAAACGCTGCTACAGGAAGGCCTCTATCCGGTGAATAAAACAGCTATCGTAACGCTCGCCTGCGCACTTACGTTCTCCACGGCGTCCTTTGCCGATCATAGTGGAAGTGCAGAAGATCAGTTGGCTTGCACGCCGGATGTCTATCGCCTGTGCAGCCAGTATATTCCGGATGAAGATACTATTGTAAGTTGCCTGCAGCGCAACAAGCCTCAGTTGAGCGCGGGGTGCCAAGCCGTCTTCTCGCGACCTCAAACCACCAAACCCAGCCAAGACTCAGACGATTGACGGTCGGCAAGGTTTCAGGACCCGCCGCCCGGCGCGGTCCGGACGGAACGGTCACGAGTCCTCTTCGATATCGGAGGCGTCGTCATCGCGGCTCGCCGGAACCCGGTAACCTTCGCCGAGCCAACGATGCAGGTCGACATCGGCGCAGCGTTTGGAACAGAAGGGTTTCGCCTCGATCGTGGCGGCCTTTCCGCAGATCGGGCACTTCCGTGCTGGCGCATCGCCCTTCGGTCGTGTGTCCGGCCCGGAATTGTCGTTCGCGGCTTTGTGCATCACGTTCGCCTCTTCGCAGTCAGCCGCGGGCCCGAGACCCGCTGGCCGATGGAGCCACCGCGCCGGTGCGCGGTTCAGGTGCGGGCCGCCGAGCCTTCCTGGGCCGGGAAGCCCTCGCCGACGAGCAACGACAGCGTCTCATAGAGCGGGAGTCCCACCACACTCGTGTAGGAGCCGATCAACTTGACCACGAAACTGCCGGCTCGCCCTTGGACCGCATAGCCGCCCGCCTTGCCACGCCATTCATCGCTAGACAGATAGGCCTCGATCTCGCTTTGCGACAGGCGCTTGAAGCGCACGCGGGTCTCGACCAGCCGGTGGCGCCGAGTTCCCTTCGGGGTCACCAGGGTCACTCCGGTATAGACGCGATGAGCGCGACCCGAGAGGAGGCGGAGGCAATCCCCGGCCTCGTCCTGGGTTTCGCACTTGGGCAAGATGCGGCGACCGACACTGACCACCGTATCGGCCGCGAGCAGGAAGCATGGGCTGAGATCGATGCGCTTCGCGGCCACGGCATGCGCGGCTTCTGCCTTTTCGACCGCGAGGCGCGCCGCATGACTGCGCGGGAGTTCGGCCCGGGTGGGGGTTTCGTCGATGTCGGCAGGAAGGAGGGCGTAGGGCTCGATGCCGATCTGCTGCAACAGAGCCAATCTGCGAGGGGAGGCCGAAGCCAGCACCAGCTTCGGAAGCTCGGCACCCGCAACGGTCCTGGGCCGGAGAAGCCCGACCACGCGCGGGCTACTTGAACCGGTAGGTGATCCGGCCCTTGGTCAGATCGTAAGGGGTCATCTCCACCAGGACGCGGTCACCGGTCAGCACACGGATCCGGTTCTTGCGCATCTTGCCGGCCGTATGGGCCGTGATCTCGTGTTCGTTCTCGAGCTTCAC
>CAXUOD010000419.1:0-2234 GCA_964252585.1 uncultured Lichenihabitans sp. | reverse complement strand
GCTTGAGGGCCCGCTTGGCCCCGAGCTTCCGTCCGGCATTCCAGGCAGGTTTTCCCTTCGCGCCTGGATCGTGTTCTGATTGTCCCATGGTGTCGTCCTCCCGTGGCCATGTCGGCCAAGTTGAGAACAGGACGACCATACCATGGTGAGGTGCGAAGACGCGTTTTCTGCCAGGACGGTTCAGTATCCATGATCGTCTGCATGGTGCTCGATATGGGCGCCGATCGCGTCCATCGCTCGGATCGCGTTCCGCAGTGCCTCGATGACCTGATCATCGCTCATCGGATCGTCGGTCCCCCGAGCCGCGACGACGATGTCGATGTTCCCTGCTTCGTGAAGGATCGTGACTCTGGCTTGCCCGTCTCCGTGTCTCAGCGTCCTCATGATCGTCTGCTTCGGCATGGGGACCTCCTCGCTGGCGATGTGGTTTTGGGTGAAGATGCACGGCGATCGAGGGCGAGAGCAAACACGCTCGATCTCGGGCTGTCAGACCCCCTGACCTTTTGACCCCAGGCGACGACCTCGCATCTAGCCGAGGCTCATTCGACCAGGGTGCCGATCAGCTTCAACAGGCTGAGCACCTTGGGCGTCATGGGCTCGCGGTTGACCGGTGAACATGGGCGCTTCTCTCATCTGCTGTGCCGTCATCGCCCCTGGCGACGGTGCCGTCGACCACCGTGGGCCAGGCCAGGCACCCGAGTCACGGTCAACACAAAGGTCGCGCGACGCGGGCGAGCAGGAAGGCGGCGCGATGCTGCGTTCGACACCGATGGGCATGAGGCCTGTTCGACCGTGCAGGCATCAACGGAAGCGGCGTACCCTGTCACAGCCGACCCTGGATCGGGATCAGTGCACGCGACGACACACCATCAGCGGCGTGCGATCCGCGTGAGTTGCCCCTCGGTCACCACTCTTTCGTGCGGCTCGGCCTCAGCCTTGACGCGGTATTGGAGCTGCGTGCCGACATGCGGCATGCGGGCCTTGACGACGAAGACGTCGGAACCCTCGGAGCGGCCGAGGGTCGACAGGGCGAGCGACACGCGCTCGCCGACCGTGAAGAGGTGGGTCGGCCCATCCGCCATCACCGCGCCCCCGCAGGAGGAGCGGCATCAACGTCCGCGCGGACCTCGACAGCCGCCGCCTCGCGGGCCGTGGCGGCGTCGAGCGACTGGCGCAACGCCATCAGCTTCAGTTCGTGGATAATCTGGACGGAGGAGGGTTCCGTGACCCTCTTCCCGAAGCGCTTGTCCTGGCCCATGGCGGTCCCGTCCGCGCGGCCGTGCCGCGCCCAGCGGGCCGGAGGCCCGGGACGGGAGTCCTCTTGTCTCACCCGCCCGAGACGGGACTTGGCGTGCCGGTACCCCGCTTGCAAGCGAAGATCCTGCTGAATCCGCTGCGCGCCTCACAGATCCGGCGAAGTCTCGCGCGAACGCCCCGGCCATTGATAAAGTCCCACGGCGCCGCCGCGCCGGCCGACGATCATTTTTATTTTCGACTCTACACGCTTTAACCCTCGCTATTCGCGGCATTGGCACTCACTGTCCTAAAGTGCCAAGCCCGACCCCGGGCCGCGCTCCCGGCGCTTCGCCGGCCGAGACCTCCCCATGCCGTTCCGCCCCCTGCACGACCGCATCGTCCTCCGCCGCGTCGACGCCGAGGCGAAGACCAAGGGCGGCATCATCATCCCGGACAATGCCAAGGAGAAGCCTCAGGAAGGCGAGGTCGTGGCGGTCGGGCCGGGCGCGCGGGACGAAGCGGGACAGGTCGTGGCGCTGGACGTGAAGGCGGGTGACCGCGTGCTGTTCGGCAAGTGGTCCGGCACCGAGGTGAAGCTAGATGGTGAGGACCTGCTCATCATGAAGGAGAGCGACGTCATGGGCGTCGTCGAAGGCGCCGCCCTGAAGCAGGCGGCCTGACGCCCTCACCCATCCGGCGCGCCCCGGCAACTGCCCGCGAACCTCCACCCCGTCCCGAACGCGGGATGCGGGCCTCATCCCATCGAAAGACTCACGCCATGTCGGCCAAAGACGTCCGCTTCTCCTCCGATGCCCGCGAGCGCATGCTCCGCGGCATCTCCATCCTCAACGACGCCGTGAAGGTCACGCTGGGGCCGAAGGGCCGCAACGTCGTGATCGACAAGAGCTACGGCGCCCCCCGCATCACCAAGGACGGCGTGACAGTCGCCAAGGAGATCGAGCTCGCCGACAAGTTCGAGAACATGGGCGCCCAGATGG
>CAXUOD010000418.1:0-2246 GCA_964252585.1 uncultured Lichenihabitans sp. | reverse complement strand
CCTTTACCCAGGATGCCGGCCGCAAGCCGACAATCCTGGTCGCCAAGGTCGGGCAGGACGGGCACGACCGGGGCCAGAAGGTGATCGCCTCGGCCTTCTCCGACCTCGGGTTCGATGTCCGGGTCGGCCCGCTCTTCGCCACGCCGGCGGAAGTCGCCGACCGCGCGATCGCCGAAGACGTCCACGTGCTCGGGGTCTCGTCCTTGGCGGCGGGCCACCTGACCCTCGTGCCCGCGATTCGGGCCGCGCTCGACGCGAAGGGGCGTCCCGACATCCTCCTCGTGCTGGGTGGCGTAATCCCTCCCGGCGACCGCGATGCCGTCATGGCCGCCGGGGTCGCGGCCGTGTTCCCGCCCGGCACGGTCGTCCCCGAAGCCGCCGAGACCCTTCTGGCCATGCTCAACGCGAAGCTCGGCTTTGCCCAGAAGGAGCCGTCGACCTACCTGGCGGATGGCTTCCAGCCGTCATGACCGGGCTTGTACTGGCCGGATCATTTGAACAGCCCTCGTCCCGAGCCGACCGTGGGACGCGGTCGTGTCGAGGGGCGGGCCGGTTCACTGGCCAAAGCCGTGCGTGCTTCGACACGGCCCTGCGGGCCGGCTCAGCATGACGGTGGCTGAGGCGAGTTTTCCTATTGCGGCCGTAGAGCTTCGGCACCCTCCCTCGCCCGGTCACACCATGGCGCCGCGGGCCGCGATGGGCCACAGGCCCTCGACCCGGCCTTTGCGCACGCCGACATACCAATCGTAGCGGTCGACCGTGGGGTCGCAATGACCCGGCACCAGCATCACCTGCTGGCCGAGGCGCAACGGTTCGGCCTCGGGCGTCAGCGCCAGGTTGCCGTGTTCGTCCGAGGCGCCGACATAGGCGATGCCGGGCCGTTTCCAGACGAGCGGCAACCCGCTGTCGACCGCCACGGCCTTGTGGCCGGCATCGATCACCGCCAGGCCGGCGTGCGGCGCGCTCATCACGGTGGCGAGCACGAAGAGCGCGTTGCGGAATGGCGGTGCCGGCTGGTTACGGCCATAGTCCGCGTCCATGAACACGTAGGACCCGACCTGAAGCTCGGTATAGACGCCGCTGGCGGCTTCCAGTGCGAAGGTCCCGGTGCCGGCTCCCCCGACGATGTCGCAAGCGAGCCCGACGTGCCGGAGATCATCGACCACACGGCCGGCCATCGCCGCAGCCGCCGTGATGCTCGCCGATCGCTCTTCCGGCATACGCTGGTGCTGGGCGGCCCCATGATAGGCCTGCAACCCGCCGAACCGCAGGTGCGGGCTCTCGGCGATCCTCCGGGCGAGCGTCACGGCCTCCGGCCCCGGCGCGACCCCGCAGCGGCCGGCCCCGACGTCGATCTCGACCAGGACCGGGAGGCGAACGCCGGCATCCCGGGCCGCCGTTTCGATCGCTTCGATGCCGCGCCGATGGTCGGCGCAGACCGCGACCGTGCTGATCCGCGCAAGCGCCGCGAGGCGTGCGAGCTTGCGCGGGCTCACGACCTCGTTGCTGACCAGGATGTCGGACACGCCGCCCCAGGCCAGGACCTCGGCCTCGGCGACCTTCTGCACGCACTGGCCCACGGCGCCACGTGCCATCTGCAGATGTGCCACGACCGGCGACTTGTGGGTCTTGGCATGAGGCCGAAGCTTCACGCCGGCCCTGATCGTCGACCGCCTCGATCGGCATGCCGGGTTCGGCGGGCGGGCTCTGCAGCATCGGATCAGGCCGCGAGCGCGCGCTTCGGCGCGCGCGGCCGATGTGCGCCGCTTCGGGAAGTCTCGCTACCGAGGTTCATCGTGTTCGAATCTCCGGTTCGAAGGGCACGCGGCGTCAGTTCGGGTGCCACCAGCGGCCCGCGACCACCACGCCGCGGGCGAAAAGGCGTTCGTCGGCCGTCACGACTTCGCCGCTCACGTCCTCGAGCGGGAACTCGCCGCGATCCAGCGAAAGAATGCTGGCATCGCCGACGCTTCCCGGCCTGAACGTGCCGAGGTCCGGCCGGGCGAGCGCCTTGGCGGCCGCGACGGTCGAAGCCGCGACGACGTCGGACAGGCGCATGCCGAGCGCCAGGAACTTCGAGAGCGTCGTCACCTGGTCGTAGGCCGGCCCGTCGATGCAGAGCGCATGGACGTCGGACGAGATGGTGTCGGGCGGAAAGCCTTTGGCCAGCATGGCTCGCGCGGTGACCCAGGAAAACGAACCCATGCCGTGTCCGATGTCGAACAGCACGCCGCGCTCCCGGGCGG
>CAXUOD010000417.1:0-2276 GCA_964252585.1 uncultured Lichenihabitans sp. | reverse complement strand
CGAGGTCACCTCTCGGCACCTCGTCGCGACCCCCCCCCGGAGCCTGCCATGCCGCTGTCCCCCGAAGCCTCCGCGGTCCTGGCCGCCGTCTCGGCCGCCACCATCACGACGGTGCTGCTGAAAAAGGGCCTGCGCAACGTCTGGCTGCGCGGCACCCAGCCGCTGCGCCCCGGGCAGGCCCGTATCGTCGGGCCGGCCTTCACGTTGCGCTTCGTGCCGGCGCGCGAGGACTTGGCGACGCCGGCCTCCTGGTCTTCCCCCGTCTCGACCCGAGCCGCCATCGAGGCGATGCCGCCGGGTGCGGTGGCGGTCGTCGACGCCATGGGGGTCACGGAGGCCGGGATCTTCGGCGACATCCTCTGCGCCCGCATGGCAGGTCGCGGGGTCGCGGGACTCGTCAGCGACGGCGTGGTGCGCGACCTCGCCGGTGTCCTGTCGACCGGGCTGCCGGTCTGGTGCCGAGGCCAGGCGGCACCCCCCTCGGTCGCGGGGCTTACCTTCGTCGATTGGCAGCGGCCGATCGGCTGCGGCGGCGTCGCCGTTCTGCCCGACGACGTCATCGTGGCCGATGACGACGGTGCCGTCCTGATCCCCGCGGCGCTGGTCGATGCCGTGCTGGCCGAGGCGCCCGAGCAGGAACGGATGGAAGCCTGGATCATGGAAGAGGTCGCCCGCGGCATCCCCCTCCCCGGCCTTTATCCCATGAACGCCGACACCAAGGCACGCTACGAGGCCGCTCGCGGCACCCCGCCCGACCCGCTCGACGACTAAGCCGCACCGGCGCCGAAAAAGCTTCGAAAACAGGCACGAGCCGTTCTTGACACCATGGCGGTGCTGGTTTCTATGAACCCGCCCAGCGCGAATGGGGCACGCCTGTGCCCTTTTCGCGATGAAATGCGTTTCAGGATTTGCATAAAGGATCCGGAGACGCGCGAAACAAAGGGCCGCCGCGGCGGGGAGCGCGACACGATCATGGCGAACCCCGAATCTGGCGATCCGGACGGCGATGCGGCCATGCGGGCGCGTCTCAAGGACCTCTCGGGCGCACTCGACGACCACCGCAAGGCGGCCGGCATGCCCCGTTCACCGTCGGGTGGCCTGCAGGCTCCCAACGGCATGGGCCAGGCGATGAGCCTGGGGTTCCGGGTCATGTCGGAGTTCGTCGCCGCGGTGGTGGTGGGCGGGTTCATCGGCTGGATGATCGACCGGGGGCTCGGAACGTCTCCGGCCGCCTTGATCGTGTTCCTCGGGCTTGGAACGGCGGCAGGGTTCTGGAGCGTCTACCGGATCGCCATGCGGCCGACGGCGTCCCCCGGGGGCGTCGCTGGTACGGGCCCCAAGGGCCCTCCGCCGGGCGGCGGTTCGGTGCGGTGAGTGAAGCGGCCTTCGGGTCGCGAAGGTGGCCGGTGGCCGATTGATGGGATCTGAATGCCCCGGCTGAGGGGGTGCCGAACGCCCGCCGGGCGTCCGCTTTGTGAGGTTAGACGTGGCCGAGAACGCAATCGACCCGATCCACCAGTTCAACGTCGAACCCATGTTCTCCTCCCATCCGATGGGAGCGATGGACGTGTCCTTCACCAATGCGTCGCTCCTGATGCTCATCATCCTGGGCCTCGTGTCGCTGCTGATGATCGTCGGGACCAGGAAGCATTCGCTGGTGCCGGGGCGGCTGCAGGCCGCGGCCGAGATGAGTTACGAGTTCGTGGCCGACACGGTCAGGGGCACGGCCGGACAGGAGGGAATGCGGTTCTTTCCCTTCGTGTTCAGCCTGTTCATGTTTGTCCTCTTCGCGAACCTGCTGGGCCTGTTGCCCTTCTCGTATACGGTCACCAGCCAGATCGTCGTGACCTTCGCCCTGGCGGCGCTCGTCATGGGCATCGTGATCGTCTACGGGCTGATCCGGCACGGTACGCATTTCCTGAACCTCTTCGCGCCTTCCGGCGTGTCGCCCATCATCCTGCCCTTCATCGTCCTGATCGAAGTCATCTCGTTCCTGTCGCGTCCGATCTCGCTCAGCGTGCGTCTCTTCGCCAACATGCTGGCCGGCCACATCACGCTGAAGGTCTTCGGCGGCTTCGTGGTCCTGCTGCTCGGCTCAGGCACGGCTGCGGCCCTGCTGGCGCCTCTCCCCCTCCTCGGCATCATTCTGCTGACCGCGTTCGAACTGCTCGTCGCCGTCCTGCAGGCCTATGTGTTTGCCATCCTGACTTGCGTCTACCTGAACGACGCAATCCATCCGGGCCACTGATAATTACCCAACAACAAACGTCGCCCGA
>CAXUOD010000416.1:0-2284 GCA_964252585.1 uncultured Lichenihabitans sp. | reverse complement strand
TGCTCGACATTCTAAGCTGGAGCGAATTCGCCAAAGGCGAAAGCGCTCTAGGCGGCTCTACTACTGCGCGGTGACCTCTGGTGCTATTCGGCCTCGTCGGACACTGGCCCGAGCAGATCCTCCACCACGAGATCGAGGCCGGGTGGATCGAGGCGCAACGGACCAGACCCGAGGATATGCGTCGCGATCTCGCCGTTGGTGCGGCCATGGTGGATAACGACGCGATGGTCAAGATCGACAATGACATAGTGGCGCAAGCTGGGGACCTTGAAATACCCAGGTAACTTGCCGAACCTGTCGAAACGGCCCGTACTCGGCGATAGGACCTCGACGACGATCACGGGATCCGGCACTTCGACTGCTCGGCGCTGCAGGCGTTTGCCGCAGTAAACGAGAGCATCCGGTTCATAGGCGGACGTTGCATCGATCCTTACCGTCATGCCGTCCGGCATCGCTTCACAGGGTGACGCAGCCCGGGCGATCGCGGTCTTGAGCGCCACATAGGCATCGCCCTTAGCCCTCGCATGGCCTGCTTGCTCGGGCGCCATCGCATGGACCGACCCGTCGACGAGCTCATAGTGACCGCCCTCGCGCTTTTCCGCCCAGAGCAGAAAGTCGTCGACCGTCATGAGGCGATTGTGCAAGTCGGACATGATCACGCTCTGCCCAACATGTCCTCGACCGCGACATCGAGGCCGGGCGGGTCGAGGCGGAGTTGGCCGGTTCCGAGTATCCGGGTCGTGATCGCATCTCCGTCACCGCATCTCACCAGCGCATCGGGCTCGAACGCGGTTTCCCGATCGAACCGCACAGTCGCGCCGTCGGGTAGCACCTCGCATGTCGAGCCGGCTTTCGCGATGGCCTGGAACAACGCCAACGCAGCGTAGAGTTTTGTACTCGTATGTTTGATGCGCTCCGGCGGCATCGCATAAAGACGACCCCCCACGAGTTCATAGCGTTCTGGCCGACCCTCGGCCCAGACCAGAAACTCGTCGACCGTCATCCTGAGGTGCGATGTCTCGGACATGGCGGGAGATTATCAGTCTCGCGCCAAGCCGCAATGCGAACCGCACAACCGCTGCGGTATGACCTCTACGCCGTGCTACGCCGCCAGCAGGTTGCGCAGCACGTAGTTCAGGATTCCACCATTCCTGAAGTATTCGAGCTCGTCCATCGTATCGATCCTGCAGATCACGGGCACGTGGCTCACCACGCCCTTGTCCGACGTAATGACCAGTTCCATCACCTGGCGCGGCTTCAGCGTGTCCCCGAGCCCGACGATCGAGACCGTCTCGTCGCCCTTGAGGTTCAGCGTCTGCCAGGACGTCCCCTCCTCGAAGGTGAGAGGCAGGATACCCATGCCGACCAAGTTCGAGCGATGGATACGCTCGAAGCTCTGGGCGATCACGGCCCGGATGCCGAGCAGTTTCGTGCCCTTGGCGGCCCAATCGCGCGACGAGCCCGTGCCGTATTCCTTGCCCGCGAAGACGACCAGCGGGACGCCTTCCTGCTTGTAGAGCATGGCGGCGTCGTAGATCGGCATTTCTTCGCCGCCCGGCTGGTGCCGCGTCACGCCGCCCTCGACGCCCGGTACCATCTGGTTCTTGAGTCGGATGTTGGCGAAGGTGCCGCGCATCATGACTTCGTGGTTGCCGCGCCGCGTGCCATATTGGTTGAAGTCCTGCGGCCGCACCTGATGTTCGAGCAGGTAACGCCCGGCCGGGGAGGCCGCCTTGATGGAACCGGCCGGCGAGATGTGGTCGGTCGTGATCGAATCGAGGAACAGCCCGAGCACCCGTGCATCCTTGACGTCGGTCACGGGCGCCGGAGCCTTGGTCATCCCCTCGAAATAGGGCGGGTTCTGCACATAGGTCGACCCCATGCTCCAGTGGAAGGTCTGGCCAAGCGCGACGTCGATACCCTGCCAGTGCACGTCGCCCTGGAACACATTGCCGTATCGGTCGGCGAAGATCTGCTTGGTGATGGCCTTCTTGTGCAGGCTCGAGACCTCGTCCTGGGAGGGCCAGATGTCGCGCAGATAGACCGGGCCGTCCGTCCCCTCGCCGAGCGGCTCGGTCGCAAGATCGACATCGAGCGAGCCCGCCAGCGCATAGGCCACCACCAGGGGCGGCGACGCGAGGTAATTGGCCTTCACGTCCGGGTTCACGCGGCCTTCGAAATTGCGGTTGCCCGAGATGACGGCCGCCGCCACGATGTCGTTGTCGTTGATGGCCTTGGAGATCTCGGTCGGCAGCGGCCCCGAATTGCCGATGCAGGTCATGCA
>CAXUOD010000415.1:0-2310 GCA_964252585.1 uncultured Lichenihabitans sp. | reverse complement strand
GATCTCTTGATCATGCGATCGACGACGGGTCTCGTGCGCAAGAGAAGTCCTCAGATGAGCAGCATCAGCTTCGCAACGGGTGAGTAGGGTACGCCACCGTCAGAGAACTCGTCTCCGCTTCAGAAGCCTTTGCAGCTCTTCTCACGCAATGTGCCACTTACCATCAACCTGAAATCCGTTGCGGCGGAAGAGGTAGCGGGCGGTTGGCCCGGGCGTCGTTCACGCAGCCTTCCGACTTAGCTGCTTTGCGCGCGTTGCTCTCGGTCACGAGCGGCTTGAGCCCGACCTTTCGCTGTAATCGCTAACGTACCCGCCTCGTGACGTACGAAATGTCCAACCAGGAGAGCTTCCAAAACAGTGGATGGAAACCGCTGTTCCGACCCGTCCGAGAGAGTGACAATGCCCGTCAGATAGTCGGCCGTAAACGCAACTTGCGTTCCAAGCTGGTCTATCATTTCAATGCACGTCACGCGGCTACCAATTCACCTGTGAATTCTCCTACCTAGCGCGCGCTCGACCAAGGCGAGCGGCCATGTCATCCGAAGCGCAGCATCACAAGCATGAACGCGGCTACACCAACTACGATGACCGTGATGGCGTCGTTGATTTCGAGCAGCATGTTGGAGGCCTCCGCCGCGTTCTCTGGCGGTGTACCGATGACATCAACATGAACAACGGTCGGTTTTCTTGTCGCAGCACTCCCACTCCTATGGCTGAGTGTCGTGTTCCAGCGAGCTTTAAAAGCGGGTCGGCTTTTTTTCGACCGGGTCAGCCTTCCGCACATAGAGGGCGACCGGGACCACCGCGGCCAGCACGGTGGCCAGCGAAACCACGTACGATCCCTGTTTGTCGTGCCAGAGGTGGTAGGCGTCATATGAAGGCAGCATGAGGAGGATGCGCGCCACATTGACGGAGACCACCAGCGCGCCGCTGATCACCAAGGCCCCAAGCGCCCCGAGGCTCGCGCGCTGGCCTGCGATCTTGAGGACGCACAACCAGATCAATGCCGCGAGCGACAGGTTGTGGAATGATGAGCAGCCTTCCAAGACAACGACGGACCAGTCAGGCTGGGCGCTTAGGGAAAGGCCGTCCGACTGAAGGCCGGGGAAGAACAGGTGCCCGACCCCGTGCATGAGCTCGACCTCGACGGGCCCAACGACGCCGTAAGCAAATTCGAAGGCGAGCTTGCTCCACAATTCGCAGAAGGACAGCGCCAGCCACACATGGGCGACGTCCCTGAGCTGCCTGTCGGCCGAGTGCCGGGCGAGGATCCACGCGCCGGCCAGCGTCATGCCAACGTAGACGGCGCGTGGCTCGGGCAATAATCCCGTCTCCGGCAGCAACCACGTCATCGCTCCGGCAACCAGCACGGCAATGTCGGCCCGGGTCAGCACCAGCCGCACGGAGCTCACCGTGAGGAGGAGCGAGAAGACGGCTGCCGTACCGAACAATTCGCCGACGTTCAGATCGACGAAGTGCTGTATGCGCCCGCCCTCTAAGGGCTGCAGCAGGTGACGATGAAGAATGGCGGCCAGAACGGTGCCGCCGGTGAAGGCGAGCAGAGCCCATTGCGCGAAGGAGATCGATCCATTCGACGCACGTGTCGGCGCACTCGTGCTGCGTCGCGTGGCCGTACCGTGCATCCCGGCGCCTCCGTCTCAGCCGTTAGACCACTGCGTCTTCCGCCTCGGCCTCGGTGCCACGCCGACGCTTGATGAAGGCCACAGTGCCGGCGACGATGAGGAAGCCGAGCATGGTGTTCACCTCGGGCGAGGGGGCGTTGCCCGAGTGCCCGCCGCCCGAGTGCCAGCCGTCCCAGGGATCGCGGTTCCAACTGACGATGGGGGGTTTAGATTGATTGACGATGGGAAGTTTAGGTTGTGCACTAGTAGGAGATATATTTGGCATACCGGCCCTCGCGGCTGTCGTCGCCCCGAGCAGCCCCATCCCCAGCGCGCCCGCCAAGCAAGCGGCCTTCATAATCTTCGCCATCTCCCATCTCCATCGTTAAAGCGCCGGAAGGGCGCCGGATGACACTCATAGATTGTTGATGATTGAATCGATCATTCAAAATCAATTCGAACGATAAGGTTTCGCGCAGCGTGGAAGGCTCATTGAGTCGTCTATCGTCTTGTGCTCCGTGTCAGCTGATTGGCCCAAACTTTGGCCACTTCTCTCACCGAGAGTCCTTTAGGTCGACCCGCTGCTGTACGGTCTCCAGTGCTAGATTTATATACGTGTCGCGTGGGCATCGCGGTTTGCACCCTCCCCCCCGCAGGTGTAGACGCAACCACGTCGACCACTCGGCCG
>CAXUOD010000414.1:0-2340 GCA_964252585.1 uncultured Lichenihabitans sp. | reverse complement strand
CCCAAAACCCGTGCCGACATTACTGGCATCATGCTCTAGCGCCATCGTCATGCCCGCCCTCGGCTCTCCGTCCCTCGATCAACTGCGCGTCTTTCTGGCCGTCGTGGATGCTGGAAGTTTCTCGGCCGCGGCACGCCGCCTCAATCGCCGGCAATCGGTGGTGAGCTATACGATCGCCAACCTGGAGCGGCACCTCGGCGGCCTCATGCTCTTCGACCGGGCCAGCCGCAAACCCACGCTGACCGAGGCGGGGAAGACGCTGCTGTCCGAAGCCCGCAAGGTGGCGCATGGTATCGACGGGCTGCGCGCCAAGGCCACGGGACTGCTGGCCGGGCTCGAACCCGAACTCGCGGTTGCGATCGACGTCATGCTGCCGACCGCACGGCTCGTTTCGACGCTGGTGGCGTTCCGGACCGCCTTTCCGACCGTGAACCTTCGTCTCTACATCGAGGCCTTGGGCGCCGTCGCCCGTCTCGTCCTCGACCGGACCTGCGCGATCGGCGCCAGTGCGGCCGTGGCGCGTTCGATGGACGACCTCGACCAGAAGCCTCTCGGCAGCATCAGGATGCTTTCGGTCGCGGCGCCGAGCCACCCTCTAGCGGCCCAACGCGGCAAGGTGCCGGTCGCCGAAGCCCGAGCCCATATCCAGCTCGTGCTGACCGACCGCTCGGATCTGACGCAGGGCAAGGATTTCAACGTGCTGAGCACGGAGACGTGGCGGCTCGGCGATCTCGGAGCCAAGCATGAACTCCTGAGGGCCGGCGTCGGCTGGGGCGGCATGCCCGAAGCCCTGATCAAGGACGACCTCGCGAGCGGCCGGCTGGTAGAGCTCGATATCGAGGGGCGGACACCCGACCGTTACCAGATCTATGCCGTGCACCGGACCGATGCGCCGCCGGGACCGGCGGGACGCTGGTTCCTGACCCGGCTCGCCGAGAGTTCGGAAGCCGTCGAGGCGCGGAATGCGCCGGACGCCTGAGAGACGCGTCCGATCGCGTTCCTAACCCGTGGCCTTCTCCGCCATGAGCCGTTTCAGCCAGGTTTCGGCCTGACGTCGCACGTTGGCGGGCGCCGTGCCGCCGTAGCTCGTGCGGCTCTTGACCGAGTTATCCACCCCCAGCACGCCGGTGACGGCCTGCGTGATCCGCGGCTCGACACTTTGCAGGACGTCGAGGGGCAGGTCTTCCAGCGTCGAACCGCGTTCCGCCGCCAAGGCCACGATGCGGCCCGTGACGTGGTGAGCCTGCCGGAACGGCATGCCGAGCTCCTGAACCAACCAGTCGGCGAGATCGGTCGCGGTGCTGTATCCGGAACCGGCCGCCGCTCGCATGCGGGCGAGGTCGGGCTTGAGGTCGCGCACCATGCCGGCCATCGCGGGGACCGTCAGCGCCAGCGCGTCGAGGGCGTCGAACGTGCCTTCCTTGTCCTCCTGCATGTCCTTGGAATAGGCGAGCGGCAGGCCCTTCATCACGGTCAACAACCCCACGAGGGCGCCGATGACGCGGCCCGTCTTGCCGCGGACGAGTTCCGCCGCGTCGGGGTTGCGCTTCTGCGGCATGATCGAGGATCCGGTCGAGAATTTGTCGGAGAGCGTCGCGAAGCCGAACTGCGGGGTCGCCCAGAGTACGATCTCCTCGGCGAACCGCGACAGGTGGACGGCGCAGATCGCCGCCGTCGAGAGCGCCTCGAGGGCGAAATCGCGATCCGACACGCTGTCGAGGGAATTGGCGGTCGGCCGCTCGAAGCCGAGCGCGGCGGCGACGGCCTGCCGGTCGATCGGAAACGACGTGCCGGCCAGCGCAGCTGCCCCGAGCGGCGATTCGTTCATGCGGCGGCGCGCGTCCGCGAAGCGCCCGCGGTCGCGTCCGATCATCTCGACATAGGCCATCAGGTGATGGCCGAGCGTGACCGGCTGGGCGGATTGCAGATGCGTGAAGCCCGGCATGACGGCATCGGCGTGGGAGAAGGCCTTCTCGGTCAGCGCGACCTGCAGGTCGCGAAGAGCATGGTCCAGCGCGCCGAGCGTTTCCCGGATCCAGAGTCGGAAGTCGAGCGCCACCTGGTCGTTGCGCGACCGCGCCGTGTGGAGCCGCCCGGCCGCGTCGCCGATCAGGGCCGAGAGCCTCGACTCGATGTTCATATGGATGTCTTCGAGTGCCCGCGAGAAGGTGAACGTACCGGCCTCGATTTCGCCCCTGATCCGGTCTAGACCGTCCTGGATGGACGATGCGTCCTCGGCCGTGATGATGCCGGCCTTCGCCAGCATGGCCGCGTGGGCCTTCGATCCCGCGATGTCCTGCGCGGCCAGGCGCTGGTCGAAGCCGATCGAGGCGTTGATCT
>CAXUOD010000413.1:0-2343 GCA_964252585.1 uncultured Lichenihabitans sp. | reverse complement strand
CCGCCGATCGGCAGCACCCGGCCGCGCAGCGTGATCTCGCCCGTCATGGCGATGTCGCGGCGGATCGGGATGCCGGTGATGACCGACACGATCGAGGTCGCCATGGCGACGCCCGCCGACGGCCCGTCCTTCGGGGTCGCCCCCTCCGGAACGTGGACGTGGAAATCGCGCCGGTCGAAGAAAGGCGGCTCGACGCCGAAGTCGGTGGCGCGCGAGCGGACGTAGGATGCCGCCGCCGAGATCGACTCTTTCATCACGTCGCGCAGATTGCCCGTGACGGTCATCTTGCCCTTGCCCGGCATGGCGACCGACTCGATGGTGAGCAGCTCGCCGCCGACCTCCGTCCAGGCGAGGCCCGTGACGACGCCGACCTGATCCTCCGTCTCGGCCTCGCCGTAGCGGAACTTCGCCACGCCGAGATAGTCCGCGAGGTTGTCGTCCGTCACCTTCACCGAGGTCGAGGCGGACATCATGATCTCCTTCACAGCCTTGCGGGCCAGGTTGGAGATCTCGCGTTCCAAGTTGCGCACACCCGCCTCGCGGGTGTAGCGGCGAACCACGGTCAGCAGCGCCTCGTCGGTGATCGACCACTCCTCCTTTGACAGGCCGTGCTTGGACACGGCCGCCGGGATCAGGTGAGTGCGGGCGATCTCGGCCTTCTCCTCCTCGGTGTAACCGGCGATGCGGATGATCTCCATCCGGTCCATCAGCGGGCCGGGGATGTTCAGCGTGTTGGCCGTGGTCACGAACATCACGTTCGACAGGTCGTAGTCGACCTCGAGGTAATGGTCGTTGAAGGTCGCGTTCTGCTCCGGGTCGAGCACCTCCAGCAGCGCGGATGACGGGTCGCCGCGGAAATCCTGGCCCATCTTGTCGATCTCGTCGAGCAGGAAGAGCGGGTTGGACGTCTTGGCCTTGCGCATCGACTGGATGATCTTGCCGGGCATCGAGCCGATATAGGTGCGCCGGTGGCCGCGGATCTCCGCCTCGTCGCGCACGCCGCCCAGCGACTGGCGCACGAACTCGCGCCCGCATGCCTTGGCGATCGATTGGCCCAGCGACGTCTTGCCGACGCCCGGCGGCCCGACGAGGCACAGGATCGGCCCCTTCAGCTTGTTGGTCCTGGCCTGCACCGCGAGGTACTCGACGATGCGATCCTTGACCTTCTCCAGCGCGTAGTGATCTTCGTCCAGCACCGCCTGCGCCGCCGCGATATCGCGCTTCAGCTTCGACTTCTTGCCCCACGGCAGGCCCAGCAGCACGTCCAGATAGTTGCGCACCACCGTCGCCTCGGCGCTCATCGGCGCCATGGCCTTGAGCTTCTTCAGCTCGGTGGTGGCCCGCGTGCGCGCCTCCTTCGACAGCTTCAGCGTCGCGATCTTCCCCGTCAGCTCGGCGATCTCGTCGCCGTCGCCCTCGTCGTCGCTGTTGCCCAGCTCGCGCTGGATCGCCTTGAGCTGCTCGTTGAGGTAATATTCGCGCTGCGTCTTCTCCATCTGACGCTTGACGCGGCTCTTGATCTTCTTCTCCACCTGCAGGACGCCCAACTCACCTTCCATGAGGGCATAGCACATCTCCAGCCGCTTGGCCGGATCGGTTTCGACCAGCAGCGCCTGCTTGTCGGCGACCTTGACCGAGATGTTGGCGGCCACCGCATCCGACAGCAGCGCGGCACTGACGAGCTCGCCCAGCTGCACCGCCGTCTCGGCCGGCGTCTTGCGGTTCTGCTTGGCGAAGCTCTCGAACTGGTTGACGACCGAGCGCATCAGCGCCTCGACTTCCGGCCCGTTCGTCTCGGCATCGTCGATCCGGTCGACCTCCGCCGACAGGAACGCCCCGGCCTCGTCCAGTTCGGTCAGCCGCGCGCGTTGCTTGCCCTCGACCAGCACGCGCACCGTGCCGTCGGGCAGCTTCAGCAGCTGCAGCACCGTCGCCGTCACGCCCATCTCGAACAGGTCAGCGCGTGCGGGATCGTCCTCGCCGGGATCGAGCTGCGCGATCAGGAAGATCTCCTTGTCCGCCGCCATCGCCGCTTCCAGCGCGGCGACGGATTTCTCGCGGCCGACGAACAACGGCACGATCATGGCGGGGAAGACGACGATGTCCCTGAGCGCAAGGACGGGCAGGCGATGGATCGTTTCGGTGGTCATGCAGGCTCCGGCCGCCACGCGTCGGCGCGACGTTCCATCCCGATATGGGAGAGCGCCCGAGCGCCATCAATCCCGCCAACCGGCGCACCGTTTTCGTCCTGTCGTACAGCCGCCGACTCGGCCTAGCGGCGCCTCGAGCAAGGAGGCACTTCACCATGTCAGGATCGACCATCGAGTTGCCCGCCGGGTATCT
>CAXUOD010000412.1:0-2373 GCA_964252585.1 uncultured Lichenihabitans sp. | reverse complement strand
GCCCCGATCATGGCGGTGCCGGCGCCCGCCCTCGCCGCCGCCGCCGCCTGGTTACGGCCCTTGCCACCCATCGTGGGGCGCCAACCCTGCCCGACCAGCGTTTCGCCCTTACGGGGACGGTCGGGGGCCTCGACCATGATGTCGTAATGGAGGCTGCCGAGGACGACGACCGCCGAGGACCCTTCCGTCATGTGGTCTTTCGCTTGGTTTTCACGGCATCCCGGGTTCGGGCGAGGTTCCGCTCGGCCGCCTTGTAGTCCCGCTGCGCCACGGCCACGAAGACGGCGTCGAGGATGTTCAATTGCGCGATCCGGGCTGCGGCATTCTCGCCGAGCAGCGGCGATCCCTGCGCGGTCGAACACAGGACGACGTCGACCACCTCGGTCAGTGGCGATCCGGCATAGTTCGTCACCGCGATGGTGCGTGCGCCGCTCCGTCGGGCCAGTTGGATCGCCTCGATGACCGTGCTGGTGCGTCCCGAATGGGAAAAACCGATCGCAACGTCGCCGTCGCCCAGGATCGAGGCCGACATCAGCATCATATGGGCATCGTCCTGGATGCTGGTCCGGATACCGATGCGCAGCAATTTGTGGGCGACATCGCGGGCGATCTGAGCGGAGCCGCCGACCCCGTAGAGGTCGCGCTGCCGGGCCCGGTGGATGAGGTCGGCGGCGCGCTCGAAGGCTTCCATGTCGAGGATGGCCATCGTTTCCTCGAGCGCCTGGATCGAGGTGCGGAACACCTTTTGTACGATGTCCCGGCCCGTATCGTCGGGCGAGACCTCTTCGTGGAGTTCGGCGCTCGGCAGACGGCTATACTCGGCGAGCCCGGCCCGGAACTCGCGAAACCCGGAAAAACCGAGCTTCTTCGAAATCTTGACCACCATGGCCTCCGACACCCCGGCATCGTCGGCGACGCTGCGCAATGCGGTCGTCTCGTCGAAATCCTTGCGGCCCATCACGGTCTCGACAACACGCGCCTCGCGCGGCGTCAGCAGCGGCAACATCATCCGGATGCGAGGCCCCACGACCTTCGGATCCGCTGCATCAAGACTCATCCTCGCCCCCGCGTCGCCCGGTCGATCAACATGGCGGTCAGGATGATAAGCCCGGTTGCGAGAAGCTGATAGAAGGCTTGGACGTCGAGCAGGGTGAGCCCGTCCCGCATCGCGCCCAGGATCACGGCGCCGAGCAGCGTTCCCATGATGCTGCCCTTGCCGCCCATGAGCGAGGCGCCGCCGATGGCCGAGGCCGCGATGGCATCGAGCTCCCATAGATTGCCGAGGATCGGCTCGGCGGCCCCGAGACGGCCCATCAGGATCAAGGCCGCCAGCGCGGCCAACATGCCGGAGAGCACATAGGTGCCGATCTTGGTCCGCACGATCGGCACGCCCGCGATATGGGCCGCCTCCTCGTTGCCGCCGACCGCGAGGAGATATTCGCCGAAGGGCGTTTTGCGCAGGATGATCCAGACCGTGATCGCCAGAACCCCGACGATGACGACCGGCGTCGGGACCCCGCCGGTCGTCCCGTTGAACAGCGCGCGGAAGCCGGCCGGGAGCCCGAGCACCGGGTTACCGCCCGTGATGATGAGCGCCAGGGCCCGAAAGGTGCTGAGCGTCCCGAGCGTGGCGATGAAGGGCTGCAGGCCGCCGATCGAGACGAGCGCGCCGTTGACGACGCCGCAGCACGCCCCGACACAGAGTCCGGCCGGGATCGCCAACGCCACCGGATAGCCGGCCTTCATCAGCAGGCCCGAGAGAACCGCCGTCAGGGCTGCCGTGGGACCCACCGACAGGTCGATGCCGCCCGATATGATCACCACCGTCATGCCGAGCGCCACGCAGGCATTGATGCTCGATTGCTGCAGGATGTTGAGCAGGTTGCGCAGGTCGAGGAAGCCCGGGGCCGCGACCGCGAAGATCGCCACCAGGATCGCGAGGCCGATCAATGTTCCGAAATCACGCAGGCCGAGACCGAGGCCGCTCCGGGGGCGGCTGGCGGGTTTCGCGGCTTCGGTGATGCTGGCCATTCCGTTCAACTCCCGGCCCATGGGGCACCCTGCCCGGCTGGCGGCACCTGTCCCGACTGCGGGACCTGCCCCGACTGCGGGACCGCATGGGCCGCGATGGCGGCTTCGCTCAAGGCCTCGCGCGGCAACTCGGCCGCGACCCGACCTTCGCGCATCACCAGCACCCGATCCGACACCCGCAGGATCTCGGGGAGTTCGGACGACACGACGATCACGCCCTTGCCTTCGGCGGCGAGCCTCTCGATGAGGGTGTAGATCTCGGCCTTGGCGCCGATGTCGATGCCGCGCGTCGGCTCGTCGACCAGCAGCACCCGTGTGCCCGAGGCGATCCAGCGCGCCACG
>CAXUOD010000411.1:0-2382 GCA_964252585.1 uncultured Lichenihabitans sp. | reverse complement strand
CCATCGTGACGAGCTGGGCTCGCTGCTCCGGAGAGGTTTGCACCAACAGAGTCGCTACCTTCTGAATGAATTCTATATTGTCCATGATGTGGTAATCCTTTTCTCAAAACTGCCTGGTGGGCGGCGGGAAGCCGAGAGCATACGGAGACCGGCGCGGCGCCATTCGACCGACGCGCGCCAAGCATTCGTCTGTGATGATCAAATGTCCGCCCTTCCCCGAAGCGAGTAGCAGAGCGCCACATGCCGCCACCGCTACGTCGTCGTGCCCATTCGGTGGATGGCCGATGCTGTCTTTCCCGGAACGCGCCGTACGGCGCTCCAAAGCGATCAACTCGGCCTGAAGACGCTGATGATCGAGCAGCTCGACCTTGCCGCTGTTGAGGAGCGGAAGAGCATCACGGAAGATGTCGGAGGCCGGTCGGTCTGAAAGAGCGTAGGTGATGCCAGCCTTGCGGAACGGTTCCCGAGCGAACTCTCCGGCATACCGGTCGCCCGTCACCTTGCGGATCCGATAGACTTTCAACAGGTCGCAGAACTCGCCAACAACCGCCTCGGGCGAGAAGGGTGGCTTGCGCACCCGCAAGGCATCGAGAACGGCACGGCCGTCGCGATCGCGATGGGCAATGCCGAGGGTCATGCTGTCGACTGAGCCGCCCGATGGGTCGACAAAGGCTACGTAGGGGGTATCGGACATCGGAGTAAGTTCATGCCGACCAGGCGCCACGGCGGCGTCAACGACCTCGCGTGAGACGAACGTCTCGACGTCTGTTCTAAACTGAGCATTGTACTCGGCCGATGCCCGTGCGGGGTCAGCCTGAAACTCTGCGTCAAGATCATCCCGACTGATGGTCGGGTTCATGACCCAAGTCGCGGCTTGCCAGACGAGCGTGGTGCTGTCGTCCTTCCCGTGGTGGGCCTTGTACGCCTCCCACAGAGCGCCGCGGCGGCTGTACGGGGATGAAGCGCCGAGCAACATCGCACCCGGAAACTGCTTCATGGCGGGCCGGAGAGCCCCGATGATGTCGACGTCCGCATCGGCGGCGCCCTCGACGGACCAGAAGGCCACCTCGTCAAGCAGCGCTACCGGAATTGCATACCCGCGGATCGTCCTGCTCGACGCGGTCATGACCTCGATATTGACCGGGGTCTTGAGCCTCAGTTCCTCAGCTGTTTCACCTTCGACCAAAGCGCGGAGCGCCGGAACGGCGTCCATGATCCCGCGCACGTAGCGGAAGATGACCCGAGCTTGTCGCCGGTCAGCGGCCACGATGACGACGGTCGCTCGCTCCCCCATGGCGAGATGCGGCCGATAATCGAAGAAGCAAGCCTTGAACACCGCGATCAGTGCCAGAGCGAAGCTCTTTCCACCACGCCGGCCACACACCAGCCAAGCGGCCCCAAAGGCAGCGGTGGGCGGTGTCGTGCGTCCCGTGCAGGCTCGGAACGCTTCAGCCTCGACCTCGTCCATCGGCAGCCCGAACAGCGCCTTGAGGAAGCCGCGCCAAGCGCCCCAGGTCGTGTGATCCTTGATGACGCCGCGGAAGACGTGGGGGTCGTCGAGAGCCTGGACGATGTTCATGGCTGATGCCTCGCCATTAGGTCGGCGATGCTCGGTGTCCGGTCGCTAGCGACGCGCTTGATGCCGACACGCTCGTAAAGCCTTCCCAAGCCGCCACAGAGCCGGTTCAGCAAATCCAGGTCGACATCCTTGCCATCGGCGAGATCGCCCTCCATGCGCTCGCATTCGAGCGCCAAGGCCGCAGCACGACGGCACAGCTGCATCTGAGCTTCGGACAACAGGTCGGCTCCACCGAGATCGGCGACGTGGGCCCCGAGGATGTCGCGGAACCGCCTGCCCCAAACTGAGCGCGCGTCAGCGACCAGGAAGATGGCGCCATTAGAAACGCGACTTCGAGTTTTTGAAGCTGGCTTGAGCGAACTGGACACGAACTGCGGGAACCCGTCATCAAGTGAGGTATCTAATTACCACAATAGAGGCACGAAACCCCGACGATTGCAAGGTATTTAGATACCATATTCTCGGGCGGGCTAGCGCAGGTGATGACGGTGTTGGGAAGCATCCCAGACCAACGGTAACGTCGTTTTTGCTGTTTGCTGGCGCAAAGTCAGTTGCCTCATGATGATGTCGCTACAAAAGCCTCACTGAAGGTATTGGGAGGAAGCCGTGCGGACACCTGTCATCGCGATCGATCGCGCAGCATTCGCATCTCAGATCGCCATGACTGACGCGATCCAATTCTATCTTTCGATGGGAACAATCATCCAGGTGGAGGACACCGAGCGCTCGTCGCGCCTATGCTACGAGATCCGCCCTAGCGAGAGCATGATCCATGTCTTCGATGACGCCGGCCACCAGGTCGG
>CAXUOD010000410.1:0-2395 GCA_964252585.1 uncultured Lichenihabitans sp. | reverse complement strand
GTTTTCACCTCGGACCCGCGTGGTTCTCTCGCTCGAACCACGTCCGAGAAGGATGCCCTCCGGCGATGGACCGGTCTGGCCCCCGCAGTCCATCGGCTGCCAGCATGCTCTCCATGCCGCTCCGAACCGCGGCTTTGAGGCGGAAAAAGGCGTAAAGCGTGACCGCGAGGCCAGCGACCAGGATCAGAGTATTGGGGCTCCAGAGCGAGTGACCGGTGAGCGCCTCGCTGCCCGCCCAACCGGTGTAGATGAACAGAAGGGTTTGCGGCACGACGCCGACCGTCGATGCCAGGAGGAACGTGGCGAAGCCGATCCGGCTCACTCCGGAGGCGAAGTTCAATAACGGACCAGGGAAGGGCGATGCGAGCCTGAGGAGGGCGACGAGGCGCCACCCTTCCAGATCGACCGCCCGCATGAACACGCTCAATTTCGGACGTCGCTGCACGAAGCGCTGGATGGCGTTCTGCAGCACGAAGCGGCCCAGGAAAAAACCCACGGCCGCGCCCAACACGTTGCCCACCATCGCGGGACCGAACGACGCCCAGCCGAGCACGGCACCAGCCCCGATGCAGACCACGCCCCTGGGCACAGGGGCGACGCCTCCCAGCATCAGAAGGGCGATCGTCAGCAAGGGGCCCTGCGGGAATGGGGTCGAGAAGATAGACGGCACGATCGAACGCACTCCCTCCCAGGCCGGCACCGGGGCCGAACTTCCGTGGACGGGCCACCGACGATCTGCAAGGCGCCATCGGCGACGAGACGCGCCCCCGCGCTCCCGCCCAGGTCTCACCCGGAAGCGGTCCGGCCCCGGTCCGCGCGAAGGGCTGGGCTTTCGAGTGGTTCGCGCAGCCGCTTTCGGGGAAGACGACATAGCGGCAGGACATCGTCATGACGATGACGAGCAAACGGTCTTCCGCGCACCCCATCTTAAGAGGTGGTGCCGTCTCATGGGGCCCCAACACCGGGCCGTTCCATGTCGATCGCCGTCGAAAGCAAGCCATCCTCTCTGCCTCGTGCGAACGCCGAGGCAGGTCTCCAGCCCCTGACCGTGGTCGTGGTCGCCTGCCTCGCCCTGGCGATCTGGGTTCGGATCCGCTTCGGCCTCGGCGGCGAACTCCGGTTCGACGAAGGGGGGACAGGGGGGTTCGCGATGCAGCCCTCCCTCGCGGACGTCACCCGGCTGGCCTACAGCGATTCCAATGCCCCGTTCTACGCCTACTTCATGTGGTTCTGGGTTCGGCTCTTCGGAGCGTCCAACGCGGCGTTGCACGTCCCCAGCCTCATCGCCAGCCTCGCGGCTCCCCTGCTGGCCTGGGCAAGCCTCCGACGCTCCCATCCCGCGATGGCCCTCGTATGGACCGCGTTGCTGGCTGTCTGGATCCCGGGGATCACGCTGTCGGACTATGCGCGATGCTACGCCCTGCTCTTCCTGGCCGCCGTCGCGGCGACCGCCGCGCACCGCCGCGTCCTCGAAGACGCGTCGCTCGAAGCCGCGACGACCTGGACGGCGAGCGCGGCCTTCATGACCCTCGTCCATTACCACGCGGGTTTCCTGGCGCTGACACAGGGGCTCGTCCTCCTGGGAGCGCATCGTAGACGGTCCGTCGCCCTCTGGCCCGCCCTTCTGGCCTTCGCTCCGGCGGTCGGATGGATCACCTGGCATGCGCCGCGCCTCGCCGCCTATGCGAGGCCGGATCACGCCTGGTTCCACCTCCTGACGCTCTCCGACCTGCCCGACGTTCTCCAGTACCTCATCGGAATGCCGGGCCTTTTCCTCCTGGCGGCGGTGGGCGCCGGTTTCCTGGCGGCGCGGCTGGCCATGGCCGGTCCCCGCATCGCGCCGAACCTCGAGCGCGTCGACCTCCTGGTCGGCGCCGCGGCGGTCGCAGGCGCGCTGATCTGCATCGGCTTGGGACTGCTGCGGCCGACATTCGCCCTTCGCTACCTGACCCCCTTCGCGCCCGGTGTGCTGGCGCTGGCGGCATCGCTGCTGGTCGCGGTGTGCCGGGCGAGGCCGGGATCCCTCGCCCTGTCGGTCGTCGTCCTGTCGGCTCCGCTGGTCGTCATCTCGTCCTCGCCCGCGGCCACCGACCAGACGGTCTTCGGCACCGAGGCGGCCTCGGCCTGGATCGCGGTTTCGAAACCCGACACGCTGGTCTTCTTCTGGGACAACCCGGCGACGGCCGTCATCGAGGCGAACCAGCTCGACATCATGGGAGGGTTCTTCCTACGCCGCGCCGGCCTCCCCGTCCGAGTCGTGCCGGTCCAACGTGCCGGACGTGACGACATGAACGACGCCACGTTCAGCGCCGGGGGGCCGCGGGCCGCCCGCCCGGGGGGGGGCGCCCCCACCGGCCGGGGGCCCCCCGCGCCCCCGCCCCCCCCCCCCCCCCCC
>CAXUOD010000409.1:0-2401 GCA_964252585.1 uncultured Lichenihabitans sp. | reverse complement strand
TGCAGTCGGTGAGCTGGCGCAGCCGCACCACCAGGGCCGACAGGCGTTGCTGGCCGGCGGAGGCCAGCGAGGGTTGGCGTACCCTGACGCAGAACCATCACGTTCCGACGAGCTTCGGCCGTGTCAGGGTGCGTGTCGGGGGCGACGAGCGGGGGCGGGTGATGGTTTTCTGGCCCAGCTTGCTGCTCGACGCTTCCATGTGGAGCCGTCAGTTCGAACATTACGCGCCGGACTTCCGCATCGTCCTGATCGACCCACTGGGGATCGGCGGGTCGGACCCGTTGCGCCGGCCGATCACGGTCGAGGGTTCGTCCGCTTGCCTGAGGGGGTCCTCGACGGCCTCAACGTCGCTAAATGCATTCTGGTTGGCAGCAGTTGGGGTTCGCCGGTGGCTGTGGCCTTTGCGGCCCACTACTCCGATCGGCTCATCGCGGCGGTCGTCACGAACGGGACCGCCACCCCGCCGAGCCCCGAGGTGACGGCGCAGATGACCGAGTTGGTCGGCAACCTCGAGCGCTTCACGGCCGCACCAGATTGGCTCCTGCCCGCGACGCAGAGCGCCTTCGCGGGACCTACGGCGGAGGCTGGCAAGCCCGGGTTCATGTCCTACCTCGGACATGTGCTCCGTGAGGATTCGCTGTCGATCGCCAACGCCATGAGAGGGATCCTGCTCGGCCGCGAAGATCTCCACCCGGTCGCGCGCATGATCGAAGGCGTTCCGACTCTGATCCTGGCCGGCGAGGAGGAACGCTTCTTCACCATGTCTGAAGGCGAGAGCATCGCGCATGCGGTTGAGGGAACCCTGTTCGTCACGATGCACCAGCGCTCCTCGACGATCGATTGGTCCTCCCATGATGATGTCGATTGCAGCGGTAGTACACGAACTCAGAACTGTTGGATCGGACCAAACCACTGGCAGGGCGCATGGACGGAACGCATTCAGCTCCGCTCACACCCGCATCGATCTGACAATGTTTGATCTTGCGACAACGCCGTTCTGTATGCAGGCATGACCTTTGCGTGCAGGCTTTCCATGAAAGACTAACCCACAGGACCCGCCCTGAACGCCGCCGCCCCGTCCATCGACCGCGCCATCTTCGATGCCATCCTACCAGGACGGATCCGCGTTGGCGCCCGCCTGGGCGAGCAGAGCTTGGCGACGCTGTTCACGGTGTCCCCGCGAGGCCCTGATCTGTATCGAGGCGCGCGGCATCGTTCAGGTGAGCGCTCGGCGCGGATGGTTCGTCATCAGGCCGTCGTTCGAGAAGGGCCAGGAGGCCTTCGCGGCCCGGCGCGCCATCGAGCGGGGCATCCTCACCACCGTCGGGTCGATCGGGCCCGAGGTGGTGGCGGCGCTGCGCGACCACATCGCCCGCGAGCGCGTCGCTTTGGCGACGGCCGACGCCGAGGCGCGCAGCTTCCTGCTCGGGGACTTCCACGTCTGCCTGGTCGAGGCCTCGGCAACCGCATCCTGGCCGACCTGCTACGCGGTCTGACGGCCCGGACCGTGCTGATCTCCGCGCTCTACCAGTCGATCCATGAAGCCTCGGCGTCTTGCGACGAGCACGAGGCCATCGTCGAAACCATCGCGGCCGGCGCCCGCGCTCGCCCCCCCCCCCCCAAGGTCTGGCCCCGCGGCGCCGTCGAGGCCGGCCTGAACAACTGCGGGGAGGCCGACGCACTGTCGGACCTGAGGCACGCCTTGCGGCCGAGGGCCAGGGGCGGCTGGTGAACCGCGCCGCGGAGCCCGGAGGGGTGTCGAGGGGCTGTCGAGCCCCCGCCGTCGAACCTCCGAGAGGGGAGGAGCCGTCCCGAATGCCGGGCGCGACCGAAGAAGCAAACCGCACCGCAGGAGATATGCGATGACCAGTTCCGCCCTGCCGGCCACGTCCGGCATCAAAGCCTCCAAACCGTTCTACACGTCACTGTTCTTCCAGGTTGTCGTCGGGCTGATTCTCGGGATCGTGCTCGGCATGGCGGTGCCGGACTTCGCCCAGAGCCTGAAAGTGCTGAGCGACGCCTTCCTCAAGCTTATCAGCATGATCGTCGCGCCGATCGTGTTCTGCGTCGTCGTGCACGGCATCGCCGGCACGGGGGACCTGAAGAAGGTCGGCCGGGTCGGCGTCAAGGCGCTGGTCTATTTCGAGGTGATGACGACGGTCGCCCTGATCCTCGGCATCGTGCTGGCCTTCGTGGTCGGGCCGGGGCACGGCATGAACATCAACACTGCCAGCCTCGATCCCAAGGCACTCGCCAGCTACCAGGACAATGCCAAGCACCTGCAGGGCGCCGGCATCGGCGCGTTCCTGATGAACATCATCCCGACCACCTCGTTCGACGCGCTGTCGCGCAACGACGTGCTCCAGGTGCTGTTCTTCGCCATCATCTTCGGCATCTCGCT
>CAXUOD010000408.1:1730-2401 GCA_964252585.1 uncultured Lichenihabitans sp. | reverse complement strand
CGATCGGCAAGGCCCGCATGATGGAGGCCGACATCAAGAAATGCGCGGGCTGCACGGTGCTGTCGCTGGAAGACTCGCCGATGACCGAAGCCTCGACCCGCATGCCGCAGCTCACGACCTCGCTGCTGCAGCGCTTCGGCGACAAGTGGACCTACTCGCTTGCGGTGAACGACCTCTATTACGACTTCATGGCGGCGTCGCTTTCCGCGGCCGGCAAGTCGGGGACCGATACCCCGCACAACATCTCGGCCGGCGACGGCTCCGAATCGGCCTTCCAGCGCATCCGGGCGCAGCAGAACCAGATGGCCACCGTGCCGGAACCGCTTCAGGAGCAGGGCTGGCAACTGGTGGACGAGCTCAACCGCGCCTTCAACAAGCAGCCCTGGTCGGGCTATGTGTCGGGCATCCACCTCGTGACGGCCGACAACATCGCCTTTGACGGCGGCCCGAAGAACATGTTCGACCCCGACAACGGCTATCGAAAAGCGTATACGAAGATCTGGACCGGAAAGTAGGGGCATCCTTCTCCCGCACGCGGGAGGAGGTGTCGGCATGCAGTGACGACGGATGAGGGTGGCGCTGCGGTTCCCCTCATCCGGTCGGCTTCGCCGGTCCACCTTCTCCCGCGGGCGGGGGAAGGGCGCAACCTTGGCGCCCGCCGGTGTGGGCCC
>CAXUOD010000408.1:0-1720 GCA_964252585.1 uncultured Lichenihabitans sp. | reverse complement strand
CTCCGACGGAGCCCGGTTCGCCGGCGGCCGTGGCAGTCGGCCGGACGGCAGTGATGGCCGCCGGGCCCCGCGACCGGCGCAAGCCGGCGAAGGGGGTCGGGCCTGGGTCGCCCGGGGCAACCGCCCCGCCCGGGCTGCGCGGGCCCACCTCCCCCCGGGGGGGGGATAAGGACGAAACCTTGGCTCACGCCTTTGTGAGCCATTCGTGGTCGGGGTCGTTGTGGAACCGCCAGGTTCGTTTCGGGCCCGCCATCACGTTGAGGTAATAGAGCGTATAGCCATGCGCCGCCCCGACCGGATGGTAGCCGCGAGGCACCAACACGACGTCGCGGTCGGCGAAGCTCATCGTTTCGTCGAGCGACCGGTCGTCCGTGTAGACGCGCTGCATCCCGTAGCCCTGCGAGGGCGTCAGGCGATGGTAGTAGCTCTCCTCGAGCAGCGTCTCGTGTGGGAAGTCGTCCTGGTCGTGCTTGTGCGGCGGGTAGCTCGACCAGTTGCCGGCCGGGGTGACCACCTCCACGACGAGCAGGCTTTCGGCGCGGTCGTCGAAGTCGGCCAGGATGTTGCGGACGTGGCGGACGTTCGAGCCCTTGCCCCGGGTCTCCTCCTTGACGTCGGCCGGCGCGATCAGCAGGGCAGGGCGCTGTCCCGTCGCGGGTGCCGAGCAGACTGCGATCTCGCAGGCTCCCTCGGCGGTCACGCGGTAGCGCGACCGGGCCGGAACGTAGACGGACCAGGGCAAGCCTTCGAAAACCGATGAGCGCTGGCCGATGACGCCGAAATCCTCTTCACCCGCTGTCACGCGGGCGCGGCCCGACATCAGGACGAGGCAGACTTCCCGGTCGCCCGTCTCGCGCGCCATGCTGCCGCCGTCGGGAAGGTCGTAGGCCTCGAAGCCGACATAGGTCCAGCCGGCACTCTCGGGCGTGACGGCGTGGACGCGTCCGTCGCTGTCGGGAGCCGACGGACGGACCAGGAGATGGGATTGCGGCATGGCGGGCACCTTGGGTTAGCGTTGGGCGTTGGCATCCCTCCCCGAAACCGGGGGGGTGGCGCCGAAGGCATGAAGCTCGACGCCGGCACCTCGTGCCGTCGACCCCATCCGTCAGGCCTCAAGCCGAGCCATCTTCCCCGTTGCGGGGAAGGATCGCAAACGCCGGATGACAGGTGTGATATCAACGGCGGAATGTTCTTACCCGTCCGCATGCTGAGCCGGCCCGTAGGGCCGTGTCGAAGCACGCAGGGCTGACAGCGAGTGCTCTGGATTCATCCTTCGACATGACCGCGTTCCGCGGTCGGCTCTGGATGAGGGCGTATAGAAAACGAGTCAATGCCTCCCGCCGTTGGTCTCACCTAGCGCAATCCCGCCTCGACGAGGACACGCTTCAGATGGGCCACGCCCATCGTGGCGTAGTGCAGTGGGTTCGCCTTCTCGGGGTCCTGCTCGGCCTCGATCACGACCCAGCCCGCATAGCCGGGCAGCGCCTTGAAGACGGCCGTGTAATCGACCATGCCGTCGCCCGGCACGGTATAGATGCCGAGGTCGGGGCCCTTGCCCAGGACTGCATCGAGGAAGCTCCAGTCCTCGCGGCGCGCCTGTTCCATCACGGGTTCGCGGACGTCCTTGACGTGGACGTGGCTGATCCTGTTCCGGTAGCGCATCGCCAGCACGGCGGGATCCGAACCGCCCCAGGTGGCGTGACCCGTGTCGAGCAGAAGA
>CAXUOD010000407.1:0-2411 GCA_964252585.1 uncultured Lichenihabitans sp. | reverse complement strand
GGGGACGACGTTCCTGAGAGCACCGCTGGCGATCCGATTAATGATGGCAGCCAGCTCGCGCATCGGGCTGATGACCCGCAGCGCCGCCGCCAGCACGGCGAGAAGCAACAGGAGTCCAGCGAGCCCGAGCGCCATGGAAAGGCGCAGGGAGAGGCGACGTGCGCTCATCGTGATCTGGTCGATGGGTCGGTCGATCTCGATGACGCCGCGAACGTCGCCGACTTTCCAGTCCTTCTTCGGCGAGAGCGGATTGCTGTTGTGACAGGCGACGCAGCTCGCATCCATGCGATCGCCGACGGCGATACGCAGGACCTCGCGGCCCTGGACGCGGTCACGCAGCACCACGCGGCTTGTCGGATCGGCCTGCAACCGCGTCCAGGCTTCCTGCTGGAACGCGTCGAGGGAGCGTCCGGCACGCGTGGGCCAGGGAAAGGGGCTGACGAGCCTGAGCTTCACGTCGCCAGCGCTGAACGCCTCAGCCACATCCTGGATGAAAGTCGTCGGGACCGGGATCGTGCCGTCACCGCCCTTATAGTCGGCCGACGCTTTGCCGCCGCCGTGCACGGCTTTGGCGACGACGTTGGCCGAGTAGAAGGCGCGCAGCGTTCGCATCTGCTCGGCTTGTTCCAAGCTCTTGGCGACCGCTTCGTCGATGGCGGACTGCACGACGGCCGAAGGCGTGTAGAGGCTGACCATGGCAACGATGACGAAGCCGAAGACGAGCGTCAGCAACACGAAGGGCCAGATCAGGCTGGTGCGCGACAGCGCCTGCCATGTCGAGATGCGAGGTGTTTGACCTTGCTCGATCAGGGTCTGCCTGATCTCTGAAATGCTTGCGGACATGCGCCGTCTCCTGCGTCGACGGTGCGATGCAGAAGGTAAGGGATGCTTACGCAGCGGCGATGAAGTCTTGTGCTGGCATGCGACATATCGACGGCAGTCAAAGTATCGAATGATAGAAGCAGCCGCCACGGTGATCTACCCGTGTCTGCTTGCTGGTCGTCAGGCCCCGTTTTCATCAAGAGACGGATTGCGAGGCGCTTCGCACGAGCTTCGCGGGTCCGAAGGCCGTTGCCTACTTGCTCGAACGCGGCCTACCGACCTGATTCAGGAGCTCTCTCGCGCTGTCAATGGCTTTGCGCGTTTGCACGATCTGGTCAGCGAAGACGAGTTCGTTCTTGCGCTTTGTTAGTGGGGTCTCGTCGCCCAATGCTGTCCGCTTGCTGGCAGCGTCGATCGGTTCGTCCGCCATCCGCATCGGCTCCAACGCACAACGTGCTGACGTTGGGATGGTGCGACAAGGCAACGCAGGTGTCCTTGCCGTATGATAGGAAGCGGCACGGCTGTACGCTTCAGGACGCTCTCTGTGGCAGCGACCAAGCCCTGCTGGAAGTGCTGGAAGGCAGAATGGCTGGTGGCACCTCGATGCCACGGAACATCAACAGCGTTGTTGGCGGCTGACGCGCGAACCTGCGGCTACAAATCGCTTTTTGTTAAGTTGCTCTCTCAGAAAGCAATGTAGCCTGTCCCGGCCTCTTGAGAGAAAATGGCCAAGACAGCATGAGGGCGAACACAGGCCAGCATCGCGGTGCGACCACAAGCGATCCTTTCCTCCGCAAGCTTGAGACGTTCGGCCCGCTGCCCGAGGCCGACAAGGAGATGATCCGCTCGCTGAGCATGCAGGTAGAGCGGTTCGACGCGGCGACCGACATCATCCGCGAAGGCGAAAAGCCCAGCGACGTGAACCTCGTCACCGGAGGCTTCGCCTACCGCTACAAGCTGCTGGCGGGCGGCAATCGCCAGATCGTCGCCTACCTGATGCCCGGCGACATCTGCGACCTGCACGTGTCGTTCCTCAAGGCGATGGACCACTCCATCGCCGCGCTCACCGACACTCAGATCGTCAAGCTGCCGCGCGACCGGATCGAGGGGCTACTCGACCGCCCTGCGATCTCGCGCGCCCTGCTGATGGTGATCATGACCTATGAGGCGAACGGGCGGGAATGGCTCGCCAACATCGGGCAGCGCCCGGCCGAGAAGAGGGTCGCCCACTTTCTCTGCGAATGGCACTTCCGCCTGCGATCAGTCGGTCTTGCCAGCGACAACGAGTGCGAGTTCCCCCTGACGCAGCAGCAGCTCGGGGAGACGACCGGCCTGTCCTCCGTGCACGTCAACCGCGTGCTGCAAAGCCTGCGCAGGCGCAAACTGATCGAGATGAAATCGCGATGGCTGTTGCTGCCCGACCTCGATCGCCTGTGGGACATCAGCGGCTTCCGCTCCAACTACCTGCACATGCAAGGCATGTAGCGGTCCTGGCCGAGGCGCGTCACCAGAGCACCACTCATCCAAGATGCCACAGGCCGGTGTAGGTGAGGGTCGCCGAGTAGATGGTGCGCTGTGCTTCATCCCTG
>CAXUOD010000406.1:0-2412 GCA_964252585.1 uncultured Lichenihabitans sp. | reverse complement strand
GATCACCTCGGCGTCGGTCAGCAGCGTCCTGAGGGACAGTCCCTCGATCGCGCGTGCGCGCCCGTCGCAGACCTGCACGAAGCGGGCCGAGGGAGACCGCAGGCAAAAGGCGTCGTCAGTTTCCCACAACCAGTCGCTGGTTTGCTCCTCGAAGTCCTTCAGCAACAGCCCGATCACATCGGCCTGCTCCCGGAACTGCTCGCCGTTCCTTTCCAGCCTGATTTTTTGGGAGATGTTCTTTGCGAACAGATCCGAGTGCCTCTGAATGACGACGAGTGCCGTCGCGGCCATGCAGGCGAACTCGACGATCAGGGAAAAATTGTCGCGGTTGTGTTCCCCGATCAGAAAACACGCCGCCGCGATGGCAAACTGGGTCGCCATATAGGCGACGGCGCTCTTCAGGACAGGGGCGTGAACAAAACAGCCAAACACGAAGACGGCGGTGGTGAACGACATCAAAGACGAGAAATAGGACTGGCCGCCCCTGAACATCAACCAGATCGGCACCGTCGCCATGGAAATGGAAGCGAGGACGCTCAGGATCACACTGTTGCGGACGGTATGAGGGCCGGTCGGAGAGGGGCATTGCCGAGACAATTTGAACGCATAGATGATGCGTGGCACGCAAAACAACGAGGATGATGCAAGCCAAACCAGAACGGGTAGACCCGCAACCGGGTAGAATAAAATGGTGATGGCCGTCAAGGCGACAAGGTAGCCACTCAGGGCTCGTCCCACATTCTGTTCCGCTGCGAAGATCTGTTGCCCTAACAGCGCGTCGTGGTGTCCATCAAAGTCTTTGCGTGGCAGCCGTCGCGACACCTGGGCCAAGAAGAAATCTAACGTTTTCATCTATGAGCGCACCTTGACGTTCTCGGTCACAGACTACCTGCTCGTAGTTAACGCAAGGCTTCGCAGGCTTGAATCGTGTGATCCAAACGGCAAGGACACGCTTGGTCGCCGATCGTCCCGCAGGTCGGGGCACCTCCGCGAAAGGGCCTGCCAAACGGGACTTGGGATCGATGCGCAGCGCTTGCGCGGCCTTGTCGATGACGGGGCAGCGCGGCCCTCAGGCCTGCTCGTCTCGCCGGGCGTAGTGCCAGTACAGGACGCGCTGGCCGATGCGCCGGAAGGGCGCGAAGGCGTGGCCCGGCAGTTCGCCGCGGAAGATCGGCACGCCGGCGTCGCCCGCAGGTTTGCCCGCCACCAGCGCCGCCATGCGGCGGCCCGCCTGGGCCGAATAGCTGACGCCGTTTCCGCCGTAGCCGAGCGCGTAGAACATCGCGCGGCCGGGCTCGGGCTGCACGATGCGGGGCATCATGTCGTGGCTGACGTCGACCCAGCCCCACCAGGAATAGTCGATCTCCACCCCGGCGAGGCTGGGGAACTTCGACCGGAGACCGGCGAGCAGCAGGTCCAGGTGCTTCCGGTTGCCGGCGTCGGCGCCCGTGATGGCGCTGCGGCTGCCGATCTGCAGGCGGTCGTCGGGCAGCAGCCGGTAGTAGTGGCGCAGCGTGCGGGTGTCGGTGATGACCTGGCGGGTTCGGAAGTTCGCCGACGCTATTTCGCCTCGCGTGAGCGGGCGCGTCACCACGGAGTTGGACAGGATCGGCATCAAGCGGTTTCGCAAGCTGGGATACAGCCACTGTCCGGTGTAGCCGCCCGTCGCGACCGCCACCGCGCGGGCCCGCACGGTCCCCCCCGGGGTTCGCACCCGGAAACCAGCACCGTCGCGCGCGATGGCCGTCACCGGGCTCGCGGTGTGGACCTCCGCGCCGGCCGCCCTCGCCGCCGCGAGATAGCCGAAGGCGAGCTTGGCGGGGTGGACACCGATCCCGAGCGGCTCGTGCAATGCGCCGTGGGCTCCTTCCTCGGCGATCCAATCGCGGCGCAGTTCGTCGGGCTGCACCATGCGGGTGGCGTAGCCGAAGACCCGGTTGCACACCTCCGATTCCGCCGCGAGCTTGTCGAACATCCGGGGCCGGTGAGCGACATAAAGGTGGCCGCCCGGCTGCGGGTCGCAGGCGATCTCGCGAGTGAGGTCGGAGAAAAGCTCGAAGCCCTCGCGAATCTCGGCGTGGAGCTTCAGCGCGGTCTCCTCGCCCCAGCGCGCGATCCATTGCGAGCGGCTGAGCCGGCCCGACGCGTTCTGGCCCTGCCCGCCGTTGCGCGTGGAACAGCCCCAGGCGACGCGGTTGGCTTCGAGGACCGTGGCCTTGATGCCGTGCTCCCGCGCCAGGAACAGCGCGCAGGCGAGGCCCGTGAAACCCGAGCCGACGATCACGACATCGGCATCGCGGTCGGACAGGACGGGACCGTCGTCGGGCGGCGGCGCGCCCGCCGACGCGACCCAGTAGGTCGGCGCGTAGTCGCGGTTGCGGCCGGGACCGCGGTCGACCAGCGGATCGTAGG
>CAXUOD010000405.1:0-2416 GCA_964252585.1 uncultured Lichenihabitans sp. | reverse complement strand
CGAGCGCCAGCGCTTCCTCGTTGGTGGAACCGACGCTGGCGTGGTGGTGGAGGCGGTACCCGCGCGAGCGTGCCGCCGGATGCAGCAGCACCGTTCAGAACAGGGAATGCGCGGCCGCGGTGGCGGCGCCGACGACCGGAGCCGGATAAACCCAGAAGAACAGCATCACCAGGCCCGAGATCGCCAGGACGACGCGCGTCGCGGGACCCTGCCGATCGAAGGCCTCGGCGGACGGATCGAAATACATCATCTTGACGATGCGCAGGTAATAGTAGGCCGCCACCACGGAGGCCAGCACGCCCACGACCGCGAGCGTGTAGAGGTTCGCCTGGATGGCGGCCTGGAACACGTAGAACTTGGCGAAGAAGCCGGCGAGCGGCGGCACGCCCGCCAGCGAGAACATGATCATGGCGAGAAAGAAGGCCATGACGGGATTGGTCTGGCCGAGGCCGGACAGGTCCGCAACCGTCTCGATCGCGCGGCCGTTCCGCTGCATCGACAGCATGGCGGCGAAGACGCCCAGCGTCATGACGAGGTAGGCCGCCATGTAGATCAGCACGCCGTAGACGCCCTGCTCCGTGCCGGCCGCGAGGCCGGTCAGCGCGAAGCCCATGTTGCCGATGGCCGAATAGGCCATCAGCCGCTTGAAGTTGGTCTGCCCGATGGCCGCGAAGGAGCCGAGCAGCATGGAGCAGATCGAGATGAAGATGATGATCTGCTGCCAATCGACCCGGATGCCCGGAAAGGCCGTGATGATGACCCGTACCGCGATGGCGACGGCCGCCATCTTGGGCGCGGTGGCGAAGAAGGCCGTCACCGGGGTGGGCGCGCCCTCGTAGACGTCCGGCGTCCACATGTGGAACGGCACGGTCGACATCTTGAAGGCCAGGCCGGCCGACAGGAACACGAGGCCGAAGATGACGCCGATGCCCTGGTGGCCGACGAGCGCGTTCGCGATGCCGCGGAACGCCACCGTGCCGGCGAAGCCGTAGATCAGCGAGCAGCCGTAGAGCAGCAGGCCGGACGACAGCGCGCCGAGCACGAAATACTTCAGGCCCGCCTCGGAGGCGCGCACGTCGTCGCGGTGAAAGGCCGCGATGACGTAAAGGGCGAGGCTCATCATCTCGAAGCCGAGGTAGAGCGTGATGAGGTTGCCGGCCGAGATCAGCACCAGCATGCCGAGCGTCGACAGCAGGATGAGGATCGGAAACTCGAATTTGTGGATGCCCTCCCGCCGCAGGAAGGGGATCGCCATCACCAGCGTGCCGAGCGAGCCGATCAACGCCAGGGCCGACATGAACCGCCCGAAATTGTCCTGGATCACCGCGCCGTCGTAGCCGAGCAGCGTATCGCCGCGATGGGCGAAGCAGATGCCGATCAACGCGAAGGCGATGACCGCGACCGCGAGCCCCGTGACGAGCTCGGCGGACTTCTCGCCCCGGAAGGCGCCGACCATCAGCAGCGCGAGGGCCCCGAACCCGAGGATGACCTCGGGCAGGATCAGCGAGATGGAATAATCGACCGGCATGGTCCCGCTTCCTCGATCAGGGCGTCGCGGCCGCGGAGGCGGCCTTGACGGGCGCGGCGTGGGGTGCCGCGGCCGTGATGGTCTTCATCATGCCGTCCACGGTGGCCTGCGAGGCGTCGAGGATCGGCTGGGGGTGGACGCCGTAATAGAGCGTCAGCACCACGAGCGGCGCCAAGATCGCGACCTCGCGGGCGTTGAGATCGAGGATCGAGCGCAGGCTCGCCTTCTCGAGCTTCCCGAACACCACGCGGCGGTACAGGTAGAGCGCGTAGGCGGCCGACAGGATAGTGCCGAGCGTGGCGAACAGCGCCACCCAGGTGTTGACCTGGAAGGCCCCCAGCATGGTCAGGAACTCGCCGACGAAGCCGGAGGTGCCGGGCAGGCCGATGTTGGCCATGGTGAAGAACAGCATCACCACCGCGTATTTCGGCATGCGCTCGACGAGGCCGCCGTAGGCGGCGATCTCGCGGGTGTGCATGCGATCGTAGACCACGCCCACGCAGAGGAACAGCGCGCCCGACACGAGGCCGTGGCTGATCATCAGGAAGATGGCGCCCTGGATGCCCTGCGCGTTGAGGGTGAAGAGCCCCATGGTCACGAAGCCCATGTGGGCCACCGACGAATAGGCGATCAGCTTCTTCATGTCGGTCTGCACCAGGGCCACGAGCGACGTGTAGACGATGGCGATGACCGACAGGGCGAAGACCAGCGGCGCGAAATAGTGCGACGCTTCGGGGAACATGGGGATCGAGAAGCGGATGAAGCCGTAACCCCCGAGCTTCAGGAGGATGCCGGCCAGCACGACCGAGCCGGCGGTGGGCGCCTCGACGTGCGCGTCCGGCAGCCAGGTGTGGACCGGCCACATCGGCATCTTCACCGCGAAGGAGG
>CAXUOD010000404.1:0-2438 GCA_964252585.1 uncultured Lichenihabitans sp. | reverse complement strand
GTCAGCCCGGGCCCGGGCGGTTGGGGTGGGCCGCTCGTCATCGAGCCGACGAGCCAGCGCGACAAGATCGTGGCGGTGACGGGCGGCGGCATCCCGCCTATCGCCAAGCTCATTGCGGAAATGACGGGCGGCATCGCGGTGGACGGCTTCCGCCAGCCACCACCGGAGAGTGAGATGGCTTGCGTGATCGTCGACTGCGGCGGTACGGCGCGTTGTGGTGTTTACCCGCGGAAGCGCATCCCGACCATCAACCTTACGCCCGTCGGACAGTCGGGTCCTCTCGCCCAGTTCATCACTGAGGACATCTACGTTTCCGGCGTCAAGGACAAGCACGTCGAGTTCGCCGATGCCTCTACCGGTGCGACCCTGGGCAGCGCCCCCGCCGGCGTCAAGCCAGCAGCGGCGGCCACGGCTAAGCCGGTGCTGGTGCCGGAGTCCGGTGGGAGCGGCTTTATCGAACTGATCGCCTCCATCGGCCGCGTCATGGGGCGCGTCGTCGGCATCTTCTTCAACGCCGGCCGCCGCACCATCGACCAGGTCGTGCGCAACGTGCTGCCCTTCATGGCCTTCGTGACCATGCTGATCGGCATCATCCTGTATACTGGCATCGGCGACGTCATCGCTCGGCCGATGGGGCCGCTCGCAAACAACATCCTGGGCCTGCTCGTCATCTCGGCCATCTGCGGCCTGCCATTCCTGTCTCCGATCCTCGGGCCGGGTGCCGTCATCGCTCAGGTGATCGGCGTTGCCATCATCGGCCCGCAGATCCAGAACGGCACGATCGCCCCGGCCATGAGCCTGCCGGCATTGTTCGCCTACAACACGCAGGTCGGCTGCGACTTCATCCCGGTCGGGTTGGCGCTCGGGGAGGCCAAACCCAAAACGATCGAGATCGGGGTACCGGCGGTGCTGCTCAGCCGTCAGGTGATGGGGCCTCTGTCGGTTGTCATCGCCTGGATCTTCTCGCTCTTCGTGATGTGACGAGACGGTTTCCCCCCGCGTCTCCCTGATCGGGGGACGTCGGGTTGCGCAGCGACCATCCTCCTGAAGCAAGAGGCATCGATGACCACCCACTACCGTACCGCGCTGACCGCAGTAGGCCCCGACGCCGTCGACCTTCTGGAAGGCGGAATCTTGATTCTGTTCGCCGACGGGGCTCCACCGGAACTCGCCGAAGTGTCGGTGCTCCATCGCGTTGCAGAGGGGCCGAGCGCGGACGGGCCGACGGTGGGCGCGAGCCTGACGATCGGCGAGGTCGGCGCGGAGCTGACCGCCATCGGCAAGCTGGCCTGGGCCAAGATCGCCGACATGGGGCATGTCGTCATCAATTTCGACGGGGCGGCGGAAAGCCAGCGGCCGGGCGAGATCTCGGCTAGCATCGTCGATCCGGCTGCGCTGGCGGCGGCCGTCCGTCCCGGTGCCACGCTGACCATCGCGGGCTGAAGCGGGACAATGGAGCGACTCGTCACGATCCGGGTCAAGGACGGGCTTCACGCTCGCCCGGCCACCCAGTTTGCCAAATTGGCCAAGACCTTCGTGGCCGATGTGGAGGTCCGCCGCGAGGGTCGGCCACCGGCAAAGGCCCAGAGCGTCGTGAAGCTGATGCTGCTCGGGCTCAAGGAAGGGGAAGAAGTCGCCGTCGCGGCCGCCGGTGTAGATGCGCCGGCGGCCCTCGACGCACTCTGCGGTTTCCTGGGCACGCCGGAGGCCGGCGTCGAGGCCCCGAAGGCGGAGCCCGCCTCCGGCAGTCTCCCGTTGGCTCCACCCGACGAACCCTCCCGTCGTGCCGGCATTCCGGCCAGCGAGGGGGCGGCAATTGGGCCGGCCTTCGCGTTTTTCCCCGAAGAACTCCGGGCACCGGATCGCGCAATCCCGCCCGAGGCCGTGGAGGACGAGGTCGCCGGGATGCGTGCCGCCCTGGACGCGACCACGGCGAACTTGGTCGCCAACAAGCTCAGACCTGGCGTCGGACCGGAAGACGCCCTGATCATCGACGCGTTGATCGAGGTCGCGCGCGACGCGGCGTTCGTCGATGCCGTCGAGACCGGCATCCGGGCGGGGCGGGACGCCATCACGGCCGTGCTTGCAGCGGGGACGGCGCTATCGGCCGCCTTCGAGCGTGTCGAGGACGATTATATCCGGGCCCGGGCCGAAGACGTGCGTGGCGTGACCCGCGCCCTGGCTCTATCGTTGCTCGGCCATGCCGACGCCGACCTCGGCACCGTGCCGCCTGGCTCCATCCTGGTGGCTGACGAAGTCTCGGCCTGGGACTTCATGAAGGTGCCGCAGGGCACGCTTGCAGGTATCGTCTGCACACAGGGAGCGGCAACGTCGCACCTTGCCATCATGGCGCGAACACAGGGCGTGCCGGCGGTACTGGGCTGGCGCGCGGGCCGGGAAGCATTGCGCGCCGCCCGAAGCGTCGCGCTGGACGGACA
>CAXUOD010000403.1:0-2467 GCA_964252585.1 uncultured Lichenihabitans sp. | reverse complement strand
GATGAAGCAGGCCCTGATCTCGCTCCTGCGCACACGCTGGTCGCAGGCGGACTGCGCCACGCTTCCCGCCGCCGCTTTCCGCCACCCCCGCCTCGCGCGTGCGATCGTGGCGATCATCGACGATCCCGCGGCCGACCACTCGGTCGGCAGCCTGGCCGAGCTCGCTGGGATGAGCCGAGCCTCCTTCTCCGACCATTTCACCCGCGCGTTCGAGCAGGGGCCGATCGACTTCGTGCAGAAGACGCGTCTGCGCGTGGCGGCGCGCCTGCTGGAGGTCTCCGACCTCCCCGTGAAGGCCATCGCCCTCAGCGTCGGCTACGCCGGCTCACGCCCCTTTTCGCGCGCGTTCGAGGCGACCTACGGCGCCCTGCCCACAACGTACAGGGATCAAATCATACAGCGGCCGTCCTTGCCCATCACGGGATGAATCGAGCGAAAGTGTCTCATCGTCCAGAATGACAGGCCGCCCATCCAATCGCTGGTGATGGCGGGAACGAGCGCCACGCCTAGCCGTCTGCGGTGCTGGTCTCGCACGCGCCTTCGTGTGGTCGATGGCCATCATCAGGAGACTCGAGATGCTCACCGACCGTCGCACGATCCTGACGGGGGCCGCCGTGGCCCTGGTCGCCGCACCCGCCGCGGTGATGGCCCAGGGTCGCCACCACATGGGTCGCGACGCAGCCGCGATGCCGATGCCCGACGTCTCGGGGACACGCACGCACCAGCAGTTTGAGGTGGGCGTGATCGGCCCCGCCCAGCTGTCGTTGGTCACGAGCCAGATCGCCGTCGATCGGGCCCGAAGGCCTGACGCACGCGAGTTCGCCGGCTTCGAATTGACCGAGGCGATCGCCGTCACGACCGTGCTGAAGCAGCTCGGCAATGCGGTGCCGCCGATGACTGCGAAGGCGCAGGCGACGTTGGAGAAGATCCGCTCCGCCTCGTCCGGTCAGGCGTTCGACCAAGCCTACATCGATGCACAGTATGAGAATCACGTCTTCCTACGCGATCTGGCGACGGCTTACTTGGCGAACTCTCCAGCCGACACCGGGGACATGGGCGAGATGCATGGGCGACATCTCGCAACCCTGGCGCTTGCGACGTTCAAGGAGCACACGATGATCACCCAACGTATTGCGGGTGAACTTCGCGCATGAGGTCTGGGGGGGGGGGCGCGGGGGGGGCGCCCGAGCCCAGCTCACTTCGATGATCCACGTCAGCGGTTTAGATTATTCAATCGGAAGGAACCTCATGCTCAATCAGCCGTCCCTCGCCATCCCCTACTCCGTCGCCGACGAGGAGATCCCGGACGATGAGGCCGAGACCACTCAGGGCCTGATCGATACGATGCGTACGATCTCCGAGACGACCTTCAAGGACGGAGGCCACGCGATTCGCAGTGTCCACGCAAAGACGCACGGCGTTCTAGCGGCGGAAATCGAGGTGCTCGACGATCTGCCCGCCTCCCTCGCCCAGGGCCTCTTCGCCAAGCCCGGCCGCTATCAGGCGATCATGCGCTTCTCGACCGTGCCGGGCGACATCCTGGACGACAGCGTCTCCACGCCACGCGGCTTGGCGCTGAAGATCGTCGGCGTCGAAGGTCACCGCCTGCCAGGATCGGAAGGCGACACCACGCAGGACTTCGTGATGACCGACGGCAAGGCTTTCGGCGCACCGACGCCAAAGGCGTTCCTCGCCAACTTGAAACTCCTCGCCCCGACCACCGACAAGATCGAGGGCGTCAAGAAGGTGCAGTCGGCTCTGCTTCAACAGGTCCAGAAGGCGATCATCGCCACGACCGGCGAGCCGAACTCCACCGTCGCCCAGCTGGGTGGCGTGCCGGAGACCCATATCCTCGGCGCCAGCTTTTTCACCGGCGTGCCCCTGCTCTGGGGAGAGTACGTCGCCAAGGTGGGTGTGTTCCCGGTTTCGGCCAGCCTCGCCGCCCTCAAGGACAAGCCCCTGAAGGTGAACGGCGTGCCGAACGCCCTGCGAGAGTCCATGATCGACTTCTTCGCCACGGAAGGAGGCGAATGGGAACTGCGCGCGCAACTCCGCTCCGACGCTCACAAGATGCCGATTGAAAACGCCGCCAAGGAGTGGCCGGAGGACTCCAGTCCTTACGTCACAGTCGCCCGTATCACAGCCAAGCCGCAGACGGCTTGGAGTGAAGCCCGCTCCGAAGCGGTCGACGACCACATGATGTTCAGCCCCTGGCACGGCCTGGCCGCGCACCGTCCTCTCGGCGGGGTGATGCGGGTTCGCAAGGCAGCCTATGAAGCTGGCCGCAAGTTCCGCGCCGAGCACAACGGCAAAACGGTTTCCGAGCCGATCCAGGTGTCGCTGCCGACGTGAGTCGGCTCCGAGCCCTCTGGCTGGAGCTCGGTTGCCGATCGAGCTCCTCCAACCACGGAAATCGGTCTCACCTGTCAGTGACTGACTTCCACCCTCCCCTGCCGTTCGGAGCGTC
>CAXUOD010000402.1:0-2483 GCA_964252585.1 uncultured Lichenihabitans sp. | reverse complement strand
GGGCGGCGTTGGTTCGTCGGGCGGTGAGCCTGCCGACGACGTGGCGGTATGCCGAGCCGTGATTGCGGCGCTCAAGGAGAAGTCCGAGACCTGAGCGTGGTTGATCACAGTCCTGGTGGCGTGACGACCTCACCCGATGCTTGATCTCGACGTCGCTCAGAGATCGTCCAGCAATTGACGGCTTGGCGAAACAGCCGGAAACGGTCAGGCCGACAGGCTGCCATCATTCGCGGATACAGCATCGTCAGGCGAAGCTCAGTCTGGAGGGCCTGCGCCGAGATGGAGGGATCATGGCGGCAGCTCTGGGACTGGCGATGGCCGTCGGTGTAACCATCGTCCTGCTTCGGTGGCTCGTCGCACATGATGTTTGAAGCATGTTCGAGATGACAAGCTGCTGAGCCCGCACCTGGCGGCGTGATCTGTCGGCGGGAGTGCGGAGCCTTTGCACCGCGGCACCTATTCCAACTCGTCCGCGTTGTCGGCAGACATCATCGGACGGATCAGCTCATGCGCACTCTCACCTACACGCTGGCGTTAATGCGCAAGATGGTTAGCCGTCCCGTGGTCTACGCGATGATGGCCGGCTTCAACCGTAGCACCATCCACGCCGATTGACGCTCGCAAGTAGGTGTCAGCTATGCGGCAAAGCTGACTTCAGCCCCGCATCGTCCGATCACCGACTCGGGGTGCGCCAAAAGCGTTCCTAGATCGGCGAAGATACCGATCTGTCGGCCAGAGGCATCGACAAGCTGCATCGCGTTTCCCAGTAAGTGGATTGCGTATGAAGCCGGTCATCGCCGAAATAGTGGGTGTCTTCGATCTGGACGGTGCAACCGGGCGCAATGTGAAATTTGACCACAGCGACCAAAGCTCGACGTGTAGCGAGAACCGCGGTCCACCGCGAAAACCGGCTGATCGGTCATGATCGCATCGTCGCCCGGTCGCGGCTGGGCGTCCAGTCAGACGCCTGTGACGGCCTCGGCGTGGTCGACCAGAGCCGCGACGTCGGCAAACACGCCAAGACGACGTCCAATCGCATCAGAAGCGTGAGCTGTTCCGTCGATCACCTGGACTCCGTAGCGGAAGCGATCACCGGGCGGCATGGTGCTGTCAACGATCTGAACGACGGCATCCTGCTCGAGGTAACATCGGATGGTCTCGACCAGAATGGGACGGGACATGCACGTCGTGCGATCGACGACAAAAACCGATGAAGGCATGCGGGCTCCCGGCGATAAATGCCGTGCCGGCATGGAATGAAAACCACGACCGGCTCATAATGCTTGGGGAGCGACGAAGAGCGAGGCCGTGGTGACGGGTTTTTCGACCGCCGACAATCGGTGCGAAACAGGGGTCACGGTTCCAAGCGATTTGACACCCGCAGCGTGATCCCAGAGATCGGCGTCGCCGGCGGTGGGTTCGACTACGTCCTGGAGTCGGTCGGCGGCACGTCTCTGGAACAGGCGATCGCGCACGTCCGTCCGAACGGTCGAATCATTCGCTTCGGAAACAGCTCCGGCACCAAGTCCACGTTCGACATGTTCTCGTTCTTCGGCGCGGAGAACGCCTGCGTAGACACGTTCTTCTCGTACCGTGCCTTCGACCACGACGCGATTGGCGAAAACCTGAGCTACCTGCTCGATCTGACCTCGCGCGCTCGCTTGGAGGTTCGCAGCACGCTCTTCGGCTGGCGTGAGATGGAGGCGGCGATCTCGAAGCTCGAGCAGCGGGGGACGCCCGGCAAGGTCGTGCTGGCAATCGGTCAGCTGAAATGACCGCCTCTACCTCATCAGAGGGCTGAAGGGCTACGAAGGCCCCTAGCCGCAGTGATCAAGGTGCTTGCGGCTCAGCTTGACCGAGCCAGGCGAGCCGGCGTAGGGCGTCGCATAGGGCTGCACTCCAGTTGAATGCAGAACAATGAGGAACCTACATGCACCTGCGTTACGCTCTGGCCGCGGCTCTGACGTCGATGGTTCTTCTCCCCGGTTTAGCCCAGGCGGCCTGCACTCAACAGGAAGCCACAGCCAAGGGCACCCAGCTTAGCCAGATCCTGCAGGCCAAGTTGTCTCAGGATCCTGTCACGGCCCAGGCCGTCATGATGAAGATGCAGCCGGTCATGCAATCGTACCAGCAGAAGATGATGTCTGGAGGCGCGGTCGATTGGGACACCGTGTGCAGCGAGTATGACGCGTTGATCAAGCAGGTCCAGTAGCTTCGGCAGTCGCCGACGTCCTGTTCGTGTCGCTGCCGTGCGCTTACCCTGCCCCAGCCGGCCGGGATCCGACCTTGATGGCGCTTCCGGCCCAAGCTTGACCGAGCACCGCCGCCCCGCGTAGGGGCTGCCGACAGCTCTGAAGCCCAGGAAGCTGATTTGGTCACCAAAGCTTCCACCGCCCCCGCCAAGAAGCCCGGCGCGGCCCTGATGAAACCCCTGACGCCGTCGACAGAGTTGGCTGCAATCGTCGGCAAGGCCCCCCTGCCCC
>CAXUOD010000401.1:0-2490 GCA_964252585.1 uncultured Lichenihabitans sp. | reverse complement strand
TCACCGTGTCATCGAGCGACAGCCACCGCCCCGCCATCCCCTTCAACCTGCCGATGCCGGCGGGCAACGAGCTCGCCTATCTGGCGGAAGCGATCGGCAACCGGCACCTCAGCGGCGACGGGCCCTTCACCAAGCGCTGCAACACCTGGCTGGAGCGCGAAACGGGGACCCGTCAGGCCCTGCTGACGCATTCCTGCACGGCCGCCATGGAGATGGCGGCGATGCTGTTCGACCTCGCGCCGGGCGACGAGGTCATCATGCCCTCCTTCACCTTCGTGTCGACCGCCAATGCGGCGGTGCTGCGCGGCGCCGTCCCGGTCTTCGTGGACATCCGGCCGGACACGCTGAACATCGACGAGCGCCTGATCGAGGCCGCGATCACCGGCCGCACCAAAGCGATCTTCGTGGTCCATTATGCCGGGGTTTCGGCCGCCATGGACGAGATCATGGCCATCGCGGAGCGCCACGGCCTGCTCGTCCTGGAGGACGCCGCGCAGGGCATCGCGGCGCGCTACGACGGCCGGCCGCTGGGGTCGATTGGGCACCTGGGAGCCGTCAGCTTCCACGAAACCAAGAACCTGATCGCCGGCGAGGGCGGTGCGTTGCTCATCAACGACGAGCGCTTCGTCGAGCGCGCCCACATCCTGCGGGAGAAGGGCACCAACCGGACCAAGTTCCTGCAGGGCCGCGTCGACAAATACACCTGGGTGGACGTCGGCTCGTCCTATCTGCCGAGCGAGCTCAATGCGGCCTTCCTGCTCGCGCAGTTCGAGAAGATCGACGAGATCCAGGCCGCCCGCCACCGCGCTTGGGACCGCTATCACCGTGTCCTGGCGCCGCTGGCGCACGAAGGCCTGCTGTCACGTCCGACCGTTCCCCAGATCTGCGACCATAATGCCCACATCTATTATGTGGTGATGCCGAGCGTGGAGAAGCGCGGCGAACTCCTGCGGCGCACCAGGGCGGCCGGCATCGGGGCGGTGTTCCACTACGTGCCGCTGCACAGCGCGCCCGCGGGCCTCCGCTTCGCGCGGCAGAGCGGTCCCCTCCCCGTCACCGACGATCTCAGCGCGCGCCTCGTCCGGCTGCCGCTCTGGGCGGGGCTCGACGACGGCTCGATCGACGCCGTGACGGCGCTGGTGGCCGACGTCGCCCGGGGGCGCTGAACGGCCGACCTTTCCGGCTAGAGGCTGTTATGAACCCTGGAGGGCGTCTCTACTGCGGCGCGACGAGCCGAATGGCAGGAGATGCTTGCAGCGATGGTGACCGCGCCACGCGGTCCCATGGATCACAGCCGTGGCCCTGAATCCGATCCGCCGTGATCGCCATCCACCACCGTTCCGCAGCTTACGACCAGATCCCTGATCACCCGACTGCCCTGCGTTTCCGGTTTTATCTGATTGACAGCCCAGACCGGCATCCATAGAAGATCGGTCGAGGCCCTGGTGGCGGAATTGGTAGACGCGCTGGTTTCAGGTACCAGTGGGTAACACCGTGGAGGTTCGAGTCCTCTCCAGGGCACCATACGGCTGTAAGCCGTTCAAGTGCTGAGATCGTCGGGTTTTCCATCTACCGACCGGCACACAGTCCCGGTAAGTTGTCATGTATTATTTGCTCTGCCCGGGAATGTACTACCTCCGTTCATCTTATAAAGCAACAGTTCGGCGCCAAAACTGAGTTTCGACGCTCATTCACAGTCATTGTCGCTTTGACGTCGTCGGGCGACGTTTCGTGCTTCGCCTGCCAAGTTGCCGCGACGGCCCTGAGCGCCGCCGGAGCTTCGGGCAAGGCGGCCCCAATCGAGCCCGTCGCGTCGCGGTCGGTCACGGATTGCCGAGCGCCGACGCCAGGGTTGCGAGGGTGCCATCATGTTGGGGTCGGGGCGACCCCCGACAGGATGGACATAGCCTGCAGAAACCGATGCTGCAGTGATCTTACCGCGCCGGCGAAGCGGTCGCGGCAACTCCGCCGATCTGCGAAAACGGCTGACCATGAGGTTTGCACAATTGACATATCTATAAGACAATTGTACGAAGATGTGACTTCGAGCAAGCCTGCAGAGCGTCGACAGAACGCCGCGGCCGAAGCAGGGGAGGGAACGTCTTTGGCGGACCATCGCGATCGCGCGGATGCCGCGCAGGGAAAGGTCGAGCGCGCGCGGCCGGGCCGCCTCGATTACTCGTCCGTCGGCTTCATCACCTTCGACTGCCTCGGCTGGCCCGTGACGGCCATTCCCGAGGGCGGCGGCACGCACTTCATCCAGGACCTCACGCTCGCCGTATCGGGCGCAGCCGGCACGGCCGTGATCGCGGCCGCCAAGATGGGCCTCTCGACCCGCGCCGTGGGTGGCGTCGGCGACGACATGATGGGCGATTGGGTGCTGCAGCGCCTTAGCCAGTTCGGCGTCGACACGGTGGCGATGCAGCGCCGGCCCGGCTGGCGCACCTCCTCGTCCATCGTCGCGACGCGGCCGGACGGCCAGCGGCCGGC
>CAXUOD010000400.1:0-2497 GCA_964252585.1 uncultured Lichenihabitans sp. | reverse complement strand
GCGTGGTCCATGTGACGTCGCCGGACGCCTTCCTGCCGATCATGCCGGACTGGGTGCCGGAGCCGCGCGACGTGGTGCTGGCGACGGGCGCCTGCGAGCTCGCCGGCTCCGTCGCGCTGCTGACGCCGCGGCTGCGCCGCGCCGCCGGCTGGGCCTTCGCGGCCTACGCGGTCTGCGTCTACCCGGCCAACGTCAAGCACGCGATCGACAACGTGAACGTGCCGCCGATCCCGTCGTCCTGGTGGTATCATGGGCCGCGGCTGGCGTTCCAACCCGTGTTCGTGTGGTGGGCGCTGTGGGCCGCGGGAGTAGTGGACTGGCCGTTCGGGGGCGGGGGGCGGCGTGCGCCAGAGCGCTGACCGAGAGATGCCCTCCGACGCGCTCGCGAGTCGCGTTGCAGCTCGGCTGCTGCGCGCGCAGGGTGGAGACCAGCGCTCATGGGCCGAGATGTGAAGACCTCTGCGTGCTGCTTTCGCCTGCTGCGGACTGATGACAGGTCCGTCGTTCATCGGGCAGAATGAGGATCTCTGACGTCACCAGCCTTTCGGGACATATTTCCCCCTCCCGCCTTCGAGCTCTTCGATGCGGAGGTCGGAAAACGCGAAACGGCGCCCGTCCGTCAGGCAGAACTTGCCGCGATCGAACCAGGCCATCGAGGTCCCGAACTGGGCCGCCACCTCGAGCATGCGATCGATCCACGCTTGGAGATTCCCGTTGCACTCGAGCGCATAGTGGCGTCCGCCATCGGGCGTCGTCACCCGATATCCCAGCGTGCGGATGCCGCCCGGCTTTTCCACGGGCCGCCGCTCGTAGGCGGTGTCGATGAACTTATCGACGATTTCACCATAGGTCTTGTCGTCATAGCGCTGCAGATAAAGGCAGTAAGTCTTTTCGGACGAGCGTAAGCCGGCTATTCCGAGTTCATTCGGCCTGCCAACAAGGGTATTATAGTGGAATTTCTCCAATCTCCTCGCCTGAGCGAGTTCGTCTTCGGACAGGAACTCTCTAATCGACTCGATGTGGGCGATCTGCTCGGATGTGAAAGGGCGAGACGGGTTGTCGTAATCATATCCGATGAGACGTGCCGGAAACTCTCCGATGAGTTGATCTTCATCGTCGGACATCTCTCATTTCCTAACTGATGGTACCACGACGACGCGCGATTTCGTCAGACCGATGGCATCGAATGTCGATGTGTAGATGGATGCCAATTCCGGGCTATTTGTGACCCAGAGCACGCCGTCGGCGAACGCCTCATCGTATTTTTTCGCCTGTGCGACGTCGTCTTCCGCGAGCCTGCTCGGGTAAGGGATCTTGTAATCGGGATTCCGCGGAGACACCGAAAAGTCGTCCACATATTTCACTTCGAGAGCTAATCGCCCTTGAATGCCGTCCGGCACCTTGTCGCCCAGCTTGTTCTTCAGTTGGGCGGGGCTGAAACCGAGGACATTGCGAGCCGCGTCCTCGTAAGCTGTGGCCCTTTCGCTGACGGTCCTTCCGGAAGCGACCAAGCTCACATCGGTGGGCACCTTGATCGAGTATACGAGCGGAGGGGAAGTGCTCGAACTTCCGATCGGCAATCCGCCCGCGGCTGGGGCCGGTGCAGGCGACTGCGGAGCGCGCGGGGGTGTGACGGCAGGCGCAGAAACGCGCGGTGTCGATGGTGATTCCGGTGTGGTCGGGCTCCCCGGTCCTTCGAGAGGCCGGCCGGCAGGGGGCATCCTGACAGCTGGCGCTCCATCTCCTCCAGGTCGAAGCGGGATGCGGATGATCCCATCGGGGCCGATCCCCTGGCGGAAGAACTTGAGCGGGTCTTCCTGCCTTTTGAGCCTTCGCTCCAGTTCCTCCTCTTCCTGTTCTGGAGTGGGATCCGGATCCTCATCGTTGGGCTGGGTGACGGGAACGATCGAGGGCGCCGATGTTGTCCCGCCGCCAGCCGTCCAGCGCCCATCGGGATCGCGTGGCTGTGCGGGGTTGAAGCCGGGACGGACCGGAAACGCGTCAGCCGTGGCGTACCCGGTTCCGGCTGCCCCACTCTCCGCGAACACGGCCGCGGCGTTCGGATAGGTCCCGTCCGCGAACACCTGCGCCTCGGCGAGCTTGGCCGTCACCTCCGCCGGCCACAGCCCCAGCCCCGCGTAGACCTGCGTGGTCTGCGCGCGGGAAAGCGCCAGCGCCGCACGCGCCGGCTCGTCGAGTTGCCACAGCGGGCGGAACGCGAAGGACAGCGCACCCTCGTCGATGCCCTCCGACCAGCAGATCAGACGGTCCAGGCGCTCCAGCTGCGGCCGGAGATCGAGTTCCTGACGCGCCGCGATCATGTCGTAGTAGTTCCGGACGTCGCTCTCGCCCGTGGCTGACAATCCCGCCGGCGACTGGCCGAGCAGGCGAGTCACCGGGATGTCGGCCGCACCCGCCGCGACCTGCAGGAAGGTGCGGGCCATCTCGGGCAGGCCGGCGAAGTCGACCGTCTGCCGCGTCCAGCTCTCGCCGTCGC
>CAXUOD010000399.1:0-2518 GCA_964252585.1 uncultured Lichenihabitans sp. | reverse complement strand
AGCGGACGATGCCCTACGACGACCGCATCCCGCTGCTTTTCGCCGAGGCCGTGTTCCGCCGGCTGCCGTCGCGCACTGGCCCTGACCTCTTCGGCTGGTACTTCTCCGACCGGCCGCCGCTGCAGGCCGGCGTCGTCCTGCTCTTCTCGCCGCTGTGGCGGGTCCTCGATCCGGAGCTCGCCTACCGGGCGCTGGGCACGGCGCTGCAGGCCCTCGCGGTCGGGGCGACGTGGTCGCTGTGCCGGGCGCTCGGCTTCGGCCGGGGGGAAACGCGCTTCGCCGTGCTGGCCTTCGCGCTGTCGGGCTTCAGCTACTACGAATCCGTCTACGCTTGGCCGAAACTGCTGGCGGCGGCCTGCCTGTTCGCCGGCTGCGCGGCGCTGGGGCCGGCCCTTGTCGAGCGCCGGCGCGCGTCGCGCGGCGAAGCGCTCCTGCTGGGGCTCGGCGTCGGTCTGGCGCTGCTGTCGCACGGCGCCATCGCGTTCGCGGTCATCCCCCTCGGGCTGATGGTGGCGGGTGCCCGCCTGCTCGACCTCAGGGCGACGCTGCTGGCGGGCGGCGCCGTGCTCTGCCTCCACGCGCCCTGGGCCGCCTACGGCCGCTTCGTCGATCCCAACGACGGACGGCTGATCCGCATGCACCTCACCGACACGGACATCGACGCGAAAGGGCCGATCCTCGACGCGCTGTGGACGTCCTATTCGGGCCTGACCCTCGGTTCGTGGGTGGAGGCCCGCAGGCAGAACCTGGCGATCCTGTGGGGCGAGGGCGACCTCGACGCCCTGGCGTTGCGGCTCTTCGCCGGCATCCGCGATGCGAGGCTGCAGGTGCCGCTCGTCGACGGGCCGGACACCTGGGACGTGACGCCGAGCAAGCTGCGCTACGACCTCGTGTCGCTCGGCACCGTGCTGCGGGTGGACCAGACCGTCCACGTGTTCCGCGCGCTCGGCCTGTTCAACCTGGCTTGGCCGCTGCTGATCGTCCTGGCCGTCCCCCGTTTCGCCCGGCGCATCGACCGCGGCTGGGCCGCGTTGGCGACCCTGACGGCGCTGTCCTGCCTCAGCTTCGCCGTCCTGGAGTTCGGCGGCTCCGGGGCCGTCACGGTCCACGGCAGCTACAGCATCGTGGCGGGGCTCTACGTGGTCGCGGCGGTGCTGCTATACCGCATCTCGCGGCGGGCCGCCTGGTGGGTCTTCGGCGCCGACGCGCTCGCGACGTTTCTGATTTGGATCGTCTTCGCGCCCGGTGCCGTTCTGGAGCCGGTGCGGCGGATCCAGCCCCTGCCCCTGGTCGTCGCGCTGGCCGCCCTGGCGACGCTCGTCGCCCTGCTGGAGTGGGGCGAAGCCGAAAGACGCTCACACGATGAACAAGTGGCTCAGCACCCCTGAAAGGCTGGAGAGCGGCGACGCGACACACTGTTTCCGACACGCGACGCGTGATCGGTTCAGGGCAGCTCAGGTCCCGCACGACGTTTAAAAAGTGGCCGATGGGTGGAGGACGCGGACCATTGGTCAGGGATACGGCGACGACCGTCCCTTGCAGATCTTGAGCGAGCATATGAAGATGTGCGGCAGCTCAAAGATTGAGAATTGAGCTCTCCTCGAAATATCCTCTATGATGAGATATCACGTCACACTTCAGGAAGCAAATTGAGCAAGGAAAACAGCGTATTTGTCATTTGCAATGCTTTGTATCTGAAACTGAATGATATCAGCGCTGATATTGCAACTTTCTGCGACTTTCTGCACCAATTGCGTGGCGGCCTCATCGTTTTCCGTTAATCTTTGATTGATATCCAAAACCTTTTTCGCATCCCCCAACCCGCATTTGACCATCTCACTTGTCTGCTCTCCAAGGTGGAGCCACACTACTGCTTGGGAAACGACGTAAATAACAAAGTCAAATGGCAGACCGGCTCTCAACGCGAGCGAAATTGGATCGACCCCGACAAGTTGCTGGATCGAGTCTATACCTTCTGCTTCGAGCCTTGACACAATCGCTTGAGTCGCTCCAACGATGTTGATCAGTGTATCCGCAGATGAGGAACTGTCGTCGACATTTAACGTTTTAGCAGCCGAGCGACGCAAGACTCTCGTGATCGCATCCATGGGAAAGGCGCCAAGTGCAAATCCGATGAATGGACCCAATGAGTCGTTTCCGAGTAACGCTACACTGAGTCCAAGAGGCACGGCGATAAGGAGTCTGAATGTGCACCACCAGAGATCGAATGACACCAGAGTCCGGGTTCGATACCCGAATATGATGACGCCAAACGCGTAGAGATAGGCCCCGGATATGGATGTAAGTGCCGTGAGATTGACGTCGACAGCCGAAAACGGAAACATGAGGTTTGCCAAGTCACCAGGCTTGATCCGACGGACTGCACCGCTCATCTCCGGTGGTGTGGCGCTCTCAGCACTTTGCGTTGGATGCTGAACCAACTGGAAAAAGTCATTCTCATATTGAGCATAGCCGAATTTAATTGAGGTTGAAACTACAAGCCCTCCAAACAATATCG
>CAXUOD010000398.1:0-2562 GCA_964252585.1 uncultured Lichenihabitans sp. | reverse complement strand
TCTTCGAGGCGATGCGGCAGGAGATCGCGCGCGCCGGGATCGGCACGCAGGCGATGTGTCAGGCGTTGATGAAGCAGGCGCTGATCTCGCTCTTACGCACACGCTGGTCGCAGGCGGACGGCGACACGCTTCCCGCCGCCGCCTTCCGCGACCCCCGCCTCGCTCGCGCGATCGTGGCCGTCATCGACGATCCGGCGGCTGACCATTCGGTCAGAAGCCTGGCCGAACTCGCCGGAATGAGTCGAGCCTCCTTCTCCGACCATTTCACACGCGCGTTCGCTCAAGGGCCGATCGATTTTGTCCAGAAGACGCGTTTGCGTGTGGCCGCGCGTCTCTTGGAGGTCTCCGACCTTCCCGTGAAGGCCATCGCGCGAAGCGTCGGCTATGCCGGGTCGCGTCCTTTTTCGCGCGCATTCGAAGCGACGTACGGCGCCCTGCCCACGACATACCGGGATCAGAGGATACAGCGGCCGTCCTTGCCCATCTCCGGACGGGCCTCCTGAAAGTGTCTCATCGTCCAGACTGACAGACCGGCTATCCAATCGCTGGTGATGGCATGAACCATCGTCGTCCCCGGCCGTCTGCAGTCGTGGTCTCGCTCACGCCCACGTGCGCTCGATGGCCATCAGCTGGAGACTCAAGATGCTCACCGACCGCCGCACGATCTTGACGGGGGCCGCGGTGGCTCTCATCGCCGCACCCGCCGCGGTGATGGCGCAGGGTCGCCACGACATGGATCGCGATCCCTCCACGATGCCGATGCCCGACGTCTCGGGGACGCGCACCCACCAGCAGTTTCAGATGGGCGTAATCGGCCCCGCCCAGCTGTCGCTGGTCACAAGCCAGATCGCCGTCGACCGAGCCCAAAAGCCCGACGCTCACGAGTTCGCCGGCTTTGAACTGACGGAGGCGATCGCCGTCACGACGGTCCTGAAGCAGCTCGGCACTTCGGTGCCGCCGATGGATGCGAAGGCGCGGGCGACTTTGGAGAAGATTCGCTCCGCTCCGTCCGGTCAAGCGTTCGACCAGGCCTACATCGACGCGCAATACGAGAACCACGTGTTCCTGCGCGACCTGGCCACCGCCTACCTGGCGAACTCTCCCGCGGACACCACGGACATGGGAGAAATGCAAGGGCGTCACCTCGCAACTCTGGCGCTTGCGACCTTCAAAGAGCACACGATGATCACCCAACGCATTGCGTCTGAACTCCGCGCGTGACCCTGAGCTCGGCTACTCGTCGTAGTCGAGCCCTCCTCGCGTCGTCGAACCTTGTCAGTGCGCCAGATAGGATCGGAAGCAAACTCATGCTCAATCAACCGGCTCTCGCCATCCCCTACTCCGTCGCCGACGAGGAGATTCCAGAGGATGAGGCCGAGACCACTCAGGGCCTGATCGACACGATGCGGTCGATCTCCGAGACGACCTTGAAGGACGGGGGTCACGCCATCCGCAGCGTCCACGCCAAGACGCACGGCATTCTCGAGGCGGAGGTCGAGGTATTCGACAGCCTGCCCGTTTCGCTCGCGCAGGGCCTCTTCGCCAAGCCGGGCCGCTATCAGGCGATCATGCGCTTCTCGACCGTCCCGGGAGACATTCTGGACGACAGCGTCTCCACGCCGCGCGGGTTGGCGCTGAAGATCGTCGGCGTTGAAGGCGGCCGCCTGCCCGGATCGGAAGGCGACACCACGCAGGATTTCGTGATGACCGACGGCAAAGCGTTCGGGGCGCCGACGCCCAAGGCGTTCCTCGCCAACTTGAAACTGCTCGCGCCGACCACCGACGAGATCGAGGGCGTGAAGAAGGTGCAGTCGGCTCTGCTTCAGCAGGTGCAGAAGGCCATCATCGCAACCACCGGGGAGCCGAACTCCACCGTCGCCCAGCTCGGCGGCGTGCCGGAGACGCACATCTTGGGCACCAGCTTCTACACCGGCGTGCCCCTGCTCTGGGGTGAATATGTAGCCAAGGTTGGTGTGTTCCCTGTCTCAGCGGGGCTGGCCGCCCTCAAGGACGAGCCGTTGAAGGTGAACGGCGTGCCCAACGCTCTACGAGAGTCGATGATCGACTTCTTCGCTACGGAAGGAGGCGAGTGGGAGCTGCGCGCGCAACTCCGGTCCGCCGCTCACGAGATGCCGATCGAGAACGCGGCCAAAACGTGGCCGGAGGAGTCCAGCCCCTATGTCGCCGTCGCCCGCATCACCGCCAAGCCGCAGACAGCGTGGAGTGAAGCCCGTTCCGAAGCGGTGGACGATCACATGATGTTCAGCCCCTGGCACGGCCTGGCCGCGCACCGGCCGCTCGGTGGGGTGATGCGGGTCCGCAAGGCCGCCTATGAGGCCGGCCGGAAGTTCCGGGCCGAGCACAACGGCAAGACAGTCGCCGAGCCGACCCAAGTGGCTTTGCCGACCTAAGTCGTCCCTGACACCTCTGAGTGGAGCTCGGTGGCTTACGAGCTCCATTAACCACGAGATTGGTGTCGCCATCGATGAGTGATCTCCATCCACGTCAGATCCCGACGACGTCTGCTCTCCGGCAACGATGCATCAGGGCGACTCGGCGCCA
>CAXUOD010000397.1:0-2594 GCA_964252585.1 uncultured Lichenihabitans sp. | reverse complement strand
CGAGACCGCCATCCGCAGCGAGGGCACCGACAGCTTCCACTGGGTGTTCCGCTGCACCGAGGCCGTGGTCCACCACGTCGCCCCGACGCGCTCTACGTCCGTGGTGCGCGACATCATGGGCGAGCACCGGCCGGACGTGTGGCTGTCGGACTGCTACGCGGCCCAGCGGGGACACGGAAAGGCTCACCAGACCTGCCTGGCCTACCTCGCACGCGATGTCGCCGACGCGCGCGAAGGCCGCGACGAAGCCCTGGCGCTGGGGCTCAAGCTGTGGCTCGGCCCTCGCCCTGGCCGAGGCCGCTACGACGCTCGCGGCCTCGACCGTCACGTTCGGGCGGCGCGCCCTGGACCGGCGGCTCGATGAACGCCTGGCCCGAGCGACCACTTGCGATCTCGACCGGTGTCGCCGTCTGGCCAAGCACTGGGAATGCTTGTCGCGCAAGGCGCTTGCCTTTCTCCACTTGGCTTCCCCTCGTCTCAGGCTGCGAAAACTCTGCCATAAAACAAAATGATCTCGGACAGATATTGAGACATGAGATCGGAGCGGTTCCGGCCGACTTGTGAGCCGATTGCGAAGGCAAAAAATCGTGATAACCCTAAGCGAAGCCGACAGCAGGAAGAGAGAAAAGCCGTTTGATGCGAGGACGTTAGCGAAAGGCTTGCACGACAGGGACTAGGCTGCTACTACCCTCTCACCGCTCACCCCGGAAGAACGGAGAGGTGGCAGAGTGGTTGAATGCACCGCACTCGAAATGCGGCATGGGTGCAAGCCCATCGGGGGTTCGAATCCCTCCCTCTCCGCCACTTACACCACTTAAGTCGTTGTAAAAATCGGCTTTTCAGCCTAGGCTGATCGCTGCGCCCCTCATCGCAGCCCACATTTTGTGACGGCTTGTACCGGTCCTCGCTGGATTTTTCCGGACATCGAGCTGCAGATGGTCGCCTATGTCGCGCGTGTAGCGAGCGCTCCGCCCGTCCGCTTGGCGGCAACCTCGCCCTCCGACCGGAACCGGGCCTGCCAGCGGATGGCCGTCGCAGCTCCGACCTCGAAACGCTCGGCCGCCTGGCGGCAGGACGACCCGGCCGCAATGGCGGCGATAATGCGTTCGCGAAGATCCAGCGAAAGGGCTCTGGGCATCACCGTGATCCCTTGAAGGAACACCATCGAATCAGAACAGAGCCGGACGCGCTACCTCGCCCGACTCAAGCCGCGCGGAAGCGGCTCTAGCAGCCGCACAGGCTAATCTGGGAGCCTGCTCTGTCCGGTAAGCCTCAAAGTGGGCAACGACGCAGAGGCGCTTCGTCAACGCACTGAGCTGGCCGACGTGGCTGGACTGGCCTGTACTGCATCACAGCTGTCGTCCGGCGAAGACGGTCGCGTTGCGGGATAAAGGATGAGATCCGCGCGGGCCGCCTCATCATTGTTGACCTTCGAGATGAGTTCATCGAGAAGGACGAAGCGCTCGGGCTCTTCGTGGTGCTCCTCCAGCTCTTCGCAGATGCGAAGTACCGTGACGCGCAGGGGATAGAGCGCTCGTTCAACAAGCTCGTCGTCTTCGACGAGGCCCACAAGTACATTGAGAGCCCGGACCTTGTCGCTGGCCTCATCGAAGTCGTGCGCGAGATGCGTCACAAGGGCACGAGCATCATGGTCGCGAGTCAGGATCCGCCTTCGGTGCCCGTTTCGCTCATCGAGCTCTCGAGTCAAGTCATCCTCCACAAGTTCAACTCGCCCGCGTGGCTCAAGCACATCCAGAAGGCGAACGCGGCCCTCGGCTCCCTCACCCCTGAGAAAATGGCGAACCTGCGCCCCGGCGAGGCTTTTATATGGTCGAGTAGGGCGTCGGACGAGGTGTTCACGAAGAGCGCGGTAAAGATCCGCTGCCGTCCTCGGGTTACCCAACACGGCGGGGCGACGAAGACCGCGGTTGGCTTGTGACAGGTCACACGAGAGGGCCAAGGAACGGACCTGGGCGGCCGTGGTTCTGCGTGTTCTCGCTTGAACGTACAGGTGGACGCCTTGGCGGCTGGAGGCGGTAGCAGGATGGTGAGAGGACCTGTGTCTGCGGGTCCGAAGTCCTTGCTGTCCTGGGCTCGCAACTTCCGGGTATACCCCGGCGTGACATGATGGGCGTTACAACTCCGGCGTCACATCGGGGTTGACACGACTATTCGAGGTTACGGTAGTCAGCTCAGGCCTAAACCCCGAGGTGACACACCATGGCCCGCATCGGTTATGCCCGCGTCAGCACGCTCGACCAGGACCTCGACGTCCAACTCACGAAGCTCAAGGCCGAGGGCTGCGGGGTGATTCGTTCTGAAAAGGTTTTCCGGTGGCAGCCGCGACGGCCGCACCGAGCTGGCGACCGTGTTGGAATTCCTGCGGCCGGGTGATGAACTCGTGGTCACCCGCCTCGATCGGCTCGGCCGCGATACCCGCGACGTGCTCAACCTGATCCATGAGTGCGAGCAACGCGAGGCCTTTGTCACCGTGCTAGACCCGCACGTCTCGACCCGCGGCGAAATGGGCCACCTTGTCTTAACCGTGCTGGGCATGGTGGCCCAGATGGAGCGCCGCTTCATCAAGGAGCGTC
>CAXUOD010000396.1:0-2609 GCA_964252585.1 uncultured Lichenihabitans sp. | reverse complement strand
TAGCGCCGCTTCAGCCGCTCGGCCGAGAGCTGGATCGGCGTCAGAGGATTCTTGATCTCGTGCGCGATGCGCCGCGCCACATCGGCCCAGGCCGAGGTGCGCTGCGCTGCGACGAGGTCGGTGATGTCGTCGAGCGTCACGACGTAGTTCCGCTCGGCCTTGGCCGACAGTTCGCTCGTCACGCGCACATTGAAACTGCGCTCGCGGTTGCCGCGGCTCAATGTGATTTGCCCCTGCTGCAGGCGTTGCCGGGCGGCCCGCGTTTCGGAGACGATCGGCGTGAGTTCCGGTATCATCTCGGTCAGGGATCGCCCCACGACCGCCGCATCGGCCGGCGCGGCGGTACCGAGCAGTTTCTGAGCCGATGGATTGACGACCGTCACATCTCCCTTGGCGTCGATGCCGATCACCGCGGCCGGCACCCCCGACAGCACGGCTTCCGTGAAGAGCCGCCTCTCGTCGATCGTCTCGCGCGCCGCGATCAGGCGGTTCTGTTGCAGGCGGAGTTCGGAAATCATCTTGTTGAACGTCTCGCCGAGCCGGGCGAGATCGCCTTCGGACCGACGCACCGGCACCTGGACGTAGAGATTGCCGGAGGACACCTGGTCGGTGGCGTTGATCAGCCTGCGGATCGGCGCCACGAGAACATTGGCGAAGGACAGGCCGAGCCAGATCGCGGACAGCAGCATGATGATGGCCAGGAGCCCATACATGATGATGAAGGCGATCTGAATGGCGCGACGGTGGGTGTCGAAATGGACGAAAGCGTCGTTGATGTCTTCGGCGTGCTGCTGGAACGCGATCGTGAACGGATCGAGGGGGCGGCCGACGTAAAGAAAGCTGTTGTCGTAGGCGGGCAGGAAGCGGAGCACCACGAAGCTTCGCCCGCTGTCCAGGCGGAAGCAGACCTGCTCGCCCGTTCTGGCCCCTTCGAGGTCTGCGGCGCTGGGCCGGATCGGCTGGGAGGGCTGGCCGGTGTCGACGCGTTCCGTGACCTTGCCATTGCTGTCCATGATGCCAGCCGTGGTGAAGCCGAGCGATTTCACCCGCGAATCGAAGTAGTTCTGGAAGAAGTTGCGATCCGAGTACCCGACCCGGGCTCGCGTGAGGTCCGACGCCGTCAGGTCGGCATCGCGCTGCAGCGAATCGCATTGCTTCGAGCGGATGAGCTTGGCGGCGTCTTTCGTTTCGATGATGAAGTGTCCCACATCGTCGACGAAGCCGGGGTAGAGCCCGCGATCGAGCGCGACCGATCCCACGACCGCCATGATCACGGCCGGCACGGCCGCCGTGATCGAGAACAGCACCACGATATAGGCGTGTAGCCGCGCCCCGGCCTGTTTCGCGCGCCACGCCACGAGGAGCTTGAAGGCCTCGATCGCGACCAGAAGGAACAGAACGCAGGCGATCACGCCATCGGCGATGAAAGCGTCGATCACGACCTCGTCGGTCGGAACGATGGGCGTGTAGCCGGTAAAGACCGCGAATGTCGCCAGCGACGACACCAGGGCCAGCCCGACGATCACCGGTGCGATCCGAGGACTGAAGCGTCGCTTGGATGACCGATCCGACCGCTGGCTCGCGACGCTCCTGTCCGCCTGTTCCGTCAATCGTCCATCCGTCGCGACAAGAGCAACCTACCGCGCTCTCGATCCGGAGCACCGCCGTCCGCGTTCGAACAGCGTTGTAATTATACAGCAGTGTTGCCGGATTGCGACAAATTCAGGGCGCAGGGACGCCTGGCACTGGATCCAGGCAGAAATCCCCCGGACGGGCGAAAATCAGCGGGGCAGTCGCATGAGCTTGATATCGAGTTCGCGGACCTTCTTGCGCAACGTGTTGCGGTTCAAGCCGAGCATCTCGGCAGCCTTGATCTGATTGCCCCGCGTGGCCGCCAGGGCCGCCGATACGAGCGGGACTTCCAGCTCGCGCAGGACCCTATGGTAGAGACCGGGCGGCGGCAGGTCGTCTCCGTGTTTGGCGAAGAGATCGGCGAGGTGCCGCTCGACCGCCCCCATCAGGCCACCCTCATCGCCTGCAGCGGCCGCAAGTTCCCCCTGGTCGCCCAATGTACCGGCCGAGAATTCGGGCGGCAGGGTGATCGATTGGTTCGGCCGATTGAGCCCGAGTTCGGTCTCGACGAGAGGCGCCGTGATGACCTCTTGCGGATAAAGCGCCGCAAGCCGCCGGACCAGATTTTCGAGTTCGCGGACGTTGCCGGGCCAGCGATAGCGCTTCAGCCTGTCATGCGCTCCCGTGTCCATATGCTTCAGCGGCAAGCCTTCGGCGGCCGCGGCAGCGAAGAAGTGCCTGGCGAGATGCGGTATGTCCTCGGCTCGCTCCCGAAGCGGCGGCAGTCGGATCGGAACGACGTTGAGACGAAAGAACAGATCCTCGCGAAACAGCCCTTGCTGGATCGTGACCCTGAGATCCTTGTTGGTGGCCGCCACGATCCGCACGTTGGTCTTGATCGGGGTGCGCCCGCCGACCGTCGTGTATTCGGCCTGCTGGAGCACACGCAGGAGCCGGGTCTGCGCCTCCATCGGCATGTCGCCGATCTCGTCGAGAAACAGCGTCCCTCCTTCGGCCTGTTCGAAGCGGCCGGCCGA
>CAXUOD010000395.1:0-2628 GCA_964252585.1 uncultured Lichenihabitans sp. | reverse complement strand
TGGTTTCGCGACGCACGAGCCGACGCCGGAGCGAACGAGCTTCGTGCGGTTCCGCCGGGCCCTGCTGGAGCGCGGCCTCGACGCGGTGCTGTCAAATCGCTTGGAACCGTGACCCCTGTTTCGCACCGAATGTCGACCCCTCAGACGTTCGATCCGGGCTTATCCACGTGGGGGCATAGGAGGGACCCACGCCCGGAGCGCAGCGCTTTGCGTTGCGCGAAGCGGAGGGTGTGGGAGGTGCCTGTGCGCCCAGGTGGGTAAGGTCGGAAGGCGGCCTCAGCTTCGGTTTTTGAAGCGCCAGCTTGTATTGCCGGTCTCGATGATATCGCAGTGGTGGGTGAGGCGATCGAGCATGGCGGTGGTCATCTTGGCGTCGCCGAACACCTGAGGCCAGTCGGCGAAAGCGAGGTTGGTGGTAATCAGCAGCGAGGTGTTTTCGTAGAGCTTGCTGATGAGATGGAACAGCAACTGCCCGCCGGGCTGGCTGAACGGCAAGTAGCCGAGTTCGTCGATGACGATGAGATCGTAGCGCAGCAGGTTCTCGGCGAGGCGACCGCTGCGTCCGGCGGCCTTCTCTTGCTCGAGTAGGTTGACTAGATCGACGAGATTGAAGAAGCGTCCCCGCGCTCTGGTGCGGATCACCGCCGAGGCAACGCCGATGCAAAGGTGCGTCTTGCCGGTTCCGGTTCCGCCAATAAAGATCGTGTTGCGCTTGGCATCCAGGAAGGCGCCAGTCGCAAGCTCGCGGACCTGGCCTTCGTCGACCGGCGTCTCCGCGAACACGAACGTGTCGAGGTCCTTGAGCACCGGGAACTTGGCGCCTCCGATGCGATAGCTGATCGAGCGGGCCTGACGATGGGTCCGCTCGGCCCGGATCAGGCTGGCAACCAGCGGATAGATCTCGTCTCGCCGAGCGAGCCCCTTGCCGGCGATCTCGTCGAAGCTGGCGCGCATGCCATAGAGCTTGAGGTCGCTCATCGCTTCCAGAATATCGTGACGTTCCATCAGGCGACCCTCCTCAGACTGTCGTATCGCCCGCAATCGGCCGACGGTTCGATCGTCAATCGAAGCGCGTCCGGCGTCGTGATACTGGGCGGTTCGGCCGGCTGGCGCTGTCGCGCGAGCACCGTCAGGATGACGGCGGCGCTCGCGAGACCGGCCGTCAAGGCCTCGGCGCAGGCGGTCTCGACTGCCTCCAGGCCGTGGTCGAGGACACCTCCCAGCACGGTGACGAACTGGCGGTCCCCATCAGCATGGCTCTTCAGCTTGGCGCGCACCTGGGCCAAGGCTGGCGGCAGATCCCAATCCTTGAAGGGCGCTCCATTGCGCAGGGCGCCGGGCTTCTTCAGCAGGACAGGCAGGTAATGCCAGGGATCGTAGATGACCTGATCGCGCCGGAAGCTGCGGACATGGTCGGCGACGACCTCATCGTCGAGTAGCACCTTGATACGCTCGGCATGAGAGCGAACCAGTACCATCCGCCCCGCGGCACGCGCGTCGACGCTGTAGCGATTGTGATCGGCCATGATCAGGCACGTGGTAGCGGCCCGGACCGCCTTCTCGACGAAGCCGTTGAACGGTCCGCGGAGCTCCATCAGGCTAGCGCGTTCGTCTTGAAACACGTCCCATATGGTGCGCTCTTTGAACTCCGGGTGCCGGGTCCGCCTGGCGTAGGCGATGCACTGGTCTTCAAGCCACCCGTTCAACTCGGCAAGGCTCTTTACCCGCGGCTTGGGGCGGAACAGCAGATCGCGCAGAGTGCCGACCTGGTTCTCGACCTGTCCCTTCTCCCACCCGGCCGCCGGCGTGCACGCGACCGGTTCGATCAGGTGGTGCGAGCACATCTGCAGAAAACGACGGTTGTACTGCCGCGCCTTACCAACGAAGATGGCCTCCACCGCCGTCTTCATATTGTCGTAGATGCCGCGCCGACAGACTCCGCCGTAGTACGCGAATGCTTTGTCGTGAGCGTCGAAGACCAGCTCCTGGGTCTCGCGGAAGTAGGCACGCACGAACGGCATGCGGCTGTGCGACAGCTTCATGTGCGCCGCCTTGATCGTCAGTGGCAGCCCCTGGAGCGTGATCGTTTCGTGGCTCCAGTCGAACTGATACGCTTCGCCTGGGGCAAAGCTCATCGGCACGAACGCCCGAACTGGACGCGAGCCCGTTCTTCGCGCCAGAGCTTGGCGAAGCGGTGCACGCTGTCGTGGGCACCATCGTATCCTCGACCGCGCAGTTCCTCGAACAGGCGCTGGGTCGACCGGCGCTCTCGACGCGGTAGCTTGGCCTCCTGCTCCAGGATCGCCGTCAGAGACTCGACCCACTCGCCTAGCTTCGGGGCCGGCTGGACACCACGCTCGTACTTGAACTCGGTCGCTTGTCCACGGACCACCTTGCGCACCGTCGCACGCGATACCGACAGCGTCCGGACGATCTCCTTGATAGGCCGGTGCTGCTCGAAATACGCACGCCGGATCCGGCCGATCATGTCCACGCCAATCATCCCCCTGACATCCTTCCCGGCCGACAGGGCCAAGGAAGGGACGCTGACACACAGCGTTCGAGGAGGGGTCACGATCGGACGCGAAAACCGCCCCTCAGGGGGGCACTATTGCGGGCGATTTCACA
>CAXUOD010000394.1:0-2651 GCA_964252585.1 uncultured Lichenihabitans sp. | reverse complement strand
GGGCGGGAGCGGGCCGCGTGCGGGACAGGGCCGGCTCCGAGGTTTCTCCGACGCTCATCATGCCTCTTGCAGAAGTTCCGCTTCCCCGACCGATCGCGATGCGAGGCAGGACCTCCTCTGCCTCGCCGACAAACGGCCGTCAATGCGATGTGTCGGACATCGACACGGCGCCACTACAGCCTAATCGTGGCTTCGTCTTGGCTCGCCTCGCGTTCCCGTGGTGTCGACGAGCGGCCGTCGAAGAGGCGCGAGGCCTCGGGCACCAACACCGCGTCGATCGGCTCGACCCGGCCCCGGATCGCGAACCTGTGCTGCCGGTAGGCGCGGACATCGAACCCTGCCCGCCGCATCAGGGCCGTCGAAACCACCGCCTCGACGTCGAGTTCCTTCGCTTCGCCTTCGAGCCGGCTTGCCACATTGATGCCGTCGCCGACGGCCGTCAGGCGGACGGCCTGGCCGTAGCCCATGTCGCCCACGATGCCCGGCCCGGTATGCAGCCCCATGGCGATCCGCAGGGGTTCGACGAGCTCGGCGGCGAATTCGGTGTTCAACGCGGCGAGACTCCGTGCGATCTGCGCCGCTGCCGCCAGAGCCTGTCGGCACGCGGCTTCGGGTGTGCTGGCGAGGCCGAACAGCGCCATGGCGCCGTCGCCGATGAACTTGTCGAGATAACCGCCCGCCTGTTCGACCGCCTCGCCCACGAGTTCGCAGTACCGGTTGAGGAGGAAGACCGTATCGAAGGGCAGCCACTGCTCGGCCCGGCGCGTGAAGCCGCGGAGATCGCAGAACAGGACGGCCAGTTCGCGCTCGTGGCTCGCAGAGCCGACCCGGGGACCTTGCAGGTTGGCGGTTCGGGGCCTCGGGGCCGCGAAGACGGGCATGACCGTGATGTCGTGGCGGGGCCTCAATTGGCAGGCCAGCCTGATATCGGGTGCTGCCTGCGAGCGGGTGAGGGTCGCGGCTTCCTGCGGGCTCGGAGGCGGGAGCAGATCGGCACCGGTCAGGATGCGGATGCGGCACGTCGAGCATCGGCCGCGACCGCCGCACATCGAGACATGCGGGATCTGACCCTCGCGGCTCGCCTCGAGCACGCTGTAGCCCAGCGGGACGGAGATGTTGCGCCCGTCGGCGTATCGGATGCGGATCCGCTTGTGGCGCCCGCGGACGTAGCGGACGGCGCGGGCCACGAGAACGGCCGCGATGGCGCCGGCAAATCCCGCATAGAGAAGCGCCCGCAACGTGTCGGGCGCCACGAGCGGGTGGGGGGCGGCGCCGAGGACAGGTGCCGCGACGTCGGCACGATCGACGATCTCCCGCCCGGCTTCCGCGAAGCCGAGGAGGGCCAGAACGGGCAGCAGCAGCGCCGCCGGATGGAGCAGCCACGTCCAGCGCGGAAACCAGGGTTTCGTCCTGAGCCAGAACCAGAAGCCGAAGCACCCGTGAGCCCAGCCGATCAGCAGCGCCACGACCTGCCGCCCGCCGTTCATCGGCGCCGTGATCCAAAGGGCGCGGACCTGGTCCGCGAAGGTGGATGCGACTCCCGTGAGCGCGGGTTCGATGCGGGTCCCCACCACATGCGATACGATGAGGAAGGGAAACAGCAGGCCGAAACCGAGTTGCGCGCTTTCCCGCTTCGTCATCTGGAGGGTCCGCCGGCGATAGAGCGCGCGGAGCGACAGGCCGAAATGCGTCAGCAAGGCCCCGGCCAGCAGGGCGGTCCCCGGCGGGCTCCGCCACGGTGCGGCCAGCCAGGGTGCCGCCCCATCCATCGCCCTCACCGAGACGAGGCCCAGCGCGATGTTCAAGAAATGCGTGACGAGGTAGAGACCCAGCACGCAGCCCGACCAGAGCCGCAGGTTGTGCGACCGCCTCGCGGCGGGGACGGAGGGCAGGGTCTCGGTACGGCCCATCGGGATTCCGGCACCACGGAGCGCCGTCGAAAAGCGCCCCCGCCGATCAGTTCGGCTCCTGTACCCCACGTCGTATCACGGCGAGGACCGCTTGCCGATGATGCTCAGCCGCACTGCGGCATCAAGCACCTCGCGGAGATCCGGACCGTTCAGACGCTCCTGCGGTTGCGCTTGGCCAGCGTGCGCAGGCGCAGCGCATTGAGCTTGATGAAGCCTGCCGCATCGCGATGGTCATAGGCCACGGCGCCTTCCTCGAAGGTGACGAGGTCCTGGTCGTAGAGCGAATAGGGGCTCGACCGACCGACCACCGAGGCGCTTCCCTTGTAGAGCTTGACCCGCACCATACCGGTGACGAACTCCTGGCTCTTGTCGATGAGGCCCTGCAGCAGCTCGCGTTCCGGCGAAAACCAGAAGCCGTTGTAGATCATCTCGGCATAGCGGGGCATCAGCTCGTCCTTGAGATGGGCGGCGCCGCGGTCGAGCGTCAATTGCTCGATGCCGCGATGGGCGAAATACAGGATCGTGCCGCCCGGAGTCTCATACATGCCGCGCGACTTCATGCCGACGAAGCGGTTCTCGACGAGGTCGAGGCGGCCGATGCCGTTATCGCGGCCGAGGTCGTTGAGCCGGGCCAGCAACGCCGCCGGCCCGAGCGGCTGTCCGTCGATCGAAACGGGGTCGCCGCGCTCGAACCCGATCTCGATGATCGTCGCCTTGTCGGGGGCCTCCTCGGGGCTGACC
>CAXUOD010000393.1:0-2671 GCA_964252585.1 uncultured Lichenihabitans sp. | reverse complement strand
CAGGCGCTGCACGGGCTCGGCATCGCGCGCCACGACGTGGTGCTGGCCACCAAGGTGTTCGGCGAAACCGCGAAGGGGCCGAACGGTCGCGGCAGTTCGCGGACCCATATCATCGACGGCGTCAAGGCCAGCCTGAAGCGGCTCAAGACCGACTACATCGATCTCTACCAGCTCCACGGATTCGATCCGGCCACGCCGATGGAAGAGACCTTGCGGGCCCTCGATATCCTGGTCCAGCACGGCCATGTCCGCTACATCGGCGTTTCGAACTGGGCCGCCTGGCAGATCGCCAAGGCGCTCGGGATGTCGGAACGCCTGGGGCTCGCACGGTTCGAATCGCTGCAGGCCTACTACACCGTGGCGGGGCGAGACCTGGAGCGAGAACTCGTCCCGATGATGCGCTCCGAGGCGGTCGGCCTGATGGTCTGGAGTCCGCTGGCCGGTGGATTGCTGTCGGGCAAATATACCCGCGATCGTCAGGGCGAGCAGGGCAGCCGTCGTGTCAGCTTCGATTTCCCTCCGGTCCAGAAGGACCGTGCCTATGACTGCATCGAGGCCATGCGGCCGATGGCCGAGTCCCGCGGCGTTTCGGTGGCGCAGATCGCGCTGGCGTGGCTGCTGCACCAGCCGCATGTGACGAGCGTGATCGTCGGAGCCAAGCGGGTCGACCAACTCGAAGACAACATCGCGGCGACCAAAGTGGAACTGTCCACGGCAGACCTCGACGCCATCGACAAGGTCAGCGCCTTGCCTTCGGAATATCCGGGCTGGATGCTGGTGCGTCAGGGTGACCTGCGGCGCAAGCAATTGGCCGGCGAGCGTTCGGCCCAACGCTGATCGACGGCCTGCTTGGAGCTCCCCGCGGTACGATGAAAAAAGGCCGCCCCGAGGGGCGGCCCAAGTCTAGGGAGGAAACGCCCAAGAAGGGCATACGGCTCGAAAGCCGCTTCTCGTTGTAATGCTGCGCTGCACAAAAAGCAAGTGTCTTTTCCGGAGTTCGTAGGTGTACGAATGACTCGATGGACAGTGGTGTGCTGTTTCCACCTGGCGTCGAGCCGGACGTTTCTCCGGTCGACGCCAAAGCTGGCTCAGGAGCCTCGCCTAGCACCGGCCGGAAGAAGGACTTCTCGTAACGCTGGACGCATCGGGTCTTCTTCGCACAGCGACCCGGTGCATCACGCTGCCGCCGCCAGAACGGCGCGGAATTGGTCCACGGCCCAGTCGACCTCCTCGCGCGTGATGACGAGCGGCGGCGCGATGCGGATGGTGTGGCCGTGCGTGTCCTTGGCCAGCAGTCCGCGGTGCCGCAAGGCTTCGCAAAATCGGCGAGCCCCGCCGGCCTCGGGTTCGAGTTCCAGCGCCATCATCAAGCCGCGACCACGGACCTCGCGCACGAGGTTCGACCGGATGTCCGCCAAGCCGCGGCGGAAGGACTCGCCCTGCCGGGCCGCGTTCTCGATCATGCCCTCCTCGACCAGGACCCGCAGCGCGGTCCGGGCCACGGCGCAGGCGAGCGGATTGCCGCCGAAGGTCGATCCATGCTGGCCGGGCTTCAGCACGCCCAAGACTTCCGTCGTCGAGAGCACGGCCGAGATGGGGTAGAAGCCGCCAGACAGCGCCTTGCCGACCAGCGTGACATCGGCCTCGATCGCCTCGTGGCGCTCGGCCAGGAACTCGCCCGTGCGACCGAGCCCGGTCTGGATCTCGTCGAGCACCAACGTGACGTTGTGGTCGGTGCAGAGGCGCCGCACCTCGGTGAAATAGCCCGGGGGCGGGATCACCACGCCGGCCTCGCCCTGGATCGGCTCGACCAGGAACGCCACCGTCCGCGGGTTGATGGCAGCTTCGAGTGCCGCGACATCGCCGAACGGGACCACGCGGAACCCCGGCGCGAAGGGGCCGAAGTTCCCATGCGCCTCGGGGTCGGTGCTGAACCCAACGATGCCGATCGTACGGCCGTGGAAGTTCTCGGCGCAAACGATGATCTCGGCCTGCCCCTCCGGCACGCCCTTGACCTCGTAACCCCATTTGCGCACTGCCTTGATGACGGTCTCGACCGCCTCGGCCCCGCTGTTCATCGGCAGGATCTTGTGGGCGCCGGTCAGTCGTGCCAGGTCTTCGTAGAACCCGGCCAACTGGTCGTTGTGGAAGGCACGCGACGTCAGTGTGAGCCGCCCGGCCTGTTCCACAAGGGTCGCCAGGATCTTCGGGTGGCAATGGCCCTGGTTGACGGCCGAATAGGCCGACAGGCAATCGAGGTAGCGGTTGCCGTCGACGTCCCACAGATGGACTCCCGACCCGCGAGCGATGACGACATCGAGCGGCTTGTAGTTCTGGGCACCGAATTCGGATTCGATGCGGATCAACTCGGCCGCGGTCTGCATGGTAGGGCTATCCGGAGTTCGTCGGGGCGTCGATCTTCAATGTCGCCCCGAACGCGCGCCGCTTCAAGCGGGCTCCCCGACACGGTGCTAACGAGAGCGTCGGTAAAGGACCCATCGCATGCCGGACAGCGCCGAGGCCGGAAACGTCGCGCGCTTCGCGAACGAGCGCGAGCACGAACCTTCGCCGATCGTCAGCAGGGGCGGCGCTGCGGCTTCACCGTCGGTGACGATGTACCAGTCCGGTACCTCGTTGCAGAACCTGTCGGCGGGGACATAGGTCAGCGCAA
>CAXUOD010000392.1:0-2694 GCA_964252585.1 uncultured Lichenihabitans sp. | reverse complement strand
GGCCTGCCTCGTCATCGCATCTTCGCGCGTCCGCTGAGTCGCGCGACATGCCATGTCGCCAGTGCTGCGGCAGGTTGTCAAACCGACCCAGCTTTTCGAGCAACAAGCACTCTGCGGGTCGGAAACGAAATATTAACCATTCTCATCATCCCATGGTCAGGTGCATTGCGGATGGCGTTGCACCCGCATGCGGGTTGGCAGTTCCAATGTGGTTGATCCACTCGGCGATGCGCCCGGCCATCCGCCCGGATGCCGGCCTGCATTCCAGGGTGGTGACCATGTCGGCAGACCGTTGGCTCACATACGTGGATGCTTCTGCCCTACTAGGCATGACGGTTGACAGCCTGAGGCATCGGGCGAGGCGGGAGCACTGGGGCAAGCGCATAAGCAACGAGGGCAAGGCCTTGGTGCTCGTACCGCTCGATGCGGTTCCGCCTCCGGCCGGAACTGCCCCTGGCGACCCAGGTGGCGCACCACCCGCAATCCGGGTGGCTAAGCGGCCGGATGTTGAGGTGGCGATTTATGTGGCCCGTATTGCAGAGCTGGAACGACGTATAGCAGAACTGCGAGCAGACCTCGACGGTGCACATCAGGAGCGGGATCGCGAGCGGGATGAGCGAATTGCCGAGCGGGATCGTGCCGACAAGATCACGGCTGACTTGGCGGATATCGCGCGACAGTTCGCGGCTGTGACGGCGGTCAGCAGAACGAGAGAAACAGCCATAGAGGCCAAGCTCGACGCTGTCCGGGCAGAGATGGCAGCGCTACGCAATCGGCCCTGGTGGGCCCGCGTGGCCAGTCTCGCGCGAGCATAACGTACTAGCTGCAAGATAGCAGCAAGATGGATGCAAGATACAATCTATTCCTTGTGACGGCTATGTTCGTAAGCATCGAGAGCCCTCTCCAGGATCTCGACAAGCTTCAACCCGTCTCGCTCGGCGATATCACGAAGGCGGTCATCGAAATCCGCCGAAACGCGTGTGGCGAAGGCTATGGTTCGGTTGGTTCGTCGAAGCGTGCGTCCATCTCGGCGGGCTCTAGGCTGCTCGACCGCTGTGGCAGGCAATGGCAGTGGTGCTGATATGGCAGTCTCTTGCACCGATGGCTCAGGATCACGGGCAACGGGTGCGACCTCCGGTGCCTGTAAGTTTTGACTGGCTTCCTCAATCGAAGGAGGGACGCCTAAACTCCGTCGACGGATTTTCCCGAAATCAGCCATCGGTGCCTGCCTTGTCGATGAGGGACTGGATCAGCACATCAGCTCGACCGTTGAGCTTGGTGAAGCGCGTCTCGGTGATCGCGTGACCCGTGTTTTGAGCCTGTCGGTAAGCTGGACGTTCGACTAGACAGCCGTTCAAGACGGGGTACCCGGCCTCCCCAAGATATGACCTAGCCTCGGCCTCTTCGGCGTCGGTGCCGATCCGATTGAGGGCGAACGTCAGCTTCGCGGTTGGAATGCCAGCTTTCACAAGAGCGTGGAACTCGCGGACCGCCGGCCGGAGGTCGTCAAGGCTAGCGCCAGTCGGCTGCACCACGAGGTTTGCCGTCCTGGCGATCTCAAGCGTCGCTTGGCTCGTGCGTGCCGGACCGTCGATGATAAGAAGGTCATAGTTTTTGGCGATGGCGAGAGCTTGGGCTGCCGTGGCAAAAGCTTCGACAGACACGGTCGGCTCGATGCCGGCCTGTAGGCGTTGACGGTGCCAATCGACCGATGTCCCTTGCTGGGTGTCGAGATCGGCCACCTTCACATTGAGGCCGGCCGCTGCCGCCTCTCGTGCAAGGGCTCGGGATAGTGTGCTCTTGCCCACCCCGCCCTTCTGCGAAACGAAAGCCACGATGGACGTCATACGCTACCTTTCATGCGGCAATCTTTCTGCATGCTAGCAACAATCTCTCAGCAAGGCATTAACTCGCTGCGAGCCTTCAGCGAGATAGCTGCAAGATACAACATTGCTATCAGCTTGCTTTTAGGTCAAAATGCGAACGCAAGACAAGTCCCCTTATCGTGCGTTGGTGGTTCGGAGCCGAAATGACGACCAACCTTCCCGCTACTGTCGAGCCGGCGATCGTCGATGCCGAGTTCCGTGAGATCGAGCATCCTCTCGTTCGGCAGGCTGACTCGGACCGCCAGCTCGTCGAGCTATGGATCGCCCGACACAACAGCCGACACACTCGGCGGAACTACCGGCGGCAAGCCGATCGCTTCCTCGGCCACATCCGCAAGTCACTGACCGAGGTGCGCATTGGCGACGTCCAGGACTTCATCACGAGTCTTGACGGGCAGGCTTCGGCCACGCGCGCGAATGCTGTCTCAGCCGTGAAGTCGCTGCTGAGCTTCGCGCAGGAGATCGGCTACATCCGGGTCAACGTCGGAAAGGCCGTGAAGTCACCCCCGGTCAAGAACACGCTGGCCGAGCGCATCATGGCCGAGGCCGATACGATGAGGATGATCGCGCTGGAGCCTGCCTCTCGCAACCGCGCACTGTTGACGCTGCTCTATGGCGGCGGACTCCGGATCTCTGAGGTCTGTGGGCTTCGCTGGCGCGATCTCTCGGCCCGCGACGAGGCAGGGCAGGGGACCATCTATGGCAAGGGCGGCGTCACCCGCGTGGTGCTGTTGTCAGCCAACACTTGGAAATCGCTGCAATCCGTCCGAGCCGAGGCCGGCGGCGATGATCCCGTGTTCCGGTCGCG
>CAXUOD010000391.1:0-2705 GCA_964252585.1 uncultured Lichenihabitans sp. | reverse complement strand
GTCACACCGGGACGATCTTGCAGAAGAACGGCATGGGGCTCGTGACGTCACGCTCGCCGTAGCAGGTCTTCATGAGGTCCAGAAACAACGGGTCGAACGCTGTTCCAAGAAAGAAGTGCTTGACCGAGTCGCAATGCGCGTAGTTGACGAGCAGCAACGGCTGCGCGGTATCGAGCGCGAGCAGCGGGAACGAAGAGCGTATTTCCCCCACCTCGAGGAACCAGGGAAGCGCGTCCTGCCAGGCCTGCCACAGCACGTCGAGGTTACCGGGGCTGGGAAAGAGGTTGAAGAACTGGATGACGTTCGGATCGCGTGAAACGCTGGCGTAGCGCATCATGTTCTTGAACGCGTTCACCGTGTGAGATCCACCATCGCGCGTCAGCATCGCGAAGGCGTCGTTGCCGTTGTGCCAGCTTTCGGCGGCCGCCAGGGCCTGCTTGGGCGATTGAAACTCGACCAGCATGACCCAGTCTGCAATCGTGTTGTGCTCCAGGATGCCGGCCACCATTCTCAAACCGGGAAACCTGTCAGACTGGGTTGCCCGACGCTTCTCGACATCCTCCAGGATGTGGTCGCAGATCGCTTGGTCGAACGGGACCGCGCCTCCGAACTCATCCGGCCGAAGCTGCCGGTAGGCGGTGATGTCGACGCAGCCTGTGGCGCTGGCGCTCGCGCGGAGCGTTCGGGCAAAGCTCCGCAGCGCTTCGACCTCGATCGGGGAGCCGGCAGCCTTGAGCGTGACGAGGACGAAGCCTCCGTCCACGGGAGCCGCACGGATAGCGTCCGTCAGGGAGGGCGCGTGCGGGCTTTCCACGCCGGGAAAGGGGAATTTCGTAAAATCGATGGTCATCGGGAGCACCTCGCTTCGGTCGTGCCGTCGAGCAAACCGCCGACCACCAGGACCGACTGACATTGGTAGTTAAACCAACCAATACGCGGGAGCTACGGCCTGTGTCGCGTAATGTCAAGCGCCAATATCGATGGCTGCGGGTGTCGCTTGGACGAGCGTGAGTCAGTCGCGCCCATCCCATCACGCAGAAGACGTTACTGGAGGAGAAGCGCCCCGCCGACGCTTGCGCGGTGCTGGCCCCTTTTGCTCGGCGGTTCCGATCATCCAAGGCAGCGCGGCCATCAGGATGTCGGCGGCGCGCTGCTTGCCATCCGGTCGGCCTGTCGCGAGGTCGACAACCGCGAGCCCGACGGCAATCGCATGGAGGAGCCGCCCGCCTTCGTCACCCTTCGCCGCATAGCCGATCCGATCGAGGAACAGTCCAGCATGGGTGATGATGCCGTCTGCGAGTTCCCTGAACATCTCGCGGAGGCGGGGTTCCTCGTCGCCAGCCTGAGCAAGCGCCAAGAGCACGCGCGTGTTCTCATGTCGGGTGACCAGGTTCGCAAGAGCGCGCGCGGCATCGTCGACGGACGAGAGCCCGGCGAACGTCGCAGCAACGGCGACTAGTTGCTGGTCGACCGCGGCTCGACCGACGGCTGCAAGCAGGTCGAGGCGAGTTCGGTGATAGTAGGTTAGGTGGCTTTGCCGCAGGCCGGCAAGGGCTGCGACGCGAGGCTGGGTGAAACCCGCGTAACCGTGCTCGCGCAGGATTTGAAGCCCAGCTTCGACAATCTTCGTTCGTTGGTCCACACCGCTACCTTGGTTGGTTAACCTACTTGTCAGAAGTTACCTGCCTTATTTTGTCAATACGCGCTGCTTCCACGTGATCAGGAAGCGGGAGTTGCCGATCGGCAGCATCGAATGGCAAGGACCAACCGTCCCGAGAACCTAGCCGTCGCCTGGCGCTGCATGGCTCAGTCGCCTTTCTGAACGCGCAACCACTCGTGCCGGATGATCGCCAAGCCCATGCCGATGATCTGCCGCGCCATCGCCTGCGCTTCAACTTGTAGGTCCTCCGTTCCAGGAGCCGTCCTGAAGCGCAACAGCAGGGCATCGACGGCCTCGATCAGCTTGCCGTGCTCGCTGTCGAGTGGATTGACCATCAGCCTGATCTTCGTTGCGGTGAAGATCAGGCGCTCGAAATGGTGCAGCATCTCCGACTCGGCCGGGATGCTGACGCGTCCATCCCGAAAGACCCTCTCACGCACCTGCGTCGAGCTGGCAATCTGCCCACAGAAGCTGGCGATCAGCTCGCGGAATTCCTCGATCCACTTCTGCCGATTGGCTGACCGGACAGCAGCTTTGATCTGAGCACGGGCAACGTAGAGGGCGACCAAAGGCCCGGTAACCGAAGCCACGAGTGCGGTCGAGGCACTGATCACGCTGATAAGGTTTGGATCGACCATCGAGACACACTGCCAAAAGAGTGCGCGTCATCCGCGCGCCAGATCGTAGCTTGATCATCTTGCATTTGCGTCTGTGACCAGAGCTGGTCCCAGATCTTACTCGAGAGCCGGTGCAAGATTTAAGAGATGTGCAGCGCTCCAGAGCGAGCGAATAATATCAGTAGCCACGCGAGCACGTCGTGATGGTTCATGGCCAACCTCCAGGCACAAAAAACCCGCCGGGTGAGGGCGGGTTACAGTTCGAAGCGTCAATTAGATATTCTTGTTTTGTACCAGAATAGCCGCCCAGAGTCAATCCATGAGGTCCGTTCCGATTAGCCGCCGTATTGCTGGTCGGATACTTTTTCCAGCCAATCGACCGGCGAGCCGTTCAGCTTTTCCTGGATCGCGATGTGGCTCATGGCCGT
>CAXUOD010000390.1:0-2709 GCA_964252585.1 uncultured Lichenihabitans sp. | reverse complement strand
TCATCAACGCCATGATGATCCAGCTCTACCAGCCCCTCAACTTCATGGGCCTCGTCTATCGCGAGGTGAAGCAGGCCATCATCGACATCGACATGATGTCGAAGATCCTGGGCCAGAAGCCGGAGGTCGAGGACCCGCCGAATGCGAGTGCCCTGGTGGTGGGCGAAGGGCACCTCCGGTTCGAAAACGTCTGGTTCCGCTACGATGCGCGGCGCGAGATCCTGAAGGGAGTTTCCTTTGACGTGCCGCCCGGCAAGACCGTGGCCGTGGTGGGACCCTCGGGGGCCGGCAAATCGACATTGTCTCGGCTGCTGTTCCGCTTCTACGAGCCCTATGGCGGCCGCATCACCATCGATGGGCAGGATATCGCGGCCGTTACCCAGGCCTCGCTGCGCGACGCGATCGGCATGGTGCCGCAGGATACGGTGCTGTTCAACGACACGCTCGGCTACAACATCCGCTACGGCCGCTGGGCCGCGAGCGAGGTCGAGGTGGCGGAGGCCGCGAGCCTCGCCCAGATCGACGGTTTCGTGGCCACGGTTCCGGAAGGCTATGGCGCCCAGGTCGGCGAGCGCGGCCTGAAGCTCTCGGGTGGCGAGAAGCAACGCGTCGCCATCGCGCGCACGATCCTCAAGGCTCCGGCGATCCTGGTGCTCGACGAAGCGACCTCGGCCCTCGACACTTTCACGGAACGCGAGATACAAGACGCCCTCGACAGGGTGTCCAGAGGGCGCACCACGGTGGTCATCGCCCATCGTCTGTCCACGGTGGTCGGGGCGGACGAGATCCTGGTGCTCGACAAGGGGATCATCGTCGAGCGCGGCACGCACGACGGCCTGCTCGCCCAGCAAGGGGTCTATGCCGCGATGTGGAACCAGCAGCGCGAAGCCGAAGCCGCGGCCGAAGCCCTTCGCAAGATCGACGATGGCGCGGGTTCGCTCCGGGTCAGGATCGAAGCATGAAGCACTGCGACGTGGCGAGCGCGCGTTGCGCGGAGAGCAGGGTGGCGAAGGTGACGATTGTCGGGTCGGGTCGGCGGGCGGGTGTTGTCGCATGTCGGTGATCAGAAGCATGCGCCAGCAGGTGGCGCCGGTCCATCCCGAGGGCTACGTCTTCGTGGCAGGCTTCGCGGTGGCGGCTCTGGCACTCGACTGGCTCTGGAGCCCGCTCGGCTGGATCGGCTTCATCGTCACGGCGTGGTGCATCTATTTCTTCCGTGATCCGAAGCGCGTGACGCCGCTGCGCGACGGGCTCGTGGTGTCGCCGGCCGATGGGACGGTGTCGTCGGTGGGCTTTTTCGTCCCGCCACCCGAACTCGGCCTCGGCGACCGGCCCATGCAGCGGATCTCGGTCTTCATGAGCGTGTTCGATTGTCACGTGAACCGGGCACCGGTCACGGGCCGGATCGTCAAGATCGCCTACAAACCCGGGCTCTTCCTCAACGCCGACCTCGACAAGGCGAGCGAAGACAACGAGCGCTCGAGCATGCTGCTCGAGACGAGCCTCGGACGCATCGGCGTGGTGCAGATCGCCGGGCTCGTGGCGCGCCGGATCGTGTCGTTCGTCCGCGAAGGCGAGACCATCGGAGTGGGTGACCGCTTCGGCCTGATCCGGTTCGGCTCCCGCCTCGACGTCTATCTGCCCGATAGCATCCGTGTCATGGTCGGTGTCGGGGCGACCGCCATCGCGGGCGAGACCGTCCTGGCCGACGTCAAGGCCAGCGAAGCGCCGCGCAGCTTCAAAGCAGGGTAGGAACCGTAAGACGGTGACGATGTCGTTGGAGACCGATGCAGCGCCGGCCGGCGCCGAGGCCCCTCGCTGTGGCCCCCTGCTCGAGGCTGCCGCGCTCGTCGAACTCCCGCCGGAAGCGCTCGACGCGATCCTCGGGCCGGAGAGGGGAGCGGCCGCGCAGGGCCTCTCGGACTGGCTGATCCGCCACGCCCGCGACACAAGCCTCGCCGTTACCATGATCGGCCAGCTTTGCGATCGCCTGGTGGCGATCGGGGTGCCGCTCGACCGCTACGGATCCTCGACCGAGGTCCTGGATGCGGAACACGACGCCGTCGCCCGACTCTGGCTGCGCGGCCAAGGCGTCACCGAGCGCACCTATGTCCGCGATGGCGATGATGTCTCCTATCAGGAGTCACCCTTCTTCGAGGCCGCGGAATCCGGTCGCCCCGTCGAACTCTGGTTGCCGACGACCGACGATGGGCGTTTCGGCATCGTGGCCGAACTCAAGCAGGAGGGCTTCGTCCACTACATCTGCATGCCCAACATCCTGATGAATGGCGGACACGGCTGGGTGACCTTCGCGACGCGTCGGTCGACGGGGTTCTCGCGCCAGGACATCGCCGTGCTGGCGCGCATCCTGCCCGCCATCGCGATCCTGATCGACATCCGCTCGACGTGGCTCTCGCTCGACAAGCTGCTGCGAACCTATGTGGGCGACGAACCCCACCGGGCCATTCTGCGGGGCAACACGAAGCGGGGACAGGTCTCGACGATCCGCTCGGCCATCCTGTTCGCCGACATGCGCAATTCCGTCGGCTACACGATCGACCTCGACGCCGTGTCGGCGGTCGCCGTCTTCAACGCCTTCTTCGATTGCATCGTGCCGGCGATCGAGCGCCGGCAGGGCGAAGTCCTGAAGTATATCGGAGATGGGCTCCTGGCGATCTTCCGGGACAGCACGTCTGGCGGCGAAGATGC
>CAXUOD010000389.1:0-2737 GCA_964252585.1 uncultured Lichenihabitans sp. | reverse complement strand
CGACAACCCTCCGGGTGAGCGAGGCGCGCGAACGCGAAGGGCGATCTAGCGCCAGGAGCGGACTCGAGCGCAGCTCCAGAAACACGACACTTAGCGCAGGCCAGCGAACGTCCGCTGTCCGGCCGTCGGCCGAAGGCCGCTCCCGACCAATACTGTTGAAAAAGGCTCCGAGGCCTTCGGAGCGGGGTTGGCCATTGCGCAGACATGTGAAGCCCGGGGGGCTTTTCGCCCACACGGCCCCGCTATGCGCAATGGTAGTGCCGGTTTTTGGGATGTATGAACAACCGACCGACTTTTTCAACACAATCGACCCAACTCAGACGTTCAGAGCGGGCCCGGTCCGCTACCGCACCGTTCGACCTCTACGGCCCCCACGCCGCTACAGCTCGAGGATGCCCCGCTATCACTTCCACTCCGCCGACGGCCGCCGCTGGAGCGATGACGAGGGCTCGGAGCTTGCGTCCGACGAAGCGGCGCGCGTCGAGGCGGTGCGCTTCGCCGGGGAGATGCTGCGGGGCAATCCCATGGAGCTGTGGCGGCACGGGCAGTGGCGCGTGGAGGTGACGGACGAGGAGAACGTCCTGCTCTTCACCATCATCACCCTCGCCGTCGACGCTCCCCCCAAAAACAGGCGCTAAACGTCCCTTTCGAGCCCGGATCAGACGGCTTGAACAGAGACTAGCCTCCTGCGCACAGCGGTAGGCGATAGCCAGCCCTTAGGAGCCGACCCAAGCGAGACTCTCAGTCGAGTTTCTCACGGCCCGCCCGCGCACTAAACTAAGTCAATGTCCAGCTAGGCACCCATCTGTCATTATTGCTCCGATCGGCTTGGGCGACGCCAATGAACAAAGCTCTCCAGGACGCCGCGGAGGCTCTTTTGAATTCGGCAAGGCCGATCACGAACTCGAAGTCGTGACTGGCGCAACGCTGCTCAAGATCATCGCCCTAGTGGCGTCGGCCGCGTCGGCCCCTGTCGAAGTAACCCGACAGTGCAGCCGTTCGTCACCTAGCCTCGCCTAGTCGGCATGTGAGCTTCCGTCATCCATACAACACCCAGTGACAAACTTGCCTGCAACAGAGTTCGGTTCTGCTCGTCGCGAACGACCGCGAGGAAGGTTCGCGCGTCGCCGTCTGGCAGCACGTCGCGGGCCATGTCTGGAAGCGCCTCGATAGCCGCGTCTCTCGCGGCGTCGACGTCGGGTAACTCATAGCCGACCTTGTCGCGCACGAAATGCTGCTGATCGGATGTGTCTATGAAAAAGCGCGGCACCGGAGTTCTCCGAGACATCAGGCGGAGGCGCATTTCCCCCAGCCGCTGACCGCCCTCGAAGAGTGCCAACGATGAAGCGGTTTACCTTCTTCTCAGCGGGCCGTCTCCTCGAAATGATAGTTGAGATTGAGCCGCATCGTTCTACCAACTAGGCGCGACCTCACCACGCCGCTGAGTCAGGTGGAGGTAGTCAGAATCAAAGCCGGCAAATTCGCAGAGCCGGCCCCAGTTCAGAGCACGGATCACACCGCGATCCCAACTCACTAGCTCCTGCCGCCGCAACGACATCAAAGTGCGGTTCACGTGCACCACGGAAAGCCCCAGTATATCGCCAAGGTCCTCTTGGGTCACCGGAAAGTCGAAGCTGGTGTCGTCCCTTGCAGCGCTGACGGATCGTAGACGATGCAGCATCTCGCAGAAGAAGTGCGCCATTTGCTGGTCTGCGGGGCGACGCCCCATGTTCACCAGCCACTCTCTCAGGGTCGCTTCATCGACCAGGGTCGCCCACCAAAGGGCGCGGGCGAGGCGCTCGTTGCGAAGCAGCTCCTCGATCTTCGCGCGGGGTATTTGGACGAGCGTGCAGGGAGTCAAAGTAGCGATACCGTGGTCCATCCGATTCAGCACGGCGACATGAAGGTCGCAGGCGTCACCCGGAACCAGCAAAGCCATTATCTGACGAGTCCCGTCAGCGAGCCGTTTGAAACGGCACGCATACCCAGAAATGACGAGCTGGACGTTTTGCGGCGCGTCACCCTGCCGAATTATGTCTTCGCGTGCCGGTGCCTTGCGTGGCTTACCAATGACGGCCTGTAATTGCGCCTCATCATCCTCGGTCAGGTCCGCACCAAACCGCAGCTTTTGAATGAAGGGGCTCAGCATGTCTCATCAGGAAATTGGAGTTGGCGCTCGTAGCCTAGCATCGACTTCGATCAAGGCAACGGCGTGAGGAACAGGCCGACGGCACTGTTCCTCCCTCCCCTGCCGTTCGGAATGACTGCTCCTCGCCGGCCGGCAGCGGGCATGTTCATGCCCATCGAAGGCCTGCTCCAGAAGGCATACCGCTGCGGGACACCGGCGTGAGACGCTCAGGCTCGTCTTAGAAGGGTGGCGAATCGGCTTGTGAGGCGGTAGGCGGAGCTGGTCTAGACCGCTGCGAGACGGATCGCCCTCCCCGATGTCCCTTTACGGCTACGCCCGCGTCAGCACGACCGATCAGGATCTCGGCCTGCAGCAGGCGGCGCTCAAGGCGGCCGGCTGCGAGGTGATCCGTTCGGAGAAGGTGACCGGGACCACGCGCGAGGGGCGCACCGAGCTGGCGACCCTCCTCGACTTCGTGCGGGCGGGCGACACGCTGGTGGTGACCCGGGTCGATCGCCTGGCCCGCTCGATCGGCGACCTGCAGGACGTGGTGCGCGCGCTCAAAGTCAAGGGTGCCGCGCTCCGGGCGACCGAGCAGCGGATCGACAC
>CAXUOD010000388.1:0-2740 GCA_964252585.1 uncultured Lichenihabitans sp. | reverse complement strand
CGACGGGCCACACCGACATGCGCAAGGGGATCGGTGGGCTGTCGCTGCTGGTGCAGGATATGCTCAGGCGCGACCCGTTCTGCGGCCACCTGTTCGTGTTCCGGGGCCGTCGAGCCGATTGCGCTTCATGATGCATCCTTTCCGTCAGAGGCCTGGGAGCATGGGCGCGCTAAACTCCTGCGCACGCTTCACATTTTTGGGGCGACGCTCGACGACATCCCGGACACCTATCCGGACGGCCTCGGACGACAGCGCCGCCACCGGCACTTCCCAAGGTGCCATGGCCATCGCCTGCCTCGCCGGCAGCACGCCCCGTCGGATCAGCAAATGAACCGAGCCGACGCAAATACCAAGGCGCTGGGCCGTCATCGAGACGCTGATCGTCTCTTCCCTCGGCGCATCAGGATCGTAGGGTGAGATGCCGAGGCGTTCGCGCAAGGCTTTCACGCGGACCATTGTCCAGGTTTCCTCGCCGGGCCCACGACACCGCATGCGGTTCAGCGCGACAGCCACCTCACGATCGGGCCAGCGGCCGCCCAGTTCCCGGACGGCGTCGACGGCATTGGGCGCCTTGTCGCCCGAGTAACGTCCGGTCCGGACCCTGGCGACCCGCAGCTCGGTATGCCGCCCGCCCGTCCAGTGAACGGTGAGGACGGCCTCGTTCGTCACCGCGTCGAGGCTCACGAGCACCTCTTGGACGAGCACGCGCGTCAGCCGCTGCTTGGTCCCGGCGTCTGTCCCGGGGGCGTTCCAAGCTGCCGGCAGATCCTGGGCGAGCCGCATCAGTGCGGTTCGATCGACGCTTGGACTGGTGGCAGCCTTGGCGTCGAGCGCCTTGAGACGCTGCTCCAACTCTGTGAGCCGCTCGAGCGCGACGTTCCAACGGGCTTCCAGTTCGCGAGCGACGTGACGCTTCGCCGGGTCGACGAGCTCGTGTCGCCGTGCGGCCAGCTGGGCATCGTAGCGCGCCCCCTCGATCTCCCGCACCAGGACATGGCGCACGTCGTCGGCCTGCCGGGCCGCCTGATCGGCCGCCATCGTTGCGGCCTCAATCCCTCGGTCCGACACGGCGTCCAGCATGGCACTGGCGACGGCACGATCCACCCTGAGACCGCCGATGCCGATGCACAGGCCTGCGCCGACATGGCCATCGTCGCCGCGACACTGGTAGCGATGAGCATGGCCGGACTGCATGCCATAGAAGACGCGCATCATGCGTCCACAGACTCCACAACGGACAAGTCCCGTGAGCAGAGCGCGACCGCCTCGCGCTGCTTTTCGCGCGGCGCGCTTCTGCATGTATGCGTTCTCGCAGAGCATGACCTGGTTTTCTTCATACTGGCTCCAGCTCAGATAGCCCTCGTGGTGATCCTTGATCAGAACGTTCCACTCGGAGATCGATCGATGATGTCCAGTCGTCTTGCGGGCACGTCCATCGACGACGCTGGTGCGATTGCCACGGCGACCGAATGCATATGCACCAGCATAGATCGGACTACGTAAGATCTGTATGATGCTATGATAAGCTGGCTGACGCCAGATGATCTTGCAAGATCTGAGGTTGACGCGCACGACAGGCAGCCGGATATCAGCATCACGAGCCCACAGAAAGACTTGACGAGCGCTTCCAAGATCACGGAACTTGCGGAACACGAGGCGGATCGCCTCCGCGACATGTTCGTCCGGATCGATCTCGATCCGATCCGACTCGCTCCAGCAGAAGCCTGGCGGCAAGGTGAACTTCAGCTCGCCCCGGCTGGCCTTGGCATCGCGTGCGGCCAGTCCACGCTGCCGCATGAGGGTCAGTTCGTACTCGGACATGGTGCCCTTGAGGCCGAGCAGCAGGCGATCGTTGACGTGGCGGGGATCGTAGACGCCATCAAGGTCGATGACGAGAGCGCCGGCGATGGCGCACAGGTCGATGAGGTGGTGCCAGTCGCGGCCGTTGCGCGCCAGGCGGGAGGCCTCGAGGCAGTAGACCGCGCCGACATGCCCCGCGCAGACGTCGGCCACGAGTTTCTGGAACCCGGGTCGCACGGTCAACCCTGAGCCGGACCGGCCCAGATCGTCGTCGATCGTGATGATCCCGGCAAAGCCCGCAGCTTTGGCGGCGTCTGCCAATGCATACTGGCGCTTTTGACTTTCCAGATTGCCGACGACCTGCCCCATCGACGACTGACGGATGTAGATGATTGCAGATTTCGCAAGGTGTTCAGAAGAGAGTTTCGGGCTCATCAGCGGCCTCCCTCGCTGACGTCGACGCGCCGGTTTCGGGCGCCGACATGCCGAGGGCTTCGAGCAACAGGTCGGCCAGCGTCTGCAGGAGCAGCGGGTCCTGGGGCCTGAGCGCTGGAAGACCCGGTTCGGGCGCGAGTTCGAGAGCGAGTTGGTGGCGGTGAGAGCGTCGGGTCGACTTCATGCTCATCCTCCCCTGAGGTGAACCGGCATGATGCTGAGCGTGAAGGCTGATTCGCTGTCAGTCCTGCGAGCACCGCGGCGAGGCTCTCGAGGGCCGAGACACAGACCATCGGCAAGCCGAGCGTCAGCGTCCGGCAGAAAGCCTCGTCGCACATCCAGGCCGGCATCCGTCGCAGGAACCCGGTCTGCTCCTCGACAAGAAGCAGATCGTCACCGCTCCTTGTGCATCTCTGACCTATCGGCAGCCGTCGCCCGCACAACGGATGCCAGGGGTACGCGACGACTGCCGTCCCCAAACCGTATGTAGGATGAGATACAGTGT
>CAXUOD010000387.1:0-2791 GCA_964252585.1 uncultured Lichenihabitans sp. | reverse complement strand
GGGGAGGAGGGCTGAAGGCGGCCGGTCGCGCGTCGGTTCGAAGTTCCGACATGTGTGGGCAGCGGCGCGGCAGTGGTCAAACCAGCTCTGAATCAGGCGCGCGACGGGCCCGGCCCGTCATCTCTCTCTGACAATGTCGCTGAATGTCCTCAGTCGGCCGAGTCGGGGGCGGACTCGACCCGCTCGGGAAAGCGCGGTGGCATGATCTCGGCGATCCGGGCCCGATGCACCACACCCCACTCGCAAAGCGGCATCAACGCCCGCGCGAGCGTCATGCCGAAGGCCGTCATCGTGTAGTCGACCATCGGTGGAACCCGTTGATAGTCGTGTCGGGTGAGCACGCCCGCCGCGGCCAGATCGCGCAGCTGCTGGATCAGCACTTTCTCGCTGACGCCCGCGACCAGCCGCTTGAGGTCCCCGAACCGCTTGGGACCCGAGTGCAGGTGGTAGAGGATCAGCGGCTTCCATTTTCCGCCCATCACGGCGAGCGCGACGTCGAGGCCGCACGGCGTATTCTGAGTGCTCATGGGACAGACCTATACTGACCTCAAGGTCAGTACTAGGCTTATTGTCATCGCCGATCCATACCGCTCCCATCATGGATGGGGGACGAACATGGGCAAGCTCGACGGCAAGGTCGCGGTCATCACCGGCGCCAACAGCGGCATCGGCTTGGCGAGCGCCAAACGGTTCGCGCGCGAGGGCGCACGGGTGTTCATCACCGGCCGCCGGCAGCGCGAACTCGACGAAGCGCTGGCCGAGGTGGGCCACGATGCGCGCGGGATCCAGGGCGACATCGCGAACCTGGCCGACCTCGACCGGCTGTACGGGGTCGTGCGCGAGGAAGCTGGACGGATCGACATCCTGCTCGCCAACGCCGGCGGCGGCGAGTTCATGCCGCTCTCCGGCATCACCGAAGATCACTACGACCGCATCTTCGCGACCAACGTCAAAGGGACGTTGTTCACCGTGCAGAAGGCTTTGCCGCTCCTCGTCGACGGCGCGTCGGTGATCCTGACCGGCTCGACGGCCGGCAGCACGGGCGTGCCGGCGTTCAGCGTCTACGGCGCCAGCAAGGCAGCCATCCGCAGCTTCGCCCGCAGTTGGATCCAGGATCTGGCCCCGCGTCGCATCCGCGTGAACGTGCTCGTCCCCGGGCCGACCTCGACTCCGGGCCTGCATGGCCTCGCTCCCACGGAAGAGCAGAACCGTGCCTTCGTGTCCGCCATGGAAGCGGCAGTGCCGCTCGGCCGTCTGGGGACCTCGGACGAGATCGCGAACGCCGCGCTGTTCCTCGCGTCGGACGAGAGCAGCTTCGTCAACGGCAGCGAGCTGTACGCCGACGGCGGGGCGGCGCAGATCTGAACGGAATCATGGGCGACCGAAACGGCTGGCTCGCTCAAGGTCTCGTGACGGCGCATCCGAAACGGACCCTTCTCACGCGAAGCAGCTTCCGGCCGTGAGCCGACGGTGGAGAGACGTCCTCTGAACGACCGTATCCGGGCAACCCGTCGCAGCCCTGCGGGAGAACCGGCCAGGCGCCGCCTGGACGGCCCCCGCCGGCGGCGTTAGCCTGGGCGAAACGGCGACGCGTCCGGCGCCGGACCGTGCGAGGGAGAACGCCATGGCAGCCTTGACCGTCGTCGCCAAATTGAAGGCCAAGACCGGCCGCGAGGAGGACCTCGCCGCCCTGTGCAGGGGCCTCGTCGCCCCCACGCGCGCCGAGGAGGGCTGCCTCGCCTACGATCTCCACCGGTCCCACGACGATCCCGGCCTGTTCATGTTCACGGAATCCTGGGAAAGCCGCCCCCTGTGGGAGGAGCACATGAAGTCGCCTCATCTCGCGGCCTTCGGCGAGAAGCAGGACGCCGTGATCGAAGCCTGGGAGCTGTTCACGGGCGAGAAGGTCTGACCCCGCGGTCCGAGGAGGCCACCCCGTGAAGATCAAGTTCTACGCCCACGCGAGTTTCCGCCTGGAAGCGGACGGCGTCACGCTGATCACCGACCCGTACACGCCCGGGCCCGGCAACAGCGGCTTCGACCCGATCGACGAGCCGGCCGACGTCGTGCTGATGAGCTCGGCGACCGACGACTTCCATTCCGACCCGTCGCACGTCCGAGGGCAGCCGATCGTCGTCAACACGCTGGAGCTGCCGCCCGAGGGCACGGTCGTCAAGGGCGTCCCGGTGCGCTCCTTCCCGGCCTACGAGAGCAAGACCTTCGATTATCGGTCGGAGTTCGGCCGGGACCCGGACGCCAACGCGCTCTACCACTTCACGCTCGGGGGCCTGCGCGTCCTCCACATGGGCGACATCGGCAACCCCGTGGCGCCCGACCAGCTCGAAGCGCTGAAGGGGCAGGTCGACGTGCTCCTGGCGCTCACGGGCGAGCATGCCACGATCGCGCTCGACGACCTCGACGACGCCATCGCGAAGATCGGTCCGCGGGTCGTCATCCCCATGCACTATTTCAGCGCGAAGGGCGTGCTGAAGATCGAGCCCATCGAGCGCTTCCTCGACCGCCTGCCCCCGGCGTCGGTCACCCGCGTCGGCGGTTCGGAACTGGAGCTGACGCCCGAAACGCTGCCGAAGGACGCTCCACACGTGTACGTGTTCGAGCAGTCGCGGTGAGGGGATGAAGCGGATCGCGATCAAGTGGAGTCACCTGATCGCGTGACGATGCTCGCAAGCCTTGGAAGGCGGCGGAGCGTCAGACAGGGGCGCGGAGGCCGGGCGGCGGCGGAAGCCCGAACAGGTCGCCGTGCCCCACCCCTTCCAGCGCCAGAAGGAAC
>CAXUOD010000386.1:0-2838 GCA_964252585.1 uncultured Lichenihabitans sp. | reverse complement strand
TGGTCTTCGAGGCCACTTCGCGCACCATCTGGGCGCCCATGTTCTCGAACTTGTCGGAAAGCTCGATCTCCTTGGCGACCGTCACGCCGTCCTTGGTGATGCGGGGCGCCCCGTAGGACTTGTCGATGACGACGTTGCGGCCCTTGGGGCCGAGCGTGACCTTGACGGCGTTGTTGAGGATGTCGATGCCGCGCAGCATGCGGTCACGGGCGTCGACGGAGAAGCGGACATCTTTGGCGGCCATGGTGTGAACTTTCTTCAGGGTTGAAGGGATGATGCGGGACGGAGTCGAGGCGGCGCTCAGGCGGCCTTCTTCAATTCGGACGCGGAGCCGTCGATCACGCCCATGACGTCGCTTTCCTTCATGATCAGGAGCTCCTGGCCGTCGATCTTGACCTCGGTGCCGGACCATTTGCCGAACAGCACGCGGTCGCCGGGCTTGAGGTCGAGAGGCTGGAGGTGACCGCTTTCGTCCCGGATGCCGGGACCGACCGCGACGACTTCACCCTCCTGCGGCTTCTCCTTGGCGTTGTCCGGGATGATGATCCCGCCCTTGGTCTTCTCTTCCGCGTCCACGCGGCGGAGGACGACACGATCATGGAGGGGCCGAAACGTCATGGAGAGGCTCTTTCGTCCGGCCACACGCCGGGGCCGAAACCCGAGGTCGGGTTTGGCACTCCCAAAGTGTGAGTGCTAAGCGTTCGAATAGCGAGGGTTAAATCGTGGTGGGGCGAAAATAAATCTCCAAATGCCGACGTCTCGTGAGGTGACGGCCGGGCGTCCATTATGAGACCCTTCCGGGCCGAGCCGCGAAAGGCGCCGTTGTTCTGCTTGTATCTTGCCCCTTGCGATGCCACGTCTCGGATCGGACCGTTGACGCAAGAAAAACGCGGTCCCGGGTTGGACCCGTATGGCGCGACATTCGCGTGTCGCGGATCGAGAGAGAAACGCCATGAGCCAAGAGAAGCGCTTCGGCAAGCGGGTCGCCTTGCCCTCGACCCTCCAAATCATCCGCGAACTCAAGATCCTGATGCGGCACGACGCTCGATCGGCTCAAGGCGATGCCGTCGTCGGAACTGGCCAGGACGACGTCGTTTCGGTCTCGGCCAACGCTCCTTCCCATCCCGACGCACGGTGAGGCTCGCCATGGCCTCGCACCAATTCGCCGTCGGCGAACGCGTTTCGCTGTCCCTGTCGACTCGCGGCCCGGGGCATCAGGCCGACGTCTTCACGGTGAAGACCAGGATGCCGCATGTCGGCATGCAACTGCAGTACCGCGTCAAGACCGAGGGCGAGCCCTACGACCGTGTCGTGACGGAAGGGCAGATGTCGAAAGTCGATGCTCCGGTCCAGCCTGTATCCGTCGAGGCTGATCGGATGGAGGTCGACAACCTCCAAATCTGAGCGAGCACCCGTGAACGGTAGGGGACGCGGGCGCCTCGGCGCGCCTTCGACGTGCTCCGGTTCAAGGAACGCCATATCTGCGAGACCCGCTTTCTGCCCTATGATGCGATGACGACGACCGCGTCGGGCGAGGGTAGGGCGTGACACTGCTAGGCGTTCATTGGTTCGGCGTGACGGAGGAGAACGGACGCCGCCTGCTGCTGTCCATCCTTTTCGTCGTGGCGGTGCTCCTGGCCCGCTCGGCGCTCCGTGCCTTGGTGCGCCGCCTGGTTCGAGGCGATGGCGCGCGGGCCCGGCAGGTCAGGTTTTGGACCGCGCAGGCTCTGAACCTGCTCACGGCCCTCTCGATCCTGCTCGGCCTCATCTCGGTCTGGTTCGACGACCCGGCCCGGCTTGCGACGGCGGTCGGCCTGTTCAGTGCCGGTCTGGCTTTCGCGCTGCAGCGCGTCATCACGGCCATGGCGGGCTATGTCGTGATCCTGCGGGGCAACAACTTCACGGTCGGCGACCGGATCTCCATGGGCGGGGTCCGAGGCGACGTGCTGTCGCTCGGCTTCACGCAGACGACGCTGATGGAGATGGGCGTGGCACCGGGGAGCGACGCCGGTCCTTTGGTCTGGGTCAAGAGCCGGCAGTTCACGGGCCGCATCGTCACGGTGTCCAATGCCAAGATCTTCGACGAACCGGTCTACAACTACACCCGCGATTTCCCGTTCATCTGGGAAGAGATGAGCGTGACGGTCCGCTACGAAGACGATCGCAAGCTCGTCGAGCGCATCCTGCTCGACGCGGCGCGGGTCCACGCCGTCGATCCCGAGGCGATCTCGGCCGAGGCCGCCCGCACGCTCGAGCGACGGTTCGACCTGCAGCGGCTCGACTTCGCGCCGCGGGTGTTCCTGCGCCTCACCAGCAATTGGCTGGAAATGAACCTGCGCTTCATGTCACGCGACCACGGCACCCGCGCCATCAAGGACCTGATCGCCCGCGACGTGCTCGACGCCTTCGAGCATCATGGGATCAAGATCGCCTCCGTGCCCTACAGGGTCGTCGAGATGCCGCCCTGGCCACCGCGGGACGCCTTGCCGGGCGCCGATCCCGCCAACTGACCGGATAACGGTCTCCCGCGACGACCGGACGGCGACGGACGCTTCGCCCATCGAGGAACAACGGGAGCGCATCATGCCGAAGGGGATCCAAACCCTCATCCTGCTGGCGAGCCTCGTGGCGGGTCTCGACGGGCCGGCCATCGCCGGCAGTGTCATGCATCAGAGCCCGAAGCTTTACCGTCGCGTCCGAAGCCCATGCCGGGATGGCGAGGTCATGAAGCGAACCGGCGGCGGTGGCCGACGCGGCGTCCTGAGCTGCGCCCCCGGCAAGGCCCTATCACGACCAAGCGCGTCGACTTCATCGCCCATCATTCGCTAGCTCGCATCA
>CAXUOD010000385.1:0-2839 GCA_964252585.1 uncultured Lichenihabitans sp. | reverse complement strand
GGCCTCGTCCGAGCCCGACGGATCGGTGACCTGCCGGATGGAAAACAGCTTCCGCGGCTTGTCCAACGCTTTCAGCACCGCCTCTTCACTGACCATCGCTCCGCCTTCCCAAACCGTAACGCCGGCCCGCCGGCTTGAAGGCGGCACACGGACTCATCTCGGACGGAAAGTCTACCGTCCATCTCAGTCGGCGCACACGGCACCATGGGGCGTCAAGGATGCGCATCTGCGGCCTCACGCCTTCCCGGCGGCGGCATAGGCCTCTTCCTCGCGTCTGAGGACCTTGTCGGCCTCGGATCGCAAGGCGTCGTGACGGCGCTCCGCTGCCGTCGCTTCGGCTTCGACGGCTGTGCGGCGGCTTCTGAGGTCCTGCTCTTCCGCAGCGATCGCACCCAATCGTTCCGCGAAAAGCTCGATCTCCCTACGCCGTTCGACGTCGATCCGCCTCGACTCGGCCTGCGCGGCATCGAGGGCCCGCCGGTCCGGGGGGTCGGGTTGCGGCTTGGCCCCGGGCTTGGGCTTGACCTTCGATACCGTCGAGGGACGGCTGCCGCTCTTCTTCGGCTCGGCTTTTCCGAGCTCCGGGAGGCGAGGCAACCCGGGCTTGAGGCTGAAAGCGTCATGGCTCCCGACGCCCCGTTTCAACGGGACTCCGGGTTGCGCCAGGGCAGCCTCGATGGCCCGCGCATCGGTCGCCAGGCGCGCGGAGCCATCGGCGAACAGATTGAGGTGGCACCCCCAGGCGCGCAGGGCCGCGGCCTGGCTCGGGGCCGCGACGATCAGTTCGTAAAAGCCGATCTGTGTCTGAAAGACCTTCAAGGCTCGAGGCATGTCGCGGCTCATCCGCTATCGTGGTCGGCCCGACATTCTATGCCGTTGCGGTTCTCGGCAAGCAGGAGCGGGTCGCATCCGATGTGACGTCAGAAACGGGCGTACCCGCGTCGTGCCACGCCGCCGGTCTGATGCAGTTCCACGATCTGGTCGCCTCGATAGTCCGCACCCTCGGTCGTGATCTGCGCGGACAGGAACTCGCCCTTCCGCAACTCCTTCATCGCGACCCGCACCGCCTCCTGCAGAGATCTGAATGGACGCTCGTGCGCCACTTCCTTGCTGATCCATCTCAACATAGCGGGCTCGTTCAGGTCTATATTCGACATCCCGTTCCCCTAAGCTGTCTCGTCGAACTGTTGATCGAACGCCTCGCCGGCCCATCGATCCCAGCGACGATCGCGGCTCAGTCTCTTCCTGATCCACAGACCATTGTAAGAGCTACGATCGCAATGGTACGCGGCACTACGTCACTCCGGCGTGAATACGATTTAACTGACCGTAACTCGAAATTTAGAGGTGGGTTGTAGTGTGGCCGAGACGTTTTGCGGCCTGTCGCTGTCGGGCCCGCAGGCTCTCACCCGAGGTTCGCGCAGATGTTCGAACAAAGTCTCAGCCCGGCTTCGCAAGACCCGGCGAGTCGGATCGAACACCTCCCCCGAAAACCGCCTCACAGCATCGTCGCCACCTATCTCGAACACGCGGACGACGGCATCGTGCCGGTCGACGCCATGGGGCGGATCGCGGTCTGCACGGGCAAAGCCGCCAGCCTGCTCGACCTGTCCTCGGCCAGCGCCGTGCTGGGCCGGCTCGCCGGTTCGCGTTGAGACGCGGCCGAGCCGATGCGGCGCATCCGCGAGGAAGGCTGCACCGACGTCCAGGGTTACCTCAGCGGCCGGCCCGTTTCGGCCGACGATATGGGACGATTGTTCGATCGGGGACCAGAGCCGTTGCGGCCCCGTTGCTCACCAGTCTTGACGTCCGGAGTTTCCGCCAATGTCCGACATCCACCGCCTCGTCTACACCAGTCGGAACCTGATCGAGGGCACGGAGGACGAGCAGGCCGCCGTCGTGGCGCAGATCTTGGAGACGTCGCAGCGCAACAACGGCAAGGTCGGTGTCACCGGAGCGCTGCTGTTCAATTCCGGGAGTTTCGCTCAGGTTCTCGAAGGGCCCCGCGCGGCGGTCGAGGCTACGTTCGAGCGCATCCAGCGCGATCCGCGTCATAGCGACGTCAGCGTGCTGCAATGCGAGCCCGTCGAGAGTCGCGGGTTTCCCAACTGGTCCATGGCGTTCATCGGCCACTCGGTTCGGGGACGTACCCTGTGGAGCGAGATCGCAGGCCGCACGCAGTTCGATCTCGGCCGGATCGAGGGCGATCAGCTGTTCGCAGTCCTGCACCGTATCGTGGCCGACGAAGAACGCGTGACGTCCGATGCATCACCCTCCGCGGGTCCGCGGCCCGGAACCGCGGATCGAGGAGGCGATGGTCTCGATACCAAGCGTCTGCGGGCCGAACTCAGGGACAGGATGCCCCAACAGCATCGAGCGGCGTCAAGCGATTCGCAAATCGGAGGTGTCGGGTCAGAGTCGCTATCGATCACGGCGCCGAGGAGCGCCGGGAGCGCCGCGGCCGGGTTCGATGTCGCGATCCTCAAGACCGCGGTGGCGGAGGAGCGCGAACGCACCACGCGCTTGCGCCAGAGCCTGGACGACGCCCGCATCGCCCTGGCGGCGGCGAGCGGTGAGATCGACATCTTGCGCCGACATCGAGACGTCTGGGCCGAACGCACCAAGGCTCTGGCGTCGGCCTTGGTCCGAGAGCCTGGGCCGGCGGAAGCCTTGCCGTCATCTGCTCCGGGCCAGGACCCCGCAGGGCTCGCATCGGGGCGGCCGGTGGCTCAGGCGAGTGATCGGAGACGACGATGACCCTCGCCGACAAGGTTCACACGGCGGCCTGGAGTTCGAGTTCTTGGACCCTCGCCTTGGCAAGAGCCGAAGGATAGAAGAT
>CAXUOD010000384.1:0-2860 GCA_964252585.1 uncultured Lichenihabitans sp. | reverse complement strand
TGCGATGACGAGGCAGGCCATAGTAGGAACGTAGAACGAGAAAGGCGCCATCCCCTGGCAGGGACAGCGCCTTTGAAATCGATAGAGACTGCTTCCGTCTCCGAACAAGCGGAACGGTCTCATAGCTCACCCTGGTGAGTCAACGCGGAAATTGACGTTTCCGCGGTCGAGGTCGCTTGCGCCCGAAACGGCCCCAATAGGGACGGGGCAGAGATGTTCGTGGAAGAGCTGAGGCGGGCCGTGCTGGCCTGCCAACGGGGACGGCTTGCTGAAATCTCGGCAACCGTGTGGAAAGGGTTCGCAGCCGGCGCCCTCGCCGAGAGCGATGCTCAATCGCTTGCAGAGTTAATCGAGGCTCGGAAGGTAATGCCGGCTGCACCGTCACAGCCCCGTCGAGTAGGAAGCCGTCCGCGGTCACCAGAGAGCACGGAGAGGCGCCGGCGGGCCTCGGCGTCCGGTTGGCTACCGCCGCAGCTTGCGTGCCGGTTCACACTGGCCGAGCTGGCTGTGCTGTCGATCGTCGCCGAACGAGTCGCCCGCTATGGCCATTGCGACGCGACGGTGGGCGAGATAGCCGGCCGGGCAGGGTGCTGCGCCACCGTGGTCCGCAACGCCCTCAGGCAGGCCCGGCGGCTTGGGCTCGGCGACGTCGAGGCGCGACGGATCGCGTATGATCGGAACCGTTCGAACGTGGTCAGGATCGTGTCGGCCGAATGGTCGACGTGGCTACGGATGCGAAGCCGGAAGGTCGACCGAGGGGGGTGGGTACAGAACCGTGTTGGGCACGCAATACATATAGATTCAGGTTCTGAGAATCGTGCAGCGGTGGATTGGAAGACGGGACTTACGACGAGGGAGGTCGCAAGGATCGCGCCATACTGCCAACGATGACGACCAGGGGTCGTGCCGGTCAAACTGTGATCAAAGGCTGCCCCGGTTGGGAGGCGGCCAATGCGGGGGTAGGCTATCTAGATAGTTTCGGAGCGCGCAAAAGCCCCACGAGCTTGCGGAGATCCTTTGAATTCAGGTCTGACACCGCCCAGTAGGTCAGGTCTCCAGCGTTCCAGTGCTCGAGGGTAGACCCAGCGTGACGATCCTCTCCCGAAGGAGAGTTGGACGTTTCCGGTACGATCGTGACGCTGATTACATGACGGTCGCTGTGGTACACGAGAGTTGGCACCGGCTCTCGATCGACAATGTCAACCCGACCGCCCGCAAGCGGAAAGCCGCTGTTTGTAAGGTCAGGGGCATCGGGCACGATCGTTGTACGGCCAATAAACCATGGCTTGACCACGTCCTGGTTCTTTGAAGATGTGATATCGAAGGGCTCAGGCGCCGCGAGTGCCCGAAGATGTCCGGCGAGAACGGCATCGGCGGTCGACTCCGATCTTTGTGCTAGGCGGAGATAGGCATAACCGCTCCCGATCAGGCCTCCCCCGATGAGTCCGACCAGGAACACCGCCGCAATCGACTGCCACGGTTGCCACCTTGCGCTCAGTCCAACATTCGTTTGGCCGGGACGCTCTGCCATGGCTCGCGAGATAAACTGCATTTACATCATCAAGTCCGTCGCGAATGAGTAGGAGAAACGCTGTCGCTACCTTCAGCCATTTTCAAGGCCAAGTGTCAGACCATGACCAGACTTGGCGCTGTTGATCCGCCTACGGGCAGGTTCCTCAAAATAGCGTGAGGACGATCGGAAGCAGGATCGCCGTAACCACGCCGTTGAGGCTCATACCTAGGCCGGCAAACGATCCGGCGAGCTCGCCGATTTGTAATGCCCTCGCGGTCCCGATGCCGTGCGAGGCGATTCCCATCGACAGGCCTAGTGCGCGCTCGTCCCTGACGTCCAGCCACCGCGCCAACGACGGTGCCAGGACTGCTCCCGTGATCCCCGTCATGATCACCAGCACGGCGGTCAGGGCCGGCACGCCACCGATCTTCTCCGATATCCCGATTGCGATCCCCGCGGTCGTGGATTTCGGCGCCAATGACAGGAGCGTCGGTCGATCGGCGCCGAGCAGCCATGCGATGCCGACCGCGCTGGCGATCCCCGTCGGAAGACCAGCCGCGAGGGCACCCAGGATGATCGGGCCAGAGGCGCGGATCACCGCGCGCCGTCGATACAAAGGAACTGCCAGCAGTACAACCGCGGGTGACAGCATAAAGCTCACCACGGAGGCGCTCTGCGCATAGGCCGCGTAGGGCAACCCGCAGATCCGAATGGTCATAGCCAGGATGACGATCGCGACGAGGGTCGGATTGAGCAAGGGATGCCCCCGTCCCCAGCGATGGAGCCGAACCGCGACCAGATAGGCAACGACCGTGGCGGTCACACCGAACACCGGCAGAACGGCAATGTCGCGCCAGGAGGTGAGATCAGGCGGCGACATCGGAGACCTCCGGCAACGTGCGACGAAGATCCTGCGCGCGGGCAATCCGGTCGGCCGCTATGGCGGTCACTGCGACTGTAATGGCAGTGCCTCCCAGCACCGCGGCTGCGATCGGCACAGCTTCTGCCCTGAACAGGTCGAGATAAGCCAATACGCCGACGCCTGCTGGCACGAAAAGCATGCCGAGGAAGCTGAGGACATTGTCCGCCAGGGTGCTGAGCGCTAAAGGCAGGTGTCCGAGGATCAGGAGATTGGCGTAAAGGAAGACGAGGCCGATCACGGACCCCGGAAAGGGAAGGAGCCCGCTTCTGGCCAGGATTTCCCCCAAGGCGAAACATACGAACAGTCTGGCGATCTCCTCCAACATTGGACAGCCCTCACAGGTCGCGGATTGGTGCGCCACATGAAGACCAGATCTGGAGCCGTTTTATTCCTCAGGAACGTCGAAACCGTGCGACCGCGTTTAG
>CAXUOD010000383.1:0-2880 GCA_964252585.1 uncultured Lichenihabitans sp. | reverse complement strand
GAGCGTGACGTCACGAGCCCCATGCCGTTCTTCTGCAAGATCGTCCCGGTGTGACGAACTGGCCAGAGAGCCGTCTGCTTACCTTCGCTGCCTGATCCCTTTGCCCGACAGATCGGATCGAGGATGACCGGGCAACGGTATTGGCGCGACGCTCAAGAGACTTTCAAAGCCATAACGGTCTGGCTCGCCAGCGGCACAGAGGCGGCCGCGGCCCTCATCATCGGCCTTGCAGCGATTGAGGGGACTATCAGAGCCTTGTGGCTATTCGTGCCCAGCACGGCAGGTCACGGTGAGCCGGAGACCATGGGGACACTGTCGCAGCACCACATTCTACGGCAGGATGCCCGGGGGTACATGAAATGCCCACCCGGTCAGTGGCCTGGACCTTACGGGCATTGCAGAAACACGCCATTTCACGGACGTTGGCCTGATGGCAGCTACCAATTTCACGTAAATATATATGAGGGGAACGTCGGATGCGTATCGCTGTTGGGCTTGGGATTTTCTGCACCATTGCGTCGCCGAACGTAGGCTATGCACAAACATTGATGCAAAGGCTGGCTTGCACGGGCGATGCTATGAGGCTCTGCCGTGATTTTGTGCCGAACCACAAGCTGGTAGCGCAATGCATGGAGGTCAAACACGACCAGTTAAGCCGACGGTGCATGATCGTGTTTGACGCGGGGATGAAGGCTCGCCTGCAAGGACGGTGAAGACCTCACAGCGGGACGCTAATCTAGTTGTAAGCTGGAAACGCGGCCCGGCGCGCGCCTAACACCAGGCCGCGTCGTCGGGTCACCAGCGGCGATAGCCGTATCCGTAGAACGGACGACGCCAACCATACCCGTATCGATGGAACCCATAGCCATAACCCCGGAAACCGTAGCCTCCGCGCCATCCGTATCCACCTCGAAAACCGAAGCCTCTCCGGTAGCCATAGCCACCGCGCCAGTAGGCATGCTCGATATTGATGGTGTGGCTCGCTGTCGAACCAAGTGGCTCAACAAACATCGCCTGTCCGTCCGTCGAGGCTACCGCCGCACCGGCAAGCACCAATGCGCCGATGACCAAACCTTGCAAGCTTCGCCTCATCGGAACATCTTCCTCATGGTGCGCCCGGTCTCAAACCGCCGGTTCGCTCATCGGGTTCCGCCAGCTGGAACGATTGCGACCCTCGCTCGGGCGAAAACCATAACGCCGCGTAGCCGGTTTAGTGACTTACGCTCTCCTGCAGCTACTCGGGGCACGCTGGCCGGCAAACCGTTGCGCTATCCACGCCACGGCCGCGTTGGCCGTCTTGAAGCTCAGGAAACCGTGTCCGGCTCCAGGCACGAGATCGAATGCCACCGCGCTACCGTTGCGGCACAGCCGCCGCATGTAATCCTCTGTCACCCGGGGCAGCACGAGCTTGTCGTTCGTGCCCTGCGCCAGGAACACCGGTATGCGGGAGGGTAACGGACCTGGCGTGTTCTCTCGAAGCAGCGAGGACCATGGTTGGGCTTCGGCGAAGTTGTGCACGCGGAGAAATCTTTCGGCGAGCGGCTTTTCGATCCGTCCCCGCACCACGAAGTCGTAGATCGACTCCAGGCACTGGTTGGCGAGACGATCCACGATCGGAATGGCCGACGGATCGAGGACGGCATCGATCGGAGCGTTGTAGATCCGGGCCCAGGACCAGAGCGTCATGGCGGTCAGGTTGCGGCCACCAGATGTGTCGATGTCGGCCTTGAGCAGGGTCGCGAGTTCTGTAGCCGGTGCGGCGGCGGCGACGCCGACGAGTTCCAGATCGGGCGCATAGCTCTCGGCCAGGAGTCCAGTGAACAGGGCGGCATGCCCTCCTTGGGAGTGCCCCCACACGGCGAAGCGCCGGCCGCTCCCAACACCGGGTACTTGGCGGGCAGCCCGCACGGAGTCGAGCACGGCCCGACCTTCGCTCTCCCCGACCAGGTAGGGATGAACCTCCGGCGTTCCTAGTCCCGGGTAGTCCGTAGCCGCGACTGCATAGCCGCGCGCCAGCATGTCTTTGAGCCCTGCGATGAACTGGAACCGTTTTCGAGCCAGGGATGGGGCGCAACGCGGGACGACACCGCTCGTCGGGTGCGCCCACGCCACGATCGGTCGACCTTCTGCTGGAGGCTCCGACGCAGGGACCACGACCATGCCGGACACGGTGATGGGCTCACCATGGAGGCCGGTCGACCGGTACAGGATCCGGTAGGCGCTTGCGCCATCGGGCGCGCCGGCCAGGGGGTCAGCCTGGATCAGGGTTCCGGCCGCACCGTCAGGCAACAAACCCTGCAGTGTCGAGAGGATGTCCTCCTGCGCTTCGGCCGCGACCGGGCTCAGGAGAGCGAGACACAGACAGGCAAGGGCGACGAGGATCGCTGGCACGTGCTGGCCTCGAGTAACACAACCGGATCGGGATGGGTATGCGCGTGCCAGCATGCGTTCGGACTCCCTCACGTCATCCGCGATTATGCCCGACCCGGACTTCGGCGCCAGCCTGCGTCGAAAGGGGAGTGTCGGCCGTTTCGGTAGCGTCCGGTTCAGTGATCGTTCGAAAGGCTGGCAGCCGACGAGGATCAAGACGCTGGGAGAGGTCGTCCTGCGATTGTGGCTATGAAGTCGCGATAGCCATGCGCGCCGTGCAGTCTCCCAAAGGTATACCTGAGAGAGACGACGGCGTGAGACACTTTTCACGTCTTATTTGGATTGACTTTAGAGTTTTGAGACGTACAACAGCGAAGGTCTAGAACCAAACGAGACAGCTCGCCATGATGTACGGCTACGCCAGGGTCAGCACGACCGACCAAGACCTCTCGATCCAGGAAGCCGCTCTTCGGGCTGCAGGCTGCGAAACGATCCGATCGGAGAAGGTCA
>CAXUOD010000382.1:0-2892 GCA_964252585.1 uncultured Lichenihabitans sp. | reverse complement strand
CGCACCTCGAGATCGTCGATCCCGTGGTGCTGGGCAAGGTGCGGGCCAAGCAGGATCAGCTGAACGACCAGGTCGAGCGCGAGAAGGTGATGCCGCTGCTGCTGCACGGCGATGCCGCCTTCGCGGGACAGGGCGTGATCGCCGAATGCTTCGGGCTTTCGGGGCTGAAAGGGCACCGCACCGGCGGCTCGGTGCATTTCATCATCAACAATCAGATCGGGTTCACGACCTACCCGCGCTACTCGCGCTCGTCGCCCTACCCGTCCGACACGGCCAAGATGATCGAGGCGCCGATCTTCCATGTCAATGGAGACGATCCCGAAGCCGTGACCTTCGCGGCCAAGGTCGCGGTCGAGTTCCGGCAGCGGTTCCACAAGCCGGTCGTCATCGACATGTTCTGCTACCGCCGCTTCGGCCATAACGAAGGCGACGAGCCGAGCTTCACCCAGCCCTTGATGTACAAGACCATCAAGGGGCACCCGACGACGCTGGAGCTTTACTCGGCCAAGCTCGTCGAAGAGGGTGTCGTCACGGCCGAGGAGGTCGACGCGCTCAAGGCCGACTGGCGTCGGACGCTCGATGCCGAGTTCGAAGCCGCGGCCAATTATCGGCCCAACAAGGCCGATTGGCTCGACGGCCGCTGGTCGCATCTGAAACCGTCCGGCATCCAGGAAGACGAGTGGCTCGGCCGCACCGGCGTCGACATCGCCAAGCTGACCGAGATCGGCCAGCGCATCACGGCTGTGCCGGAGAGCTTCCACCTCCACAAGACGATCGGCCGGTTCCTCGACAACCGCCGCAAGATGATCGAGACCGGCGAGGGTATCGATTGGGCGACCGGCGAAGCTCTGGCCTTCGGCTCCCTGCTCGACGAAGGGCGCGCCGTGCGGCTCTCGGGGCAGGATTCGGAACGCGGGACCTTTTCGCAGCGCCATTCGGTCCTGATCGACCAGGAGACCGAGGCCCGCTACGTCCCGCTGAACAATATCCGGGACGGCCAGGCCAATTACGAGGTCATTAATTCGATGCTGTCCGAAGTGGCGGTGCTCGGGTTCGAGTACGGCTATTCCCTGAGCGAGCCCAATGCGCTGGTGATGTGGGAGGCGCAGTTCGGCGACTTCGCCAACGGCGCCCAGGTCGTGTTCGATCAGTTCGTGTCCTCGGGCGAACGGAAATGGCTGCGCCTCTCGGGCCTGGTGTGCCTCCTCCCGCACGGCTACGAGGGCCAGGGGCCGGAGCATTCCTCGGCGAGACTCGAACGCTACCTGCAGATGTGTGCCGAAGACAACATGCAGGTCGCCAACGTCACGACGCCGGCCAACTACTTCCATATCCTGCGGCGCCAGCTGAAACGCGACATTCGCAAGCCGCTGATCCTGATGACGCCGAAGTCGCTGCTCCGCCACAAGCGGGCGGTCTCCACCTTGGCCGAGATGCAGGAGGGATCGACCTTCCACCGCGTGTTGCGCGACGACGCCGAACGGCTCCCGGAAGGAACGGGGCTCGCACCCGACGACAAGATCCGCCGCGTCGTGCTCTCCACCGGCAAGGTCTATTACGACCTGTTCGAGGAGCGGGAGAAGCGCGGCATCGATGACGTCTACCTTCTGCGCGTCGAACAGCTTTATCCATTTCCCTTGAAGACGCTGGTCAACGAATTGTCGCGCTTCAAGAATGCCGAGGTGGTCTGGTGCCAGGAGGAACCCAAGAACATGGGGGCCTGGACCTTTGTCGATTCCTACCTCGAATGGGTCATGGATCAGGCCAAGACCTTGAAGCAGCGCCCGCGCTATGCCGGCCGTCCCGCGGCGGCAGCGACCGCGACCGGGCTGATGTCGAAACATCTGGCACAGCTCAAGGCCTTCCTCGACGACGTCTTCGCGGTCTAGGACGGACGTTCTCACACGGTGAAGCGCTGCGGCGCGACGACATCAGGGCAGTGCTTCCATGGCGACTGAGATTCGCGTTCCAACCCTCGGCGAATCGGTCAGCGAGGCCACGATCGGCCGCTGGTTCAAGAAGGCGGGCGACACCGTCAAGGCCGACGAACCGATCGTCGAACTCGAGACCGACAAGGTGACGTTGGAGGTCAATGCACCCGCGGCCGGTGTCCTGTCGGAGATCGCGGTCAAGGATGGCGAGACGGTATCGCCGGGCGCTCTCCTGGGACAGATCGAGGGTGCTGCGGCGGGCGGAAAGGGCAAGGCCGCCAAGGGCGCGGCTGCGCCGGCGGCGCCCGCCAAGGTCGCGGCGGCGCCCGCCAAGGATCCCGTCGCGGTCGTTTCGGCTGCGGCCGGAGAACCCGCGGCGCGGGACGAGGCCGGTGCGGGCTACGGCAACCATGCCCCGACGCCCGCTTCCGTGGCCCAGGTCGTGCCCGAGACGGCCGCACCGAGCGGGGCGGGCGGCACCGACATCACGGTGCCGACGCTGGGCGAGTCGGTCAGCGAGGCCACGGTCGCCAAGTGGTTCAAGAAGGCAGGCGACAGTGTCAAGGCGGACGAGCCCATCGTCGAACTCGAAACCGACAAGGTGACGCTCGAGGTAAATGCGCCTGCGGCCGGCGTGCTGTCGGCCATCGGGGTCGAGACCGGCGCCACGGTGCAGCCTGGCGCCGTGCTAGGCCGGATCGCGGCGAGTGGTGCCGCAGGTGCGGGGGCTTCTGCCGCCTCGGCGAAGCCGGAAGCCACCATGCCGCCCGCCCGCCAGGCCACCGCCATGCCGCCGGCCCCGTCGGCCGCCAAGATCGCGGCCGAGAACGGCATCGACACGGCCCGGCTCGAAGGCACCGGTAAGCGCGGCCAAGTGCTGAAAGGCGACGTCCTCGGCGCGCTCGGCAATGGTGCGGCGGCGCCGGCACAGCAGACGCGCTTCGCCGTACCCGCTCCCGTG
>CAXUOD010000381.1:0-2899 GCA_964252585.1 uncultured Lichenihabitans sp. | reverse complement strand
TCGCGCCGTGGCCGGACGAGGGGCCAGGCGGCACAGAGCACGGCAGCCGCGGTCATCAGAGCGAAAGCGATCCAAACCATGGCATGCTTTTAGCGTTTCCCCATCGGGGCGGAAACGCAAATCATCGCTGGACGGTCAAGAGGTCACATGCCAGCTGCCGTCGGGGCCACGGCATCCCGTGCCTTTTCCGGTCTGCGGCCGGCCGGCGAAATAGATCGTGTGGGTGAAGCTGCGACATTCGTCGCCCGCCACAGCCGTCCCTCCCGCGGTGTTCGGCCCTGGTACCACGAAGCCGTAGACCCCCTTGCTGCCCTTCCACGTCCGGCGCTCGCCCGACGACAAGGCGCCGTCCTCGGCATCGAGCGCCGCGCTGCGATCGGCGTCCGGTAGCCGTGACGCGGCAGCACTGTCCAGGAAGGCCCCGTAGACGACCGGTGCCGGAGCCGCGACCGCAACCGGGGATGGCGCCGTCGACAAGGACGCGAGGCTCGGACCGTTCCCGGCGCTCGAGCAGGCCGACAGCAGGACCGCGAGGCCAAGTCCGGCACCCCCGAGGACATAGGTGTTCGTCATCATGCCGCGCCCCGGCCCCAATTCGCCCAAATTAATTCGTGTGCGTTACATGGGATTTGGGCGAAACTCTGTCTTGCTGCCCGGTAACCTGAGGATGGCGCGTAAACCACCCAGGGGACTTTCGGCCAAGGTAAAGGAACCGCCGTAGGTCCCGGCCAGATCGGTCACGATCGACAGCCCCAGTCCGGAGCCCGGCTTCGATTCGTCGAGCCTGCGCCCCCTGCGCGTCACGACGCTTCGGGCTTCCTCGTCGAGGCCCCGCCCGTCGTCGTCCACCGTGATGAGGAGCGCCGAAGGTCCGAGTTCCCCGGGATCGTTGATGGTCGATACAGAGACCACCACCCTGGCCTCGGCCCATTTACCAGCATTGTCGACGAGGTTTCCCACGAGATCTTCGAGATCCTGCCGCTCGCCGCGGAACCGGAGACCGTCCGGAAGCACGGCTTCGAAACGGATCCCCCGGTCCCGGTAGATCTTGCCAAAGGTTCGCACGAGCCCGTCGATCACGGGCCGGATGTCGGTCACGGTCCCGATGACGGTCGATCGTGCCGCCGCCCTGGCCCGATCGAGGTAATAGGTCACCTGGTCGCGCATGATCTGAACCTGGTCGCGCACCTTGACCGACAAGGCTGCGGCCTCGGCGCCGCCGCCCTGCGCGGCCGCCTCGTTGACGATGACGCTGAGCGGGGTCTTCAAGGCATGGGCCAGGTTGCCGACATGGGTCCTGGCCCGATCGACGATCTCGCGGTTGGCCGCGATGAGGAGGTTGAGCTCGTTGGCCAGGGGCGCGATGTCGCGCGGGAACTGCCCGTCGATCTTCTCGGCGTCGCCCCGCCGGATGGCCGCGACGCCGGCCCCGAGGCGGCGCAGCGGCATCAGGCCGAACCTGACCTGCAGGACGGTCGACAGGATCAGGGCCAAGGCGAGTAGCGACAGGGTGAGGCCCAGCGCGAGATTGAAGCTGCGAATGTCGAGTTCGACCTCCTCGGGTGAAGCCGCGACCTGGACCAGGTAATGGTGCTTGTCGTCGGTCTCGATCACCCGTTCGACGACGCGGAGCCGCCGGTCGTCGGGGCCGATCGCAAAGCCCTTGCGCGATCCGCCGAGGCCGACCGGGACGCCGTTCTGTTCCAACGTCGGAAGGCGTTCCGCGAACAAAGACCGGGATGCCTTGATGTCGTCCGGGTCGCCGTCCTGCGGTGTGATCTGCCAATACCATCCCGACAGCGGGAGTTCGAACATCGGTTCGCCGAGTTGCCCGATATTGGCCCTCGCATCTTCACCCGGGTTCGCAACATTGGCTGCCAAAGCTCTGGCGTAGACCGATAATCTTTCGTCGAAGTCCACCTCGGCCGAGCGGCGGTTGATGGCCGAAAGGGTCACGCCGGCGAGCAGGAGGATCAGCACGCTCCAGAAGCCCGCCGACAGAAAGAGCCTGACCGCGATCGAGCGCGTACCGAGCCAGCTCAGCACGGCGTCAGCCCTCCCGCTTACCCTGCGGTTTCTTGGCTCCGCCGACGCTGTCGGAAGGCGCCACGAGGTAGCCGAGCCCGCGCATGGTCTGGATGATGTCGACCCCGAGTTTGCGGCGCAGACGGCCGACGAAGACCTCGATCGTGTTCGAGTCGCGGTCGAAATCCTGGTCGTAGAGGTGTTCCACGATCTCGCCGCGCGAGACGACACGGCCGGAGTGATGCATCAGGTAGGACAGCAGGCGATACTCGTGGCTCGTCAGCTTGACGGCGTTGCCGTCGACCGCGACCCGCCCGGCCCGCGTATCGAGGGTCACGGGTCCGCAGCTCAACTCGGCCGAAGCATGGCCCGTCGCGCGGCGCAGCAGCGCCCGGACACGGGCCAGGACCTCCTCCATGTGAAAGGGCTTGGCGACGTAATCGTCTGCCCCCGCGTCGAAGCCGCGGACCTTGTCGCTCCATCGGTCGCGCGCCGTGAGGATCAGGACCGGCATGACGCGCCCATTGCCTCTCCAGGCTTCGAGCACCGCGATGCCATCGCGCTTGGGCAGTCCGATATCGAGCACGATGGCATCGTAGGGCTCGGTCTCGCCAAGGAAATGCCCTTCCTCTCCGTCGAAGGCACGGTCGACCGCGTAACCGGCGCCCTCGAGACCCGCCACGATTTGCCGGTTGAGGTCCCGATCGTCTTCAACCACCAGCAGCCGCATCGCATTCTCCTCAGGTGTTGGTCCCGTCGCGAAAAGGCACGATCACGACCGCCTACATTGGCCCTCCCGCGAGGACAATCCTGTGCGTGTCAGGGAGGCGGAGGCCGGCCGAGCGGAATGCCTGTCGTGGCCGCGATGAGACGA
>CAXUOD010000380.1:0-2903 GCA_964252585.1 uncultured Lichenihabitans sp. | reverse complement strand
CCCAGCAGCAGACCCAGCAGCAGACCCAGCAGCAGACCCAGCAGCAGCAGACCCAGGTCCATGCTGGCGGCGCCGCCAACCATCGCGCCCGGGTCTACGACGGCCCGCCCATCCCTGAGGACATCGAACTCGGCCCGACCGACTTCACCGAGGCCGAGTTTGATGCGCCCTATCCGGATCCCGAGCCGGCCGGCGTCGGCACGTTCGCCTGCCCCATCTGCGGGGTCAGCAGCGCGCACTCCCACACGGCCGAGGAGGTCCGCCGCTACAAGGCCGCGCAGCCGACCTCATCGATGCGCCTCAAGAACCCGATCGACCCAGGCCCGATGCCGACCCTTGGCGAGGTCGAGCTGTTCATGCCCGAAGACGTGATCCACGCCGGGGACATCCTGGAGAAGATCACGGCCGAGAGCCGGGCCGCGAGCCCGCTGGGCGTGCCCGACACGCTCGTCTACCTCAAGGGCATCCGTCACGTCATGATGTTCGCGCTCCAGGTGGCCACCGTGAACCTCGGCGTCCACCCCGATGGCCTCGTGACCGAGCGGCCCCAGCCGACCCACGAGATGCACCGCAAGATCCAGGCCCGGGCCAAGGCCAAGGCCGGCCGCAAGCAGAACAAGGCCCACCGCAAGCCGGGCTGGCCCAAGTCATGAGCAATCGAACCTTGGACAGCGACTGGTCCTGGGACCATGACCAGTTTCTCCTGGCGTGCCGCGATGAGCATCCCACCCCGAGCTACGGCGAGATCGGGCGCCGCATGACCCGGAAGTTCGGTATCTACCGGACCCACGCGGCCTGCCTCGGCCGCTACAACCGCATCCTTCACGACAGCGAGGATGCCCTGGCGGCAGCCCAGCGCCACGTCCGGCGTAAGACCTACCAGGACCGCGTCCGCGAGGTGGGCGACCCCTACCACCCGCTCCCGGAGTGGTTCAGGGAGCCGACGCCGGTCGAGACCAATCAGGCCCGGCTCAAGGCCTATGACGACGACCAGCGCGTCCGGGCGGGCGGCGGGCAGCAGTCGGTGCAGTCGAAGGAGCGCGACGAGCACAACGCCCGGATCGCCAGGGACATCATCACCGGCAAGTTCGACCGCCGGGTCGAGCAGGTCCGGGTGGCGTCCCAGAAGCGCATCGCCAAGACCCGTGAGGCCAAGCAGGCCGAGCGGGCCGAGCGGGCCACGCGAAAAGGCGAGACCCAGGCGGCCGCGGCGGCGAGGCGGGCGGCTGACAACGAGCGCCACCGCATCCACCGGGCCAGGATCGCGGCCGAGAAGGAGCGGGAGAGGGAGCGGGAGACCGGGGCCAGCCAGCTCCTCAGGCCGGTGCGCCGGCCGGGCGGGCCGCAGAAGGCCATAGGACTGGACAGGGTGGCGGCTGAAGCTCTGCCGGAACCGGAGGACGACAAGCACGTTGAGCGGGTGCCCAAGCCTCTCGCATCCCGGTTCTACAGACCGGTCTGGACGGACTGATCGACTTGGGGCAATGTCCCGCATCCATCCGAAGGAAACGTCCATGCCCAAGACCCCTGCTACGAAGCCGCAAGACAAGGCGATCTCCGACACGACCCGCGGCTTGGCCGAGGTCGCGGTCCTGACCGAGGACCAGAAGCGCGCAGCCGGGATCGACGCCGGGGCCGACGCCGAGCCTCACTCCTACGCCCCCGAGGACAACGCCGGGTCCGGCGAGGGCACGGTGCTCGACAGCTACGCTGGAGCCCCCGTGGCCGAGCACGCCAACGCGTCCGGTGAGGCCGGCACGAACGGCCCGCTCGCCGTCGGCATGGCGCCGCAGGCCTCCGCCCGTCCGGTCCGCGGCTCGCAGAACGGCCGCTATGGCGAGAAGTTCGACCCCGAGGTCCCCAACGCCATCATGCAGTCGCCGGTCATTCGCGGACCCATCAAGGACATCCGCAACGACCCGAACCATCCCGAGCACGACCAGGCCGACAAGCAGCACCCCGACTACGGTCTGCCGGCGTCCAAGCACCTCGGCGTCAAGCCTGAAGTTCCGAGCTTCCAGGAGCTCAAGAACTCCAAGGAGGGCGACGAGCCCAAGATCGAAGGCGCCAAGGCCCAGCCCGGCGCAGCCGTAGCCTAAGACCCATGCCCGATGCAGGTGACCAGGAGCTTGAGCGTGAGGCCACGGCGATCGCACGGATCGTTGCTGGCCATCGCCTTGACAGCTTCACCGGCCACATTGCATCGGGTGACGACCCGTCTCAGCTTGCTTGGCCTCCCACGCTGCCGATCGAGCTGGCGCTCAAGATCGGTACCGCCAGGGAGATCTGCGACAGCCACGGCATCGACCGTGACCAGTGGGAGGCCATTCGAACCAACCCCCACTTCATCGCCGAACTGGGCCGTACTGTCGAGGCTCTGCGGACGGAGGGTATGGCCTTCAAGGCTCGGAGCCAGCTTCAGGCAGTCGAGCTTCTCAAGACATCCTGGAACCTCATCCACGCCGCCGACACCCCGCCCAACGTCAAGGCCGACATGATCAAAGCAACAATCCGCTGGAGCGGGTTGGACGCAAGTAAAGACGCGACGCTCGCAGGTGTTGCTGGCAAGGCCGGTGGCGGGTTTCAAATAAATATAATGTTGGGATGACCCCCATGGTTGGCAAGTCTACACGTAGTCTGCAGGATCGGTTCGATGAGAAGACCGTCGAGGATCCTACCGGGTGTCTTCTTTGGATTGCGGAGAGGAACAAGGGCGGCTACGGCAGGATGAAGCCGTTCACAGATACACCTAAGATGGCGACGCATGTTGCTTGGTTCCTGCGATATGGTCGTTGGCCCGAGCTGCTTCGACATAGTTGTGACACCCCAGCGTGTGTCAGGGTCGAGCATCTGCAGGAGGGAACGCAGGCTCAGAACATGGCCGACAAGGTCAGCCGTGATCG
>CAXUOD010000379.1:0-2913 GCA_964252585.1 uncultured Lichenihabitans sp. | reverse complement strand
GCGCTGGCCCGCGGTGCTTTCGTGGTCTGCGACCGCTTCATCGACTCGACCCGCGTCTATCAGGGTGCTCTCGGCAGCGTCGACGCCGGGCTTCTCACCGGGCTCGAGCGGCTCGTGGTCGGGGACACGATGCCGGACCTCACCCTGGTGCTCGACCTCGATGTCGGGACGGGCCTCGCCCGAGCTCGCGGCAGGCGTGGCGGGACGGCACCGGCCGATCGCTTCGAGCGGGAAGGGGAGGCGTTCCACGAGGCTTTGCGCCACGCCTACCTCGGCAACGCGGCCGCCGAGCCGGGTCGCTGCGTCGTGCTCGATGCGTCCGGAGACGCGGACGACGTGGCGGATGCGATCTGGCGGGCCGTCAAGGCGAGGTTCCCGCACGTCGCGGCGAAGCCATGAGGGGCGACGCGCCGCCCGAGAGCGACCGGGCCGACGCGGCGCCGCATCCGCGCCAGACGCTCCACCTCTTCGGGCAGGCCCGCGCCGAGGCGGAACTGCTCGACAGCTACCGGGCGAAGCGCCTGCACCACGCCTGGCTGATCGGCGGCCCGGAGGGCACCGGCAAGGCGACCCTCTCCTGGCGCTTCGCCCGCTTCCTCCTGGCCAACCCCGACCCGGGCTCCGCGGCCGTGCGGGACGCGGGCGATCTGTCGGTCGCGGCGGACCATCCGGCCGCGGCCCAGATCGCCGCGGGCGCGCCAGGGGACGTCGCGGTGTTGCGACGCTCCTGGAACGAGAAGTCCTCCAGGTTCTTCTCCGAGATCCGGGTCGACGAGGTCCGTCGGGCCTCGGCCCTCTTTCAACAAGCCGCGCGGGCAGGGGGCTACAGGATTTGCATCCTCGACAGCGCCGAAGATCTCAATCGCGCCGGTGCCAATGCGTTGCTGAAGCTGATCGAGGAACCGCCCTCGCGGTCCTTGTTCCTGGTCATCGCCCATCGGCCCGCACAGGTGCTGGCGACCTTGAGGTCGCGATGTCGGACTCTGATGCTCGATCCGATGACGCCCGACGCCGCCGTCGAGGCCATGGCCCATCTCGGCGCCCCCTGGTCCACCGCCGACCGCGAGGCGCTCGAAGACGCGGCGAAAAGGTCGGGGGGTTCCGTCAAGGGTGCTCTCCGCCTTCTCGGCGGCGACAGGCTGGCGCTAGACCGCGAGACGATTCGGCTGCTCGAAGCCCTGCCCGAGGTCGATTGGAGCGCGTTGCATCGCCTGGCCGACAGGATCGGGAACGACGACGACGATTTCGAGATCCTGGTCGGGGCCCTGCTCGACGGGCTGCACGGCCGCCTCGCCGCGGTGGGCACCGGCACCCCGCGTCGCCTTGCGCCTCTGGCCGAGGTATGGGAGAAAGTCCGCCGTTCGGCGCGCGACACGCTGGCCCTGAATCTCGACAAGAAAACCTTCCTGTTTTCGGCGTTCTCGGACCTCGCGCAGGCGACCCGCGCGCTTTGATATCCTGCGGAAACTGCGTTCATGGCCTCGCGCCCGACCTTCTACGTCACCTCGGCCATCCCCTACGCGAACGGCGCCCCCCATATCGGCCACGCCTACGAGCGGATCGCACAGGACGTGGTGGCGCGGTTCAAGCGCCTCGACGGTTATGACGTGCTGTGCATGTCGGGCATGGACGAACACGGACAGAAGATGCAGCAGACGGCGGCGCGCGAAGGCTTGGCGCCGCAAGCTTTGGCGGACCGAACGGCCGCGCAATTCAAAGCCATGAACAGGCTCCTCGATACCGAAGCCGACGACATCGTCCGCACGACCGAGGCCCGCCACGTCGTGGCCTCGCAGGCGATCTGGCGCCGCATGGTGGAGCGCGGCGACATCTATCTCGGCAGCTACTCGGGCTGGTATTCGATCCGCGACGAGGCATTCCACGACGAGGCCGACCTCGTTCCCGGACCGGACGGGACGAGGCTCGCGCCGACCGGGACGCCGGTCGAATGGGTCGAAGAGGAGAGCTATTTCTTCCGGCTGTCGGCCTATGCCGAGCGGCTCCTCGCCCACTACGCCGAGAACCCCGACTTCGTCACGCCCGAGAAGTACCGGAACGAGGTGGTGAGCTTCGTCGGCCGCGGACTGAACGACCTCTCGATCAGCCGGACGACTTTCTCCTGGGGCGTTCCGGTGCCGGACGACCCGAAACACGTCATGTATGTCTGGGTCGACGCACTGACCAACTATCTCACCGGCACGGGCTACCCGGACGAGGCTGCGGCCCGCGCCCGTTACTGGCCGGCCGACGCTCATATCATCGGCAAGGACATCAGCCGCTTCCACGCGGTCTTCTGGCCGGCCTTCCTGATGTCGGCCGGGCTGCCGCTGCCGCGCCAGGTCGTGGTGCACGGATTTCTGTTCAATCGCGGCGAGAAGATGTCGAAGTCGGTCGGCAACGTCATTTCGCCGGCGACGCTCGCCGCACACTACGGCGTCGACGCCCTGCGCTACTTCTTCCTGCGCGAGGTGCCGTTCGGGCAGGACGGCAGCTATTCCCACGAGGCGATCGTAGGGCGCATCAACGCCGACCTCGCCAACGACCTCGGCAATCTCGCCCAACGGTCCCTGTCGATGATCGCGAAGAACTGCGGCGGGCTCGTCCCGGAGCATGGCGCCTTCGTCGAAGCCGATCGCGAGCTTCTGGCGGAGGCCGACGCGCTCCTCGAGGCCGGGCGGACCGCCATGACGCGTTACGCCATCCACGACCTGCTCGGCCAGGTCTGGCGCGTGGTCGGCGCGGCCAACCGCTATTTCACGGCCGAGGAGCCCTGGATCAAGCGCAAGACCGACCCTGCCCGCATGGCGACCGTGCTTTACGTGACAGCCGAAGTGCTGCGCGAGGTGGCGCTCCTGATTCAGCCCGTCATGCCGGCCTCCATGGGCAAGCTGCTCGATCTCCTCGGCATCCCGG
>CAXUOD010000378.1:0-2921 GCA_964252585.1 uncultured Lichenihabitans sp. | reverse complement strand
CGATGACGCGGCAGGTGCTCCGGCAAAGGACGGCGGGCGGGCTTGCGTCGCGCGAAGGCCGTGGCGGCGACCGGCTCATCGGGCTAGCGCGCGCCAGGTGTTCCTGTGGCTTCGAACGGCCGATATCCGGATGCCTGTCGTTCTGCGCAACGTGGAGGTCTGATCGACCAAGCTGCATGACAAAGTTATCACTGTGTTCGGGATCGGATCACGAGCCCATGCCGTGCTGGAGGCGGTGGCGACGAGCGCGACGGAGTAGCCTCAGATCTCTCCAATCGCTCGTCAACGGCGGCGGCGCAAAATCCGCAGGTTAGGCCCATGCCTGCATCTGTGGTGTTTCTGGTTTGGTGGGGCGGGTCGCACCAAACAGCACGATCGTCAAGCCGGGTCATCGGCACCTTGGATCATCGCCGGCAGGGTCCGGACGATGGCGGGGTCGCCCGCGTGTGGATCGGCGTGCAACTTTGACCCCCTGAGCCGGGGGATCGGCGTCCAAACTTGACCCCCTTGAGCGCCGCTTGCGGAAGCTTCCCGTCCTTGTTGTTGGATGGGTGGTTGGGGGATGAAGGGCGTGGACACGATTGCGCGGATCCGGCGCGAGTTCTTCATCCGCAAGCGGCCGATCAAGGAGATCGTGCGAGAGCTGCACGTTTCGCGCAACACGGTGCGGAAGGTCGTTCGGTCGGGTGCGACGTCGCTCAGCTATGAGCGCGAGGTTCAGCCGCTACCAAAGCTGGGGCAGTGGCGCTCGGATCTCGATCGGCTTTTGCTGACCAACGCCGACAAGCCGTCGCGCGAGCGGCTGACGCTGATGCGGATTTTCGAAGCGCTGCGTGGCCTTGGTTACGAGGGCGGCTACGACGCGGTGCGTCGGTATGCCCGGAGCTGGCGGCGCGAGCGTTCGGCCGTGACGGCGGACGCCTACGTGCCGCTCTCCTTCGCGCCTGGCGAAGCCTACCAGTTCGACTGGAGCCACGAGGTCGTCCTCATCAATGGCGTGACCAACAAGATCAAGGTCGCGCACGTCCGGCTTTGTCACTCGCGCATGCTGTTCGTGAGGGCGTACCCGCGCGAGAGCCAGGAGATGGTATTTGACGCGCACGACCGGGCGTTCGCCTTTTTCAAGGGTGCCTGCCAGCGGGGCATCTACGACAACATGAAAACCGCTGTGGAGACGATCTTCGTCGGCCGCGAACGCGCCTACAATCGGCGCTTCCTGCAGATGTGCAGTCACTTCCTGGTCGAGCCGGTCGCCTGCACGCCGGCGTCAGGCTGGGAGAAGGGGCAGGTCGAGAACCAGGTCGGGCTCGTTCGCGAACGCTTCTTCACCCCGCGGCTACGCGTGAAGAGCTTCGAGGAGCTGAACGCGATCTTGCTCGATCTGTGCATTGCCTACGCGAAGGCTCATCCTCATCCCGAGTACCGCGACCAGACCGTCTGGCAGGCATTCGAGGCCGAGCGCCTCTCTCTCGTGCCCTATGCGGGTCGCTTCGACGGCTTCCACGCGGTGCCGGCTTCGGTCTCCAAGACTTGTCTCGTCCGCTTCGACAATAACAAGTACTCGGTCGCGGCAAGCGCGGTCGGTCGACCGGTCGAGGTCCGCGCCTATGCCGACCGGATCGAGATCCGACAGGACGGTCGCGTCGTGGCGGATCATGTTCGAGCCTTCGGGCGCGATCAGACCGTGTTCGATGCTTGGCACTACGTCTCGGTGCTGGCTCGTAAGCCCGGAGCACTCAGGAACGGCGCACCGTTCAAGAACTGGATCCTGCCCGGCGGTCTCGACCGGGTCCGGCGCAAGCTCGCCGGTGTCGATGACGGAGACCGGCAAATGGTCTCGATCCTGACCGCCGTCCTCAACGACGGGCTCCAGGCCGTAGAAGCCGCCTGTCAGGAAGCGCTCCGCGAAGGCGTCCACTCGGCCGACGTGGTGCTCAACATCCTGGCCCGACAGCGTGAGCCCGCGACCACCGCCATTACCGTCACGACGCCCGATGCGCTTCGGCTCAGGCACGCGCCGGTAGCCGATTGCGCCCGCTACGACAGCCTGAGGAGAGCCCTATGATGGAACGCCAGCAGATCCTCGCCACCATGGGCGAGCTGAAGCTCTACGGCATGAAAGCCGCCTTCGACGAGATCATCAAGGTCGCCGTTAAGCGAGCCCACGAGCCTCAACGGATCGTCGGCGACCTGCTGAGCGCCGAGATCGCCGAGAAGCAGGCGCGCTCGATCAAGTACCAGATCACCATCGCCAAGCTGCCGCTCGCCAAGGACGTCGATGAGTTCACCTTCGCGGGCACACCGATCAACGAGACCTTGGTCCGCGATTTGGCGGGTGGTGAGTTCCTGGCGCATCAGCGCAACGTCGTGTTGGTCGGCGGCACCGGAACCGGCAAGACCCACCTCGCCATCGCTATCGCCCGGGCCTGCATCCGGGACGGCGCCCGTGGTCGCTTCTTCAACGTCGTTGACCTGGTGAACCGTCTCGAAGCGGAGGGTCGGACCGGCCGCCACCGTATGGCCGATTACCTGTCGCGGATGGACTTCATCGTTCTCGACGAACTCGGCTATTTGCCCTTCGCTCAGTCCGGCGGACAGCTCCTGTTCCATCTGATCAGCCGCCTCTATGAGCAGACTTCGATCATCGTCACAACGAACCTTGCCTTCGGCGAATGGCCGAGCGTGTTCGCCAGTGACGCCAAGATGACCACCGCTCTCCTCGACCGGCTCACCCATCACTGCGAGATTGTCGAAACCGGCAACGAGAGCTGGCGCTTCAAGAACCGAGCCTGATCCATCCCGCGCCCGCCCGGCTGCGCAACCCCGACCAGCTCCGCCGGGCGGCCGCTCGCGTCCCAGCAAGCCCCAGAGGGGTCAACATTGGACGCCGATCGGGGGTCAACGTTCGACGCCGTTTGACA
>CAXUOD010000377.1:0-2946 GCA_964252585.1 uncultured Lichenihabitans sp. | reverse complement strand
GGTCGCCGTGAGCGCCGGAAGGCTCGCACCGCCTGTCGCAGCAGTGACGCAGTTCGTGGCCTATTACCGGGTCAGCACGGACCGACAGGGGAAGAGCGGTCTAGGCTTGCAAGCTCAACGCGACGCGGTCGCCAAGTACGTGGCCGGCACCAATGGCGTGGTGGCGGCCGAGTTCGAGGAGGTGGAAAGCGGTAAGCGCAATGACCGGCCGCAGCTCGCCGCGGCGCTCGCCGCGTGTCGGGCACGCCGCGCGGCACTCATCATTGCCAAGCTTGACCGCCTAGCGCGCAACGCGCGCTTCCTGCTGCATGTCGTCGAGGGCACAGGGGAGGCCGGCGTGGTGTTCTGCGACCTGCCCAGCGTGCCACCAGGCCCCGTCGGCAAGTTCCTGCTAACCCAAATGGCGGCCGTGGCCGAACTGGAAGCGGGGTTGATCTCGCAGCGAACCAAGGCAGCACTTGCTGCGGCCAAGACGCGCGGGATCAAGCTCGGCAATCCCCACTTGCAGGCAGGCTCGCCCGAGCATGCCCTTGCTGCCGCGGCGATCAAGAGCCGGCAAGCCCACGCCAAGGCTTCAGACGTCATACCTTATATAGAAGCGGCCCGCCGGGCTGGCGCCCGCACCCTGGCGGAGATCGCCGAAGCTCTGACCAACCGTGGCGTTCCGACCTCAGCTGGGATGGCATCATGGCACCCCGAACAGGTGAGGCGAGTACTGCGATCTCAACGATGCCCATCGACTCTCGTTGATCTTCGACATGGTGCCGGCTCGGTCTGAGAATTCAGGACAGCCCCTCTCTATGACCCTCGCGAAAGCAGTTTCGCGTCATGGAGGTAACCTTCTCAACGGGATAAGCTCGGCTGATGATTACAGCAGATTATGACAGACTTCTTGCGACTCTCGTCGTTCATCTTCACTCCGCCTCCGTTTGCACCATCGGGCACGGCTGGCGCTTGGCATTTGCTCCGTTCGAAGCAGTGACTATCCACCATGTCCTTGCCGGTTCAGGCAGTGTGCAGGGCGGCAATGCTTCTTCGTTGTCCTATACCCCTGGCAGCGTCATTATCGTACCGGCCCGGCAAGGTCACGTGGTCGGTGATGCCTGGCCGGAAGCGCGGGAGGTCGACGCCGAAGACCGCTGCAGTCCGTTTGCCGACGGGCTCGCGTCATTCAACGCCGGCCCTGGTCCCGGTACACTGCTGCTGTGCGGCTCTATTCCGGCCCCTCACGCACGGGCTCTCACCCTGTTCGACCCGCTGGCGGACGTGGTCGTGGAAACGCCTGCCGACGACGTGGGACGAAACGTCTTCGATCTCATGCGAGCAGAGGTCGCAGCACCTGGCCTGGGCACAGCTGCAATAACCGAAGCTTTGATGAAGGCCTGTCTTGTTGCCCTGCTACGCGGACGTCTCCTGGGTTGTAGCCAGGATCTGCTTCCCGCCGCGTTGCCTGCGGATCCCCGCCTTGCCCGTGCCGTTCTCACGGTGCTGGAGAACCCTGGCGCACCACACACGGTGGCGAGTCTCGCTGAAAAGGCCGGAATGAGCCGTGCGTCTTTTGCCGAGCATATCGCCAGGGCTTTGGGAACCGGACCGATGGAGTTCGTCCAGTCGGTTCGGCTTCGCGCCGCCGCCCGTCTGCTCGAGACGACCGAACATCCCCTGAAGGTCATTGCCGCCGCAGTAGGCTATGCCGACCCATCTTCCTTCTCGCGGGCTTTCCGAGGAGTGTACGAGGTCGACCCAACCAGCTACCGAAACCGGAACGCCCCGGCATAGGTCGCTCGCCGAGCTTTCCCACCGGTACTCCGTAAGAAGATGGCGCCTCTACCGGCATGACTTCAGAGTCTATTCAGCGGGCAGTCCGTCCAAGAAAACTGGCACAGCGTCCAATCCCGTGCTGGTCAACTAGGAAGCAGAGGACCCATTCGCCAGTCTCCAGCAAGAGCGCGGGCAGCAGCCTCATCATCAACGTCGTGGTTGCTACGCAGCACGACGTGCCGGGCTCAAGCAGAAGGACATGCCCATGAACTTCACATCACCAGTTCGCTACACTTCGAGTGTCGAAAGCGTCCAGCCCGATGAGGCGGAAACGATCGGCAACATCAACGCGACCTTCGACAAGATCCTGGAAACCACGGCCAACGACTATGGCCACGCCGTCCGGTCCGTGCACGCCAAGGCGCACGGCATCCTCCAAGGCACGCTCACCGTGCACTCCGGCCTGCCGCCGGAACTGGCGCAGGGCATGTTCGCGACGCCGGGCGAGCACCAGGCGTTCATGCGGCTGTCCACCAATGCCGGCGACATCCTGCCCGATACGATCAGCCTGCCCCGCGGGCTGGCGTTGAAGGTGCTGGACGTGGATGGGGAACGCCTGCCCGACGCGGAAGGCCGCACCCAGAACTTCGTCATGGTCAACGGACCCGTGTTCCAGGCCAAGACCGCCGACAAGTTCCTCGGCAACCTCAAGATGCTGGCCGGCACCACGGACAAGCTGGAAGGCACCAAGGAAGCGATGTCGGCCGTGCTGCGCGGCGTGAACACGGCACTGGAAGCGGTCGGCATCTCCAGCCCCAAGGTGCAGTCCCTTGGCGGTGCCCCCAACAGCGACCCGCTCGGCGAAACGTACTACAGCGTCACGCCGTTCCGCTACGGCGACTACATCGCCAAGTTCGCGATCGTGCCCGTCTCGTCTGACCTCAGGTCGCGCGAGAAGCAGGAGATCGACACCGAGGGCAACCCGGACGCGATCCGCCAGTACATCAAGGGCGAGATGCAGGTGATCGAGGGCGTCTGGGAGCTGCGGGTGCAGCTGTGCCGTGACCTGGAGAAGCAGCCGATCGAGGACCCGACGGTGCAGTGGAACGAGGAGGACAGCCCGTTCCAGACCGTTGCCACCATCCGCGCGGGGCGCCAGGACAGCTGGGACGATGCCCAGGTCCA
>CAXUOD010000376.1:0-2972 GCA_964252585.1 uncultured Lichenihabitans sp. | reverse complement strand
TGCCGCGCCAGGCGCCGCCTCAGACCGATGGGGCGCGCGAAGAGCGCGTCCGCATGACGAAGCTGCGCCAGACCATCGCCCGAAGGCTCAAGGAGGCGCAGAACACGGCCGCCATGCTGACCACCTTCAACGAGGTGGACATGACCGGCGTGATGGCGTTGCGGTCCCGCTACAAGGACGTCTTCGAGAAGAAGCACGGCGCCAAGCTCGGCTTCATGGGGCTGTTCGTCAAGGCGGTGGTCGGGGCTCTGAAGGAGCTTCCCGCCGTCAATGCCGAGATCGACGGTTCGGACCTCGTCTACAAGAACTACTACCATATCGGCATCGCGGTCGGCACCGAGAAGGGTCTGGTCGTGCCCGTCGTCAAGGACGCCGACGCGCTGAGCCTCGCCGAGATCGAGAAGACCATCGCGGGCTACGGCAAGAAGGCCCGCGACGGACAACTCAAGATCGAGGACATGCAGGGTGGCACGTTCACGATCACCAACGGCGGCATCTACGGCTCGCTGATGTCGACGCCGATCCTCAATGCCCCGCAATCGGGCATCCTCGGCATGCATAAGATACAGGACCGCCCGATCGTGATCGGCGGCAAGATCGAGGTGCGGCCGATGATGTATCTCGCATTGTCCTACGACCACCGGATCGTGGACGGGCGCGAAGCCGTGACCTTCCTGGTGCGGGTGAAGGAAGCGCTTGAAGATCCGACCAGGCTGATGCTCGACGTCTAGACCTTAACCGATGCCCCGTCCGGAGCGGACGATAGCGTTCGGGGCTTGGGCGACGCGCAAGGGATGATCCAGCACGCGTCGTGCATGGGATCCGAACATCGGGGGACGGCCCGACAGGAACGAGTGTCATGGACGATCTCGACGCGTTGGCCCGGCTTCCCCGCCGCCGACATCCGTCGCGCCGGGATCTGCTGGCGAGTGCGCTGACCCTAGGCGCCACGGCGCCGATGTCCGGCTTGTTGCTTCCGGGTGCGGTGCAGGCTGCCGTCAGCCCGGAAGCTCCGCCGCGCAGCGGCGGCACCTTGAGGCTCGGCCTTGGCGGAGGCAGCACCACCGACAGCCTGGACCCACGGCTGTGGGACGATTCGGTGATGATCGACGTCGGGTTCGGCATTTACAACGCCCTTGTCGAGAACAGTGCCGACAACCGCCCCGTGCCCGAACTCGCCAGCTCCTACGAACCGAGCGATCGGGCCAAGACCTGGGTGTTCACGCTGCGCAAGGACATCGCGTTCCACAACGGCAAGCCGTTCGACGCCAAGGATGCCATCTATTCGTTGAACCTGCATCGGGGCCAGACCACGTCGGGCGCCGCGGCAATCATGAAAGACGTGATGGACATCAAGGCCCTGGATGACCATCGGATCGAGGTCACGCTCGCATCCGCCAATGCCGACTTCCCGACCGCGCTGACCGATTATCACCTGATGATGGTGCCCGACGGCTTCACGGACTGGTCGAAGCCCGTCGGGACGGGCGCTTTCACGGTCGAGAGTTTCGACCCCGGCGTGCGGATTGTCCTCAAGAGGGCCGGCGCCTACTGGAAACCGAACCGCGGCTACCTCGACAGTGTTACCTTTACCGTCATCAACGAGACCGCGCCGCGCATGAACGCCCTCATATCGGGCGAGGTCGACGCCATCAACAGGGCCGACCCGCGGACCGTCTCCCGCATCGCCAAGAGTCCCGCCTTCGAAATCGTCCGCGCCTCGGGCGGCTGGTATCCCGTGATGGCCATGATGGTCGATCACTACCCCTACAACGCCCTCGATGTCCGCCAGGCGATGAAATACGCCATCGACCGGGACGTGATGATCAAGGCGCTGTTCAGCGGATACGGGTCGCTCGGCAACGACCATCCGATCCCGCGCGGCGACCCCTATTTCAACACCGAGTTGCCGCAGCTTGCCTACGACCCCGACAAGGCGCGCTTCCACTTCGCCAAGGCCGGCATCAGCGGCCCTGGCATCGTGCTGCAGACGTCCGACGCAGCCTTCAACGGCGCGGTCGACATGGCGACGGAGTTCCAATCGACGGCACGCCAATGCGACATCCCGATCGCGGTCAAGCAGGAGCCGGCCGACGGCTATTTCAGCAGGATCTGGCTCAAGGGCGCGTTCGTTGCGAGCTATTGGGGTGGCCGCCCCTCGGCTACCCAGATGCTGGAGGTCGCCTACAAGAGCTCGGCGCCCTGGAACGACTCGCATTGGAACAATGCGGCCTTCGATCAGCTGCTGGCCGCGGCGCAAGCCGAAGCGGACGCCGTCAAGCGCCGACCGTTCATCTGGGACATGCAGGCCATGCTGACCGAACAGAGCGGGACCCTCATCCCCTGTTTCCGCGATTGGCTCTCGGCCCAGAACAGGAAGGTCGGCGGCCATACGCCTCACAGTGGCTTCGACATGGACAATGGCCGCATCGCCGAGAAGGCGTGGATGAAGGCGTGATCCGAACCGCGGGTCGCAAAGGGCGTCGGGCGGACGGGTGCGAGGGAAGGTGATGCCGACGCGGAAAGTGCCGACTTGTGCTCTGACGCGCCTCGTCCTGGCGAGCCGGCTTGGGCCTGGGCGAGAACCTTCCGCCGTTGGTAGGAGACGCCGTAGGCCGCCCCTACAGGTAGGCCTTTCCGGCCTCATCGGCAAAGCGTGCCGAGGGACCCTCCCACACCACGCGGGCATGTTCCAGCACGTAGACCCGGTCGGCGTGGGGGAGCGCGAAGGTGACGTTCTGCTCGCCGAGCAGCACCGTGATGGGCGTGGTGGTGCGCATCACCTCGAGCGCCCGGCTGAGTTGCTCCAGGATGACGGGGGCGAGGCCCAGCGTGGGCTCGTCGAGGACCAGCAGCCGCGGCTTCATCATTAGCGCGCGGGCGATGGCCAGCATCTGCTGCTCGCCGCCCGACAGCTTGCCGGCCGCTTGCCCGGCACGGGAGCGCAGGATGGGAAAGAGGTCGAGCAGCCA
>CAXUOD010000375.1:0-2982 GCA_964252585.1 uncultured Lichenihabitans sp. | reverse complement strand
GTCGTCAGCCGCCGCCAGAAGATCGACAGGAAGAGCGCCGGGAAGTTCGCGCTCGCCGCGATGGCGAAGGCGAGGCCGACCATGTAAGCGACGTTAGTCGTCTCGAAGGCGATGCCCAGGCCGACGGCCGCGAGACCGAAGAACAGCGTCGCGTAGCGGGCCACGCGGAGCTGCTCGCTCTCGGGCGCCTCGCCGTTGCGCACGACGTTGACCCACAGGTCGTGCGAGAGCGCGCTGGCCCCGGAGAGGGTCAGGCCCGCGACGACGGCCAGGATGGTCGCAAAAGCGACGGCCGCGATGAACCCGAGCATCGGCTCGCCACCGATCACGCCGGCCAGGAGCGGCGCGGCCATGTTGCCGGCCTTGTCGAGGCTGATGATGTTGCTCTGGCCGACCAGCGCCATCGCGCCGAAGCCGAGGATGAAGGTCAGCAGGTAGAAGAACGCGATTAGCCCCGTGGCGTAGAAGGCGCTTTTGCGCGCCTGCGCGGCGTCCGGCACGGTGTAGAAGCGCATCAGGATGTGCGGCAGGCCGGCGGTGCCGATCATCAGCGAGAGCCCGAGTGAGATGTCGTCGAGCGGGTTGTGGTTGCCGGGTCCGAGGAGGTTGACGGCCGGCTTGCCCGCCGAGGTGCTGGCGGCGTTGGCGAGGTCGTTGGCCTTGGCGAAGAGCGCCGTCGGGCTGAAGCCGAACTGCGCGAGCACGAGAATCGCCATGAGCAGCGCGCCGCCGAGCAGGAGACCTGCCTTGATGATCTGCACCCAGGTCGTGGCGATCATGCCGCCGAAGAGCACGTAGATCATCATCACGACGCCGACGGCGATGATGGCGTAGGTGTACTGGATGCCGAAGAGCAGCGTGACCAACTTTCCCGCGCCGACCATCTGCGCGATGAGGTAGAAGAGAACGACGGCGATGGTGCCCACGGCGGCGGCCACACGCACAGGCTTCTGGTTGAGGCGGTAGGCGACCACGTCGGCGAAGGTGTACTTGCCGATGGCCCGCAGGCTGCCCGCCAGCAGGAAGAGCACTAGGGGCCAGCCGACCAGGAAGCCCGTCGAGTACAGCAACCCGTCGAACCCCTTGAGCGCCACCATGCCTGCGATGCCCAGGAAGCTCGCCGCGCTCATGAAGTCACCCGCCAGCGCGAAGCCGTTTTGCAAGCCCGTGACGCTGTGGCCCGCGGCGTAGAAGTCCGACGTGCTCTTGGTACGCCGCGCAGCCCAGTACGTGATGCCCAGGCTGAGCGCGATGAAGACAAAAAAGAAGATGATGGCCGTCGTGCCGACGTGCCCGAGCTGACTCTTGACCTCGTCGGTCGAGGCAACGGCCAGGAAGGAGAGGAGGGGAACAATCATGGTGGGTTAGTAGTCTCCCTTCTTGGCAATGGCGACGTAGATGGCCGTCAGCACCCAGGCTGAAACGATCACCAGCGCGCCGAGCAGGATGCCCCAGGAGAGACCCGGCACGATCTGGGTGCCGAGCAGCGGCTTGTCGTAAGCCACCAGCAAGATGAAGCCGAAGTAGATGACGATCATGATCACCGACAGCACGAAGGGCAGCGGTGAACGGATCGGCGTTGGGGAGGGTTCCGGGGGAGGTGCCATAAGGAGAGCATTTAGAACGGATACCACCCCTCAGAGAAGCAAAAAGCGTAGGAATCGCTCGCCGACGAAGGCGAACATCCAAGGATTACCACCGGTGAAAAATCGTCACCGGACCCGGGGCGAGAAGCGCCCGCGCAGCCTCAGTCCGCCCGGTCCTTGACGCCGATGATCTGCTGGGTCTTGGCGAGCGCCTTGCCGGCCATTAGCTTGGCCTTGCGCATCCAGCGTCGCGCCCAGGCGTACTCCGTCCCTAACACCGCCAGCCCGAGCGGAATCAAGAGGCTCGTCGGGGCCGGAGCCCAGATCAGCGCGAACCCGAACACCAGGATCGTCCCGCCCACGGTCGTCACGATGATGCGCTTGATGTGCGGCACCTCGTCCACCTTCAGTCGCACCAGCAACCGGGAGAGCGCCTCGCTGAACCGCACCGAAAAGCTCCGCCGACGACGAGCCACCGGCGGCACAGGGACAACGACCGTTTCCGGCAGCGAGTCAGTGATCATGGACCTATTAAGAACGTTCCAAGCAGCGATCTGGCCTCAACTTTTCGGGATTCGCCGCGGAAGTGCAAGCCGTTTCAGCAGGTGCAGCCGTTCGGTTTCCAGTTCTTCGGGCAGCCGGGGAGCCAGTTTCTCGAAGAAATCGGCCGACGCGGCGGCCTCCCGCACCCAGTCGTCGGGATGAATGGCCATCAGCCGTCGGAAGCGCGTATCGCCCTCTTCCTCTCCGTAGCCGGGCAATCCTTCCAGGTCGAGGTCCTCCCGCCGCGGCACCCAGCCGATGGGGGCGCGTTCCGCCCCGGCGAGATCCTCGCAACGCCCGATGATCCACTGGAGCACGCGCAGGTTCTCACCGAAGCCCGGCCACAAAAACGCTCCCCCCTCGCCGTCGCGCCGGAACCAGTTCACGCCGAAGACCAGCGGCGGGCGGGCCAGGTTCCGCCCCATGTCCAACCAGTGTTGGAAGTAGTCGCCCATGTGGTAGCCGCAGAACGGCAGCATCGCCATCGGGTCGCGCCGCACCTGGCCGACCGCCCCGGCGGCGGCGGCGGTCGTCTCGCTGGCCATCGTCGCCCCGACGAACACCCCGTGTGCCCAGTCAAAGGACTGGTAAACCAGCGGCACCGTGTCGCCGCGCCGTCCGCCGAAGACCATGGCCGAGATCGGCACGCCCTCCGGGTCGTTCGCCTCGGGGGCCAGCGCCGGGTTGTTGGTCATGGGGGCGGTGAACCGGCTGTTGGGATGTGCGGCCTTGGTGCCGAGCGCGGCCGTCCAGCGTTGGCCCTGCCAGTCGGTGCAGGTTGCCGGAGTCGCACCGTCCTTACCCTCCCACCAGACTCCGCCGTCGTCGGTCAGGGCGGTGTTCGTGTAGATCG
>CAXUOD010000374.1:0-2990 GCA_964252585.1 uncultured Lichenihabitans sp. | reverse complement strand
CGAGCGAGACGGGCCGGTCGTAGCGATAATCCGTGACGTGATTGATCGCGGCGCGAACCGGCATCGCGGTCTCCCTCGGGAACTGTCGTGAGATGAAAGGGTCGCCAAAGGCTCGGCGGCTCCGTACGGGCCGCGTCCCCCTTCGTCAACCACACGGCGTGCTCAAATGTTGGGCCGGCACGGCCCGCGCGAGGTCCACCGCGAGAGGGCGAGGCCGGCCGGACGGCCGCCGCAGGCGAGCCATGCACCCAAAGCGGGTTCAGGGCGTTTCGCAACGCACCATCATCCGGAACGGGACGGCGCGCGCGATGACGACCGAACTGACATACCTCGCCTGGACGCTGGTCCTGGCGCTGATCTACATCGGCCTGCCGTCGCAGCTCCGCACGATCGAAACCGGCACGGCCTATAACGCCAGCGCCCGCGACGACGACGGGCCACCGGTGGGGGTGATCACGGGCCGGCTGCAGCGGGCGCAGAAGAACCTGTTCGAAACGCTGCCGCTGTTCATCGGCGCGGTGCTGATCGCGCATCTCGGCGGGCGCGACGGCGCGCTGACGGGCTGGGGCGTGGCGCTCTACTTCTGGGCGCGCGTGGTCTACCTGCCGCTCTATGCCTTCGGGGTGCCCTACGTCCGCTCGCTGGTGTGGCTGGTGTCGTTGGCCGGGCTCATCCTGGTGATCGTCGCCGACCTGCACGGATGACGATTATCCATACCGTAAATAGCATCAGGAGATGTATAGTCGACCGATAAAGGCTGACACGGTCGCAGGGCCGCCGCTCAATCGACCTGGAGTGCGACAAATGTGCCGTCCATCAACGGTTTCTTCAAAAAGATAGTTCATTCCATACAAGGCAGGCGCTGGCCCAGATGGCCAGTGTAGAGTGAAGTCCATTCGGTATGCGAGCTCGCAGGCACAAAGCATACCGGCTGCCTGAACCGTCGAGCCGACAATCGTGAGTGAAGCATGTCCGGCTCTTCCTGCCTGCTCCATTCTCGCAAGCCGCATGGCGTTGCTGCTCCGCGTGCCGCGAAATCCGGAGCGATACGGGCCCTGTTTCAACCGATCGAGCGGATGAGGACGGGGGAAACCGTGGGGTTCGAGGCCCTGGCGCGGCTCGTCGTCGGGGACAAGCTGCTCCCTCCCGCGGCCTTCCTTTCGGAGCTGTCGGCGTCCGACCTCGCCGACCTCTTCTTGGCCATGTTGGAGCAGGCGCTGGGCCTGCTGCGGTCCGTCTCGGCCCCGGGCTTTCGCCCCTATGTTTCGGTCAACATCGAGCCCTCCATTCTCATGACACGGGGCTTTCTCGACAGGATGCGGGCCGAGCTCGGCCGGCTCGGCTATGCGGGGGACCGGACGCTCGTCGTGGAACTGCTGGAAGGCGACGAGATCCTCGATTTCGCGGCTGTCGTCGAGGCCATCACGGCCGTGCGGGCCCTGGGGATCGACGTGGCGCTCGACGACGTCGGCAGCGCCTATGCGTCCCTGTCGCGTCTCCGGGAGCTTCCGGTCGACTTCATCAAGCTCGACCAATCCTTCTCGCGCCGCCTCAACGAGCGGCCGGAGGATCTCCACTTCACCATGAGCCTGCAATCCCTCGCCAACGGACTCGGCAAGAGGCTGGTCGTGGAAGGGGTGGAGACGGAGGAGATCCACGACGCCTTGCGCGTGCTGGGCGTGGATTTCGGGCAGGGCTATGCCATCGCGCGGCCGATGCCGTGCGAGGCCGTCGGCCCATGGCTCGCGACGCGGCGGCCCCGTGATCCCGATCCCGCCCCGACCTGTCTGCTCGGCGCCTATGCGGGGCACCTCAAGGTCGTCGAGACATGCCGCGTTCTGATGGACCAACCCCTCCCCGTCACCTGGATGGAGGAGTCGAAAGACCCGCATGCCTGCGCGATCGGCCGCTATTTCGACCGACACGGCACGCATGAGACGGACTACGGCCTGGCCCACAAGGCCTTTCACGCCGTCATGGCCTGCTACGGCGAAGACACCGCCGGCTGGCGCGAGCGTGCGGACCGCTTCCGCACCGCGATGAGCCGCGCGCTCCTGTGCGCCGCGCCGACCAGGGAGCCCTGCTGCTGAACCGGGCGACGGCGGACCCGATCACACGACGTCCGCGAGATGGCCTCACCCTCCGCTCATCCCCGCCTGCGCGGGGACGAGCGGTGGACAGACAGTCCGAGCCACTCTCGCGGACGCCGTATCACATGTTCGGGTAGTTCGGGCCGCCGCCGCCCTCGGGCGGGATCCAGGTGATGTTCTGCGACGGGTCCTTGATGTCGCAGGTCTTGCAATGCACGCAGTTCTGAGCGTTGATCTGGAAGCGCGGCTCGGTCTTCTGGGCCTCGTCGCCGTACACCACCTCGTAGACGCCCGCCGGGCAGTAGAGCCGCGCCGGTTCGCCGTAGAGCGGCAGGTTGCGCGCGATCGGGATCGACGGGTCGGCCAGCACGAGGTGGGCCGGCTGGTTCTCCTCGTGGTTCGTGCCCGACAGGTAGACGGACGACAGCTTGTCGAAGCTGAGCACGCCGTCGGGCTTCGGATAGGCGATCGGCTTCACCTGATCGAGCGTCTTCAGCGTGGCGTGGTCGGGCACCCCGTGGCTCAGCGTGCCGAACGGCGAGCCGCCGAAGAGCTGCTCGCACCACATGTCGATGCCGCCGAGCGCCACGCCCGGCATCGTGCCGAACTTCGACCACAGCGGCTTGACGTTGCGCACGCGCTTCAGGTCCGTGCCGATCGCGGAGGACCGCCATGCCGCCTCGTAGGACGCGAGCTCGTCGTTGCTGCGGCCGGCGTCGAGCGCCTCGACGGCGTGCTCGGCCGCCATCATGCCGCTGAGGATGGCGTTGTGCGATCCCTTGATGCGCGGCACGTTGACGAAGCCGGCCGCGCAGCCGATCAGCGCGCCGCCCGGGAAGGACAGCTTCGGCACCGACTGCCAGCCGCCCTCCGTGATGGCGCGGGCCCCGTAGGCGATGC
>CAXUOD010000373.1:0-3027 GCA_964252585.1 uncultured Lichenihabitans sp. | reverse complement strand
CGAGAACGGTGACCTTCGACGTTGCCCCGACCGTCCGGCCCTGTGTCCAGAAGCCAGATCACCTGCACGTGGCGCGCTTCCACCGCATCGGGGCAGTCCCTGAAACGACGCTCCGGTTCCGCGCCGCTCAGATGATCCACGACGCGCGCCATGACCCAGCCCTCCGGCAGGGCCACAAGGCTGAACCCATCGCGACGCAGAGGGAATCCGCTCCCGCCGAGCGATGTCGCGGACACTGTACGAGACCTACGTCCGCATCCGGGGCGGATGGTGCGACCCGTATCGCGCCATCGACAAGCACGGCGGAGCGGTCGACGTCCCCCTCACCATCGGGCGCGACCTCGCCGCTGCCAAGCGCTTTCTCCGCAAGATGCTGAACGACGGTCCTCTGCCGTCCCCCGACCGCATCGGCACGGGCGGCGCCGGTACCGACCCGGGCGCTGTCGCGGCGGCGCGGACGAGGGGTTGGCTGGCCCGCCACCCCGTCCACCACGCCACGAAGCACCTCCAGCAGGCGATCGAGAGCGACCATTTCCGGCTGGAGAACATGCCGCGCGTCGGCGGTTTCCGGAGCTTCAACACGGCCCGGCGGTCCATTCGGGGGGCGAGGCCATAGTGTGGATGCGCAAGGGTTTCGGCTTCGCCGGACCGGGGACCGTCGTCGAGCAGAACCGGATGTTCGAGTTCTGGTTCAGACCTCCAAACATTAAAGAAGCGTAAAACCTCGATCGCTCAGGCCTGAGCTGCCTCTGTTCGGAAACTTGCGACGAGTCCGGCGGGCCTGGTTTGAGGGATTTTATTCACCACGGTCAAGAGTGACGTCGCCGCGGCGGCCCGATCCACGCTTTCTCGAGATTCTTCGGAGCTAAATCGATCTATGGGCTGTTATGGACCAGGGGAGCGTCTCTATTGCGGCGCAGCGAGCCGAATGGTAGCAAAAGCTTGCACCCGGTACACCTGTACAGGCGAGAGCTTCGACGAACCAGTCGGCCGTCGCCCCGCAACCGCGAAGCGGCTGGGCAATTTTCGGCGCTCGGGACGTCGGCTTGCTTGACCGTGGCTCAGCCACGCTCATCGCAAGTCTCCTGCCGATCATCCGAAAATTGCTCCGGTCGAGATGCCTTCCATGGTTCATAACAACCCCTAGCCTCTGAAACTTCGTGCCCGCGATTCTTTTCAACTCGCTCGGCCCGTTCAGGATATCGAGTTCAATCTTTGCAAGCCCCCGCTCGGTGAAGTCCATACCCTATACCGGATAGCGACGACGACGATCACCAGTGCTCTTTGTGCGGAATGACGGAACCAGCTATGCGCGTTCTTCGACGGCTCGGCAGCGATACGACGGCCAACGTGGCGATCATCTTCGCTCTGGCGATGTTCCCGGTCGTCGCGGTGTCAGGCATGAGCATCGACTACACCCTGGCGGGTCGTCGCCAAGTGCAACTCAACGCCGCGGCCGACGCGGCCGCGCTGATGACCACCTCCCCGTCCGGCATGGCGCTGACGGCGACGGCGGCCCAGCAGGCCGCCACTGCCATGTTCCTGGCCCAGGCCGGCAAGGTCGTCGGCGTCGCCGTTCAACCGCCCAACATCGTGGTCCAGGACACCACGAACCCGAACGGCAGCATCACGCGGCACACCACCGTCCCCTATACGGCGACGTCGCAGAACGCGTTCTCCGCCTTGCTGAGGATGGCCACCATCAACCTCGCCGGAACATCGGCAGTGTCGAGCTCGACCGCGCCCAACATCGACTTCTACCTGCTTTTAGACACGTCGCCCTCCATGGGCATCCCGTCGACCCCGTCCGGCATCAACACCATGGTGTCCAAGACGCAGGCGCAGGGGGGGTGCGCCTTCGCCTGCCACGAGGCCAACCCCACCGCCAAGAACAATGCCGGCGTTTCCGACAATGCCGGAAACCCGAACGGGTGGGACAATTACGCGTATGCGCACAGCCTGAACCTCACGCTGCGCATGGATCTGGTCAACCAGGCCACCGCCAACCTCATTCAGACCGCAGCGCAGACCGAGGCGGTGAACAAGGCCGCCTATCGGGTCGCCACCTACACGTTCGACCAGGCCTTCAAGACGATCACCAGTCTGACCTCGAATTTGAGCCAGGCCCAGAGCGACGCCGCGTCGAAGATCCTGCTCCAGGAGGTCTACGACAAGAAGCACTTGACGCCCTCGACTGACAACAGCTCCGAGGACACCCAGCTCGACAGCGCGCTGTCGAACGCCGCGAGCATCCCCAACCCGGGCAAGGGAACGAATGTGAACGGCGACACCCCGCAGGAGGTCCTGTTCCTCGTGACCGACGGCGTCATCGATGAGGCTTACCCAAACTACGGTCCGCTCGACAATACCGACAGTGGGGACCGCACCATCACCACCGTCGGCCACCAACATGATTATTGCACACCGTTGAAGGCGAGGGGGATCAGAATCGCCGTGTTGTCCTTGACCTATTACCCGCTGCCCAACGACTCGTTCTATTCCACCTACGTCGCACCCATCCAGTCCCAGATCTCGCCTGCACTGCAATCCTGCGCTTCACCTGGGCTCTTCTTCGAAGTCGAATCGGGGGGAGATATCAACGGCGCCCTGCAGGCACTGTTCGTCAAGGCGGTGGGCTCGTCCCATCTCACACAGTGACGTGACCGGCTCAGAGCCTGACCCAAAAGGCTGAATGACCTCATCATGATCGTGTGATGGAAAATCGGCGACCGCCCGGGTCGAATCGCGGATTCCGATCGAAGCCAGCCATCGGTTCCGAGATGAAGCCGGCCACCCTGATCCGGCAATAGCGTCCCCGCAGGTCAGCAACCGCGGCACCCTGCCTCGCCCCAACGCGAGGAGATCGGGATGCCGGCCAGGAGAGAGCTGACGATGCGACAGATCCGACACAGGCTCAGGCTCGCCCGCGACGGGATGGCGGCGCTGCACCGTGCCAAGGTGGTGGCCTGCGACGAGACCGCCATCCGCAGCGAGGGCACCGACAGCTTCCACTGGGTGTTCCGCTGC
>CAXUOD010000372.1:0-3028 GCA_964252585.1 uncultured Lichenihabitans sp. | reverse complement strand
GCGGGCCGCTCTCCGCCGGCTTCTCCAGCGGGCTCCGCCCGCCGGAGCCCCAAGCTCCGCTCAGCATGAGGGTCGGTGAGGGCATCAAGATCGACACGCAAGTGAGTTGAGGAGGGCGCCAGGAGCCCCCGCCATTTCTCCCTACCCGCGGATCAGCGCTCTGCGGTGCTGGACGAGCCCCGCCGTGGAGCCGTCGAGGTCCTCCGTCGAGGCTTTGGCGTCGGAGACGATCGGCGCCAGCTTGTTGGCGAGCTCCTTGCCGAGTTCCACGCCCCATTGGTCGAACGGGTTCGTGTCCCAGATCGCCGCCATGGTGAAGACCCGGTGCTCGTAGAGTGCGATGAGGCGGCCCAGCATGCGGGGATCGAGCTTTCGGTACATGAAGGTCGAGGTCGGCCGGTTGCCGTCGAACTGCTTGTGAGGCGCCAGCGCCGCGACGGCATCCGGCGCCATGCCGCTCTTTTCGAGCTGCGCCTTCACCTCGTCGATCGAGCGGCCGACCATCAGGGCCTGCGATTGCGCGAGGCAGTTGGCGACGAGCAGCTGGTGATGTTCGAGGTCGGCATCGGTCGGCTCGGCCGCCACCAGGAAATCGATCGGCACGACCTCGGTGCCCTGATGCAGCAGTTGGAAAAACGCGTGCTGGCCGTTGGTGCCGGGCTCGCCCCACACGACCGGCCCGGTCGATTCGTGGCAGACAGAGCCGTCGATATGGACGTGCTTGCCGTTGCTCTCCATGTCGAGCTGCTGGAGGTAGGCCGGAAAACGGCCGAGCCGCTGATCGTAGGGGATCACGGCCTGGGTCGCGAAGCCCCAGGCATTGCGGTAGAGCACGCCGATGAGGCCCATCAGCACAGGAACATTCTTCTCGAGCGGTGCTTCGCGGAAATGCGTGTCGACCTCGTGGCCACCGCCGAGGAACGCATCGAACTGCTCGGGTCCGATCTGGATCACCACCGAGAGGCCGATACTCGACCAGACCGAGTAGCGGCCGCCCACCCAATCCTTGAAGCCGAACATCCGCTCGGGCTTGATGCCGAATTTGCCCACGAGTTCCAGGTTCGTCGAAACCGCCACGAAGTGATGCTCCACCGCCGCATCGCCGAGCGCGGCCGCGAGCCAGGCGCGGGCCGAGCGCGCGTTCGTCATCGTCTCCTGGGTCGTGAAGGTCTTCGAGGCCACGATGAACAGCGCCGTCGCCGGATCGAGCCCTTTCAGCGTATCGCCGAGATCCGCGCCATCGACGTTCGACACGAAATGGGTGCGGATCCTCGGGTGACCGAAGGGCGCCAGCGCCCTCGCGGCCATCGCAGGCCCGAGGTCAGAGCCGCCGATCCCGATGTTCACGACGTCGGTGAACGCCTGGCCTTTCGCGCCGCGCAGGCTGCCGTCGCGGATGCCCCGCGCGAACTCGGCCACCTTGGCCCGGACGGACGCGACCTCCGGCATGACGTCCTCGCCGTCCACCATGACCGGGCTGCCCGACATGTTGCGCAGGGCCGTGTGGAGCGCCGCCCGCTTTTCCGTCGGGTTGACCACGCCGCCCCTGAACATCGTATCTCGCTTGCTTTCGAGGCCCTGGGCGCGCGCGAGGTCGAAGAGGGCCTTCAAGACCGTATCGTCGACCCGGTGCTTGGAGTAGTCGAAGACGAGGTCGTCGAGCGCCACATGATAGCGGTCGAAGCGGCCCGGGTCGGCGGCGAACATGTCTTTGACCGTGGTGCCCGCCATCCGGTCCTTGGCGGCCCGGAGACCTGCGAATTTCGTCTCGTCCAGATTTTGCGCCATCGTGATCCTCGCCGAAGCGGCCCCTCGTGCACCAACTCTAAGCTGATGAGCCGACTGGTCCAAACAGATGAATCATCCGTTTGGGTCGAACCACCGGCATCGAGGATTCGTAAAAGGTGCGACGTGACACCATAACAAAGCCGGGCCGAAAAAGTCGCGTCAGGAGCGGGCCCGCTCTTCGTGGAAGCGCCCCAGATCTATGCTAACGGACGGATCGTTGTCCGTCGGGCGGAAGCGGATCGGCTCGTCCGAAACGCCGTGCCCCGCGACAGCCGGACCTCCCGACCCATCCCACCAGGATTTTCATGGCGCCGCCGCTTCTGCAATTGACCGATATCCGCTTTACCCTCGGCGGCAAACCGCTGCTCGAAGGGGTCGACCTCCAGGTCGGCCGCGGGGACCGCATCTGCCTCGTCGGCCGAAACGGTTCCGGCAAGTCGACCTTGATGCGGATCGCCGAAGGCGTGATCGAGCCCGACGCCGGAAAGCGGTTCCTGCAGCCCGACGCGACCTTGAGGGTTCTTCCCCAGGAGCCCGATCTCACGGGCTACACCGACGTGCTGACCTATGTCGAGGCCGGCCTCGGGCCCCTCGACAATCCCTATCGTGCGCGCAGCCTCCTCGACGATCTCGGCCTCTCCGGAGACGAGAAGCCGGCGCATCTCTCGGGGGGTGAACTTCGTCGCGCCGCCCTGGCCCGCGTGTTGGCGCCCGAGCCCGACATCTTGCTGCTCGACGAACCCACCAACCACCTCGACCTGCCCGCCATCGAATGGCTGGAAAACGAGCTCAAGGGCCTGCGCTCGGCCTTGGTCCTGGTCAGCCACGACCGGCGCTTTCTCACCCATCTCTCGCGCACCACCGTCTGGCTCGACCGCGGCCGGGCCCGGCGGATCGAGCAGGGTTTCGGGGCCTTCGAGGCGTGGCGCGACGAGACGCTGGAGCAGGAAGAGCTCGACCGCCACAAGCTCGACCGCAAGATCGCGGCCGAGGAGGATTGGGTGCGGTACGGCGTGACCGGGCGGCGGAAGCGCAACGTCGGCCGCATGGCCAACCTGCAGGAGCTGCGCCAGACCCGGCGTGACGACACCCGCGCGGTCGGCAATGCCAAGATGACCGTCTCGGAGGGCAAGACCTCGGGCAAGCTCGTGATCGAGGCCGAGACCGTGTCGAAGAGCTTCGGCGAGCGGCCGATCGTGAAGGACTTCTCGACCCGCGTGCTGCGCGGCGACCGGCTCGG
>CAXUOD010000371.1:0-3056 GCA_964252585.1 uncultured Lichenihabitans sp. | reverse complement strand
TAAAACTGCTCGACATTCTAAGCTGGAGCGAATTCGCCAAAGGCGAAAGCGCTCTTGTTCGCGGGGCCCGGCTACGGCCGACGTCCCGCTGCGTTGCGTGACCTCGGCAGGAGCCTAGTCCGACACGGACCTTCTGCCTAGACGGGCGAGAGCCAGCGGCCATGGCCGCCGGTCGCGCCCCACCTTTGGCCGCCCCGGACGTCATGAGCACCCTTCATCGCGTCGTGAGGGCCTGCTGTCAATGTACTATACGGTTCGTACATTTAGCAACTCTTTTCTTGTCGACGTGCTATCGTATCGTGCGGCGATGGTCTTGGCCGCTCTCATAGGGGCCGGCCTCCGGAAAGACGGCATGCTCGACGACGCGCCTGAGAGTACACGACGAGCGCCGGCCCGGCGCGCCCGGCCTGCGGCTTCCGCCGGCAGGCCGCGACGCTCCGGCGCCGACGGGCCCGGCAGCCGGGAGGACATCCTGCGTGTCGCGACGGAGGAATTCGCCAGCGCCGGCCTGTCGGGCGCCCGCGTCGACGCCATTGCGGAGCGGACCCGCACCTCGAAGCGAATGATCTACTACCATTTCGGCAGCAAGGAGGGTCTTTACCTGGCCGTGCTGGAGCGTGCCTATGGGGCCATCCGCAGCGTCGAAAACGCCGAGGTCTTTTCCACCCGCGAGCCGGTCGAGGCGATCCGACGATTGGTCGAGCTCACATTCGACTACGACGAAGCGCATCCCGAGTTCGTCCGCCTGGTCTGCATCGAGAACATCCATGCCGCGCGGCACATGAAGGGGTCGGCGACCCTGCGTTCACTGAACGTGTCGGTGATCGACGCGCTCGGGCGCATCCTGGAGCGGGGCCATCGCGACGGGGTGTTTCGCGGCGGGCTCGACCCCATCGACATCCACATGCTGATCAGCGCCTTCTGCTTCTTCCGCATTTCGAACCAGCACACCTTCGGCGTGATCTTCGACCGGGACCTCACGGCGCCGGCGTTGCAGGCTCGGCACAAGGCGCTGATCGTCGAGGCGGTTCTGGCCTATCTGCGGCCGACGCCGCGCCCGCCCGCCTCGTCGGGCTGACAACCTGGCACGGAGCCCGCCATGAAGACGTCGATCGCGACCGTATCCCTGAGCGGCGATCTCCGGGACAAGATACAGGCCATCGCGCGGGCCGAGTTCGACGGCGTCGAGATCTTCGAGAACGACTTCATCGCCTTCGACCATTCCCCGCGCGAGGTCGGCCAGATGGTGCGGGACGCCGGTCTCGCCGTCACCCTGTTCCAGCCCTTCCGCGATTTTGAAGGCCTGCCGGAGCCGTTCCGCAGCAAGGCCTTCGACCGGGCCGAGCGCAAGTTCGACGTCATGCAGGAGATCGGCACGGACCTGATCCTGGTCTGTTCCAACGTGTCCGTGCACGCCCAGGGCGGGATCGATCGCGCTGCGGCCGACCTGCACGAACTCGGCGAGCGGGCGGCCCGGCGTGGCCTCAGGATCGGCTTCGAGGCTTTGGCCTGGGGCCGCTTCGTCAACGACCACCGCGACGCATGGGAGATCGTCCGTCGCGCCGATCATGGCGCGGTGGGGCTGATCCTCGACAGCTTCCATACGCTTTCGCGCGGCATCGAGGTCGGCAGCATCCGGTCCATCCCGAAGGACAGGATCTTCCTCGTCCAGCTTGCCGACGCGCCGAAGCTCCAGCTCGACCTGCTGTCCTGGAGCCGCCACTTCCGCTGCATGCCCGGCCAGGGAGACCTGCCCGTCGCGGCGTTCATGGAGGCGGTCCGCGCCACGGGCTACGACGGCGTGCTCTCGCTCGAGATCTTCAATGACCAGTTCCGCGCCGGATCGGCCAACGCCGTCGCGATCGACGGCAAGCGGTCGCTGGTGTTCCTCGACGATCAGGTCCGTCGAGCCCTGGGCGAGGTGCCGGAGCACGAAACGCTCCCGCCGCGATCGCCATGCTCTGGCATCGCGTTCATCGAATTCGCGGTCGACGACCAAGCCGCCGGCGAGCTCGGTGCCCTGATCCGGTCGCTCGGCTTCCGGCAGAGCGGCACCCACAGGTCCAAGGACGTGACGCTCTGGTCGCAGAACGGGATCAACCTCCTCATCAACAGCGAGCGTGAAGGGTTCGCGCACTCCTCCTACACCGTGCACGGCCCGTCGGTTTGCGCCTTCTGCCTTCGCGTCGACGATGCCCAGGCCGTGATGGAGCGGGCGAAGGCGCTGGTCGCGACGCCGTTCCGCCAGACCGTCCTGGACGGGGAGCTGGAGATCCCGGCGATCCGCGGCGTGGGTGGGAGCCTCGTCTATTTCATCGACGACCGCAGCGACCTCGCCAGGCTCTGGGACATCGATTTCGACCGACCGGGTCAACCGGCGACGGATCGCCAAGTGGGCCTGACGGGGATCGACCACATCGCGCAGTCGATGGAATACGACGAGATGCTGTCCTGGCTCCTGTTCTACACGGCGATCCTGGACGTCACCAAGACCCCCGGCCTCGACATCCCCGACCCGGGGGGCCTCGTGCGCAGTCTCGTGGTGCAGACCGGCGACCAATCGCTGAGCCTCGTCCTCAACGGCTCGCAGAGCCAGCATACGGCGTCGGCGCGCTTCCTCAGCGAGTTCTTCGGGTCGGGCGTGCAGCATATCGCGTTCGCCACCGTCGACATCGTCGGGACCGCTCGCGCCATCAAGGCGTCCGGCTTGGAGACCCTGCCGATCCCGGACAACTACTATGACGACCTCGAGGCGCGCTTCACCCTGCCGGAGGACCTCCTGACGGATCTGAAAGCCCTCGGCATCCTTTACGACCGCGACGGCGAGGGTGAGTTCTTCCAGGTCTTCACCAAAACGTTCGACGATCGGTTCTTCTTCGAGATCGTGGAACGGCGAGGCTACAAAGGGTTCGGTGCGACCAACGCCGCAATCCGATTGGCGGTGCAAAAGCGGCTCTCGCGGCATCCGGCCGTGCCGCGGCATTGAGCCAAGCTTCGCGTCCGCGAGGGAGGCGACGTCGCCCTCGCAGGAGTCGGCGCCGCGATCGGTGGCGCCG
>CAXUOD010000370.1:0-3064 GCA_964252585.1 uncultured Lichenihabitans sp. | reverse complement strand
GCATGGGTCCAACTTCTCCGCGATCGGGTCACGGCGATCCCGGTCTCGTCTACGGCATCGATCACGATCCCCGTCTCGCCCCGCACGCCATGACCCAGGGCGTGGTCGAGGAGCGTCTGGACATGACCGTCGAAGGGGAGGCCCGACAGGCGCTGGTACCAGCGCAAGAGCCAAACCCATTCGAACTGGTGTCCTGGTTCGACGATGTTGCGCCCCTTGGCTTCGACTGGGCTCCATTCGGCATCGAACAGTTCCACAACGACACCGCCAAACCCGAGAAGATGTCCGGCGAACAGGTCGGCCAAGGCGGTTGCCCAGGCGGCAAACCGATCGTCACCGGTCGCTTCCCAGAGCGCCAGCACGGCCTCGAACAGGTGCATGTGAGGGTTTTGCCGCCGCAAGGCGTCCCGTTCCGGCACGGCATCGCGGAAGCCCGAGCCGACCCCGACCATGCCGGTTTCGATCCAATCGAGCGTTTCATGAGCCAGTGCGGTCGGCCCGCGAGAACCGGTCAGGCGATGCATCCACGCCAGCGCGTAGAGCACGAAGGCGTGACCGTAGAGGTCGCGGGTCACGTCGCGTGGCCGACCGACGCCGTCGATCGAAAAGATCCAGCCTTCGCGGCCGTCCGCCCTGTAGTAGGAGTCGACCATCGTGGCATAGGCCCGCTCGGCCAATGGCGCACCATCGAACCATCCGAGCAGGCTCGCCTGCGCGAAGGTCGCGATCTGACGGGCCTGTACCATCAGGCGATAGCCCGGTTGCGGGAGGGGCGAACCGTCGAAAGCGAGCCGTTCGTGAAAGCGACCACACTGCGTGTCGAACCCCCGCGCCGACCACAGGGGTAGCGCCTTCTCGGTCAGCCACGACCGCGCTCGGCCGGCCGCCTCTCCCGCGAGGGCAGCCTCGTTCATGCCCGGCGCTCGGCCTGCGCCACGAGGCCGGTCGTCGACTGTCCTTCGACGATCGGCACCAGGACCACTTCGCCGCCCCGCGCCTTCACCACATCTGCGCCGACGACCTGTTGCTCGCTGTAATCGGCTCCCTTGACGAGGACATCCGGCAACAGAGCCTCGATCAGGGCCAGCGGGGTATCGTCTTCGAACAGGACCACGAGATCCACGACCCGGAAGGCGCCGAGCACCTGGGCGCGGGATCGCTCCTTCTGCACCGGGCGCGCCGGGCCTTTGAGCCGCTTGACGGACGCGTCGCTGTTGAGCGCCACGACGAGGCGGTCCCCGTGCCGGGCGGCTTGGCGGAGCAGGCTGACGTGACCGGGGTGGATGAGGTCGAAGCACCCGTTGGTCAGGACGATCCTCTCGCCACGAACACGCCATTCCGCAAGGATCTCGACCGCGCGGGGTAAGGTCACCAGGGCTCCCGCGGGCTCCGTCAACGGGCCGCGCAAACGCAAGGCCGCCATCAGTTCGTCGTGGGTCACCACAGACGTGCCGAGCTTGCCCACCGACAGGCCGGCGGCGAGATTGCCCATGATGACGGCGGTCTCGAGAGGCTGGAGCGACGCAAGCGCGACCGCGAGGGCGGCGACGGCGGTATCGCCTGCGCCCGACACGTCGAAGACCTGCCGCTTTTCGGCGGGGACGTGAAACGGCGCGGCATCCCGGCGGATCAGCGTCATCCCGTGCTCGGCTCGCGTGACGAGGAGGTCGCCGCCGAACTGAGCCGCCGCCACGGCGCCGGCGGTCGCCACCTCGGCATCGGTGTCGGTGGGGAGGCCGGTGGCGTCGGAGAGTTCCTTCCGGTTCGGCGTTAGCAGCGTCGCGCCGCGATAGACCGAAAAGTCCCGGCGCTTGGGATCGACGAGGACGGGGCATCCTGCCCGTCGCGCAGCCTCCATGGCGCAGTGGAGAACAGCCGGAGACAGGGTGCCCTTGGCGTAGTCGGAGAGGACCAGGAGCGACGCCGTCTCGATCGCGGCGACGACGGCGGCCATCAAGGCCTCTTCGGTCCTCTCGTCGGGTTTCGCGACGCTCTCATCGTCGATCCGCACGATCTGCTGAACGCCGCTCACCACGCGGGTCTTGATGCTCGTCGGTCTGCCGGGGTCGGTCACGAGATGGGCCGGACTGATCGATTGCCGCTCGAGGGCGCTCCGCAGTTCGTCGCCCGCACGATCCCGACCGACGAGGCCGACGAGAACGGCGGTCGCACCGAGAGCCGCCACATTGGCGGCCACATTGGCGGCTCCGCCCGGCACGATCCGCTCCTGATCCAGAGCCAAGACCGGAACGGGTGCCTCGGGCGAGATGCGATGCACCCGTCCCATCAGGTATCGATCGACGATGATGTCGCCGACGACCGCGATCCGCACCATGTTCATGCCTTGACTCATCACATGTCTCTCGACGTCACTGATCCAGAACCTTTGATCCGGTCCGACGCTCAGGCCGGCGCGGAGTTCGGCTCTCCCTCAAGGCGCCGAAGCGATCGGATCCGATGCGGGCAGGACGATCTCGACGACATCGCCAGGCTGAAGGACGGTATCGGCCGACCCCGGGATGCTGCTGGCTTTTCCGTTCGACGATCGCGTGATCTCGATTTGCACCTGGTTGTCGAAGCCCCGAACGAGCTGCGTCTTGACGGCTCCGATGTAGCGAAGCTTCGTCGTCACGGCCTGCAGTTTTGTCTTGATCCCGGCAGCGCTCGCGGTCGCTTCCTGGAGGTCGTGCAGCAGTTGCATACGCCTGCTGTCGGACAATCTCTCGAGGCGTCGATTGAGCTCTCCCTGCTCGCGTTCCACGGATGTCAGCGCCGCCGTGGTCTCCAAGGCGCGCGTCGATGATCCAAGGACGGTGCGGCGCGCTTCCGTCACGCTCGGCAAGGCGATCGCTCCCTTTTTGAAGAGGTCTTCGAATCGCTGAAGGTCGGCTGTGTCGTTCTTCAACGCCTCCACCTCCTTGTCCTCCTGCTGGTTGAGGATGTCGACCCGCTGCGCTTCCTTCTGCGCTGCGGTCGTCAGATAGGAGTGCTCCTTGCTGAAGTCGTCGTTGTGGGTGTTGAGCTGGTCCTGCTCGATAGCCACCATGTTGTCCGTGAAGCCCTT
>CAXUOD010000369.1:0-3117 GCA_964252585.1 uncultured Lichenihabitans sp. | reverse complement strand
CCCTGACCATCATCACCCTGTCACTCTTCAGCGAAGAACGGCGACGATGGCGGAGACGGAGGGATTCGAACCCTCGATAGGGCTTTACAACCCTATAACGGTTTAGCAAACCGCCGCCTTCAGCCTCTCGGCCACATCTCCGTCGTGCCCGTTTCCGGACAACTCGCATCCGCTCGCTGGAGCGGGGCAACCTATGCCCCACGCCGTCCGACATTGCAACAATGGACTGCGATTCGGGCAAAAGCAGGAAGGTGCCGTGGAGGCCGTGGGGCAGGGGCCGCGTTTCGCAGGCGCCGCCGCCCGGCTCTCGCGGAGGTACGGTCCGACAGATACGGGGGCACGCGAGACGGGAAAGACGCGTCGGTCGCTCAGGCCCGCCCTCTCGGCGCCAGCCGGCGTCGACCGCGGATGGCCGTGCCGTGGATCGACGATGCAGAACGCCGACGGTTTCCGCTCGGCGCCCGACGCGGCCGATCCGCGGCTGTCGACCGGGGACGTCCATGCCAAGCCCCGCGCAAGCTTCGACGGTTGCGGCCCGATGCTGTCATCGCGAAAGGCCAACCCCGTCTGTTCTGGCCCGGACACAATCGTTGCGGGAATGTCACATGATCGGCCCAAAGCCGGCGGGAAGGCGTTCTGGAGCGATCTGACAATTGTCGAATCCGCAATGCCGCGTATGTTGGCTCGGCGAAGGGGAAACGCCCGACGCAATCGAAGGCCCGGTGGCCAACGCCCGTCGCCCCGCAAGGGGACGAAGCACAAAGGCGGTATCACCGGGTCACGAGTCGGGGATCACGGGGCGCCAAAGGTTCGATGCGGCTTGAGGGACAGTGAGGTCTCGAAAGCGCTGAAGGTCACGAAGCAAAACCATTCCCGTTGGGTCATTCATTTTTGGAGGTTTGACGATGAAGCTCGGTAAGAGCCTTCTTCTCGGTTCGGCGGCTGCACTGGCCGCCACCGCTGGCGCCCAGGCTGCCGATCTTCCCGTCCGGAAGTCAGCGCCTGTCGACTACGTCCGGGTCTGCGACTGGACCGGCGTCGGCTATTTCTACATCCCCGGCACTGACACCTGCATCAACATCCAGGGCCTAGTGCGCGTCGAAGGCCTGTTCGTCAACAACGCCCGCCAGTTCTACCCCACCGGCGGCGCCACCAAGGGCACCTCGACCGGGGCGGCGGTCGGCGCAGGCACGACGATCCCGGGGCGCCTCGAAGACAGCTCCGGCTTCTTCACCCGCGGCCGCATCGCCGTCGACACCCGCACGCAGACCGCCTACGGCACGCTGCGCGCCTATGTCCGCTACCAGATCGACCGTCTGCAGGGTCTTTACGCGGGCGGCGGGTCGGCCGGCGGCCAGAACACCTTCGCCAACAATGGCGGCAACTCGGCCTACCTCGACAAAGGCTTCATCCAGTTCGCCGGGATCACGGCGGGCCGCATCCAGTCCTTCTTCGACTTTTATGCCGATGACTACAACTACGAAGGCATCGCCAACTCCGATCAGACGAACAACGTCTTCGCTTACACTTACACCGGTGCTGGCGGCTTCTCGGCGACGATCTCGATCGAAGACCATGACGCTCGCAACGACGGCATCGGTAACGTGACGGCCGGTGTTAACTCAGTCGTGACTGGCAATACGGTCGGATATGGCGGCGAGACAATTCCCGACATCGTGGGCCAGCTCAACGTGACACAGGCCTGGGGTCAGGCTCAGCTCTCCGCCGCTTATCACCAGGTCAACACGGTTCAGGGTCCTTTCGCCGGCACGAATGGGCAGGGCTTCTCGCACAGCGACGCCGACGGCTTCGCCGTTCAGGGCGGTGTAGAGCTGAAGCTGCCGATGCTGGCGGCTGGTGACGACCTCTGGGTGGAAGGTGCCTACCAAAACGGAGCCTACCTGTACCAGGACTCCGCGGGCTACGCGAACGCGGGATTCGAGTCGCGCTTGCTCGGCGGCTTCCAGCATATCGATCATGACGCCGTCGCGATCGGCAACGGCGGGGCGAATGGGTCCTACAACCTCGCGCTCAGCAACGGCTTCTCGGTCATGGCCGCTTTCAACCACTACTTCACGGCGACGTTCCACGACGTGCTATTCGGCTCCTACGAGCAGACCTCGTATGGCCGCGCCGGCCGCATCGACTGGACTCAGGGTGGCCTCGGCGACATGAGCGAATACCGCGTCGGCAACCAGTTCCTGTATGATCCCGTGAAGAACCTCGAGATCGGCCTGGAGTTCGACTACGCTCACCTTGACCAGACGCTGGCCCACAACCCGGGCCAGGCTGCCACGGCCCTGCCGGTCGGCGTCACCAAGAATCCCGACGCCTTCGAGGCTCGCCTCCGCATCGAGCGCGACTTCTGAGACCAATCTGGTCACGACGAGCAGGGGCCCGGCGGGAAACCGCCGGGCCTTTTCGCGTGATGTCCCTCACGGTTCTTCGGGAAGATGCGACTGGAAAGCTCGTGACGGGCCGCCCCGCTCTGCGATGGGAGAAACAGACCGATCGGGTCGACGGGCCCGGAGCGTCGGAAGATTGCGGCCATGACCGCCCGGCGTTCTTGCATCGATCCGCGGGGAGAGCGGCGTCGAAGGTCACCCCGACATCCAGCGCCGGTCCCCCAGCGCCTCGGACACGAGGCGAGCGCGCCGGATCGACACTACTTCGGCGAGACTCACCCCCTGTCCGCCGGTCCGGCTTTCGACCAGGGAGACGAGAGCTGACCGGCCGAAGGCGCCGCGTCGATGTCGATCGATGAAGGATCGGACGCCCGACCGGAAGGGCACGTCCGACGGCTTCTGAAGCGCGCCGGCTTCGCTCACGCCGAGTTGCTGTGCCAGCCGGAGGGGGTTCAGGCCCTCATCGGACGCGGGCCTGGGCTGGGCCGCGCTGTGGCAGCCCCGAGCCTCGCTCGGCCGGTATGCGCCTCGTCTGACCGCGCGCGATGCGGGCCACTCCCGGATCGCGGCGCCGCCATGCCGCGCTCGACATCAGGCCTCAGTTGCGCTCCCACATCATGATGCTGCCGAGGTCGCCCATGGCGTGCCACTCGGGCCGGCCGACATCGCCCGTCGATTCGATGGCCATGAGGTTGGCGATGGCGGTGCGGGC
>CAXUOD010000368.1:0-3128 GCA_964252585.1 uncultured Lichenihabitans sp. | reverse complement strand
GAGAAGATCGTGATCTGCGGCCCTTCGGGTTCCGGCAAATCGACGATGATCCGCTGTATCAACCGTCTCGAGGAGCACCAGAAGGGCAAGATCGTCGTCAACGGGACCGAACTCACGACCGACCTTCGCCGCATCGACGAAGTTCGGCGCGAGGTCGGCATGGTGTTCCAGCATTTCAATCTCTTTCCTCACCTGACAATCCTCGAGAACTGCACCCTTGCGCCGATCTGGGTCCGCAAGATGCCGAAGAAAGACGCCGAGGAGGTCGCGATGACCTATCTCAAACGGGTGCGTATTCCGGAGCAGGCCAACAAATACCCGGGCCAGCTTTCGGGGGGGCAGCAGCAGCGCGTCGCGATCGCCCGCTCCCTCTGCATGAACCCGAAGATCATGCTGTTCGACGAGCCGACTTCGGCGCTCGACCCCGAGATGGTGAAAGAGGTGCTCGACACCATGGTGTCGCTCGCCAACGAGGGCATGACCATGCTCTGCGTCACCCATGAAATGGGCTTCGCCCGGCAAGTCGCCGATCGCGTGGTGTTCATGGACGCCGGGGAGATCGTCGAGATGAACACGCCGGCCGAGTTCTTCTCCAATCCTCAGCACGAGAGGACGCGTCTGTTCCTCGGCCAGATCCTGCACTGATCGGAGCCCCGCGAGCATCGTCTGATCGAGAAGCTTTGTCGCTGAGCATCCTCGCCGGAGCGACAGGGCGACGGTGACGCATTTCGCCTTCCTCAGTCCTCCCTATGCGGGTCACCTCAATCCCATGCTGGCCCTGGCGCGCGGGCTCGTCGATCGCGGTCACCGCGCGACCTTCGTGGCGCAGGCCGATGTCGGCCCCAAGGTCTCGCGCCCGGACATCGGCTTCGCACCGGTCGGCGCCAGGACGCATCCCCCCGGCCGCTTGACCCGCATGACAGCGCGGCTCGGCGGGACCACCGGGCTGTTCGGCATCGGTGGCGTCATCCGGGACATGGCCGCCACCACCGACATGCTGTGCGACGACGTGCCGGCCATGCTGCACGAGATCCACGCCGGAGCGATCGTGGCCGACCAGACGGAGCCCGCCGGAGGTCTCGTGGCGCGCCACCTCGGCATCCCGTTCGTCTCGGTCGCCAATGCCTTGCTGATCGATCGCGAGCCCTCGGTGCCGCCGCCCTTCATCGGCTGGAGCTACGACGAGAGCCCTTGGGGCGTTCAGCGCAACCTCGGCGGCTACCGCATCGCCGATTGGCTGATGAAGCCGGTCTTCGAAGTCATCGGCCGCAGGGCACGGGCGTGGCGACTTGGCGGGATCGAGACGGTCGAAGACTGCCTCTCCCCGTTGCTGCAGATCAGCCAATCGGTGCAGGGCTTCGATTTCCCGCGATCGAGCCAGTCTTCGGTGCTGGTGCATTGCGGCCCGTTCCGTCGGCCGGACCGACGTGACTGGCCGCCGGTCGACGGCCGACCCAACGTTTTCTGTTCTCTCGGCACCCTGCAGGGCGGTCGCTTGCCGATCTTCAGGATCGTCGCCGAGGCTTGCCGAGACCGTGGACTGGCCCTCACGGTCGCGCATGGCGGCAAGCTCGACGCCACCGAAGCGGCGTCGCTCCCGGGCAGCCCAAGAGTGGAAGCTTTCGTGCCGCAGCGGGCCGTGATCCGGACCGCGTCGGCCGTCGTGACGCATGGCGGGCTCAATACCGTGCTCGACGCTTTGGCGGCGGGCGTCCCATTGATCGTGGTGCCGCTCGCGTTCGAACAGGGTGCGACCGCGGCCCGAGTGGCGAGGACCGGCGCGGGGCTCGTGATCCCTCGGCGGCAGTTGACGCCCATGCGCATGACGGAAGCGCTCGGCGCGCTGCTCGACACACCGAGCTATCGCGAGCGCGCAGCAGCGTTGCGGGACGAGATCGCGGTCGCGGGCGGCGTCGGACGCGCCGTTGCCCTCATCGAGCGCGCCACGCGTCCGATGCGGTGATCCGGCTCCGTGCCGCCACGACACCGCCTTGTCCTGAGCCGGGTGCAACGCGCCCGTGTCGAAGGACGCTCCAGGGACTTCGAGGCGGTGTGGCCGAGCCCTTCGGGCTTCGCAACGGCCCTGCGGGCCGGCTCGGCAAGAGAGACAAAGCAGGTTGAGCTCTCGTCCGGCCTCATCCTACAGCCCGACCACCACTGTCACTCTGCGGCATCGAGCGCCGTGGTCAGGGACAGCCACTCGTCCTCGGCAACCTCGAGCGCGCGCTGGAGGTCCTTGCGTTGCTGGGCGAGCTGGGTCGCCTTCCCCTTGTCGCGGGAATAAGCGTTCGGGTCCACCAGGGCGGCGTCGATCCGCGTGATCAGTCCCGAAAGCTTCTTGATCTTCTCGTCCAGCGCGATGATCTGCTTCTTGGCCAGATTGGCCGCCTTGCCGGGGCTGATCCTGTTGTCCTGGACGATCGGTTTTTGTGCCCCACCCTCGCCCTTCGTCGCACGCTTGCCCTGAGCGGCGCCGTTGGCCTTGCTCAGCACCAGGGCCTTGTAGTCTTCCATGTCGCCGTCGAAGGACTTCACGGTCCCGCTGTCGACGAGCCACAGTCGGTCGGCGCAGGCGTCGATCAGGAAGCGATCGTGCGAGATCAGGATGATCGCGCCTTCGTAATCGTTGATGGCCTCGATGAGGGCCGAGCGGCTGTCGATGTCGAGGTGATTGGTCGGTTCGTCGAGGATCAGGAGATGCGGTGCGTCGAAGGCCGCGAGCCCCATCATGAGCCGTGCCTTCTCGCCGCCCGAGAGCTGGGTCACGGGCGTCTCGGCCTTGGTGGCCGGAAAGCCCAGCTGAGCGCACTTCCCGCGGATCTTGCTCTCGGTCCCGTCCTTCATCCAGGAGGCGACGAAGTCGTAAGGCGTTTGCGCTTCGCCGAGTTCGTCGACCTGATGCTGGGCGAAATAGCCCACCGTCATCTTGGACGACTTCTTCACGGTCCCGCCGAGCGTCTCCATGCGGCCCGCGACGAGCTTGGCGAAGGTGGATTTGCCGTTGCCGTTCGAGCCGAGAAGCCCGATGCGGTCGTCGTTCGAGATATTGAGGCTGAGCCGAGACAACACGGTCTTCTCGTCGTATCCCGTCGAGACCGCCTCCATGGCCACGATGGGCGGGCTCAGGG
>CAXUOD010000367.1:0-3157 GCA_964252585.1 uncultured Lichenihabitans sp. | reverse complement strand
GGGACGCCCCGCATACATCTGGGCGGTGTTCGCCGGGGCCGAGCCGTCGATGGACTTCAGCTATGTGCGGGTGCGCGGCTCGGCGCTCTACGCCAGCGGCGAGAACAAGCCGAACAGCTCAACTGAGCCCGGCTTCGACGCGGTGCAACGTGCCGAGAAAGGGCGTCGGATCGTCATCCTCGCCGGGCAGAACGGCAGCGTCCGCCTCGGTGAACGGGCCGACGCGCGTGCGTCGCAGGGCATTAACGTGGCCGTAGCAGCCGAGAGCAGCCCCGAGGTCTCGCGCGATCGCCCGCACATAGGTGCCCTTGCCACAATCGGCTTCGAAGACCGCCTCATCGAGCGACGAGTCGATCAAACGCAGCGAGTGGATGGTGATCGGGCGGGTAGCGAGTTCGAAGATCTCGCCATCGCGCGCTCGGTCATAGGCGCGCTCGCCATCGACCTTGATGGCCGAATAGGCCGGCGGCCGTTGCATGATCGTGCCTTCGAAGGACGGCAGCAACGCTGCGATCTGGGGCCGGGCAGGTCGCAGATCGGAGGTCGCCACGACCTTGCCCTCGGTGTCGTCGCTGTCGGTCTGGATCCCCCAGCGGACACGGAACCGGTAGCTCTTGGCGCCATCCTGCACGAAGGGCACGGTCTTGGTGGCTTCGCCGAGCGCGATCGGCAGGAGGCCCGAGGCGAGCGGGTCCAGGGTTCCGGCGTGACCGGCCTTCTTGGCGTTGAACAGGCGCTTCAACCGGCTGACCGCGTGCGTCGACGTCATGCCGACCGGCTTGTCGAGAACGACCCAGCCATTCACCTCGGCCCGGCTCCGCCGCGGCATCTTTCCCGGCTGCGCGACCTGCGCGTCGCTCGTCGTCATGATCCCTGATCCTGGTCGTCGTCATCGCCCAGGACCGCGAGATCGCGCTTGACCTCCCGCGAATCGAGCAGCGCATCGATCTTGGCGGACTTTTCGAAACTCTCGTCGAGCCTGAATTTCAGGTCAGGCGCGAACTTCAGGTTCACCTTGTGGGCGAGCTCCGTCCGCAGCATCTTCTTGTGGCGATCCAAGGCTTCGATGACGGGCTGCACATCGAGGCCGCCGAGCGGCATGACGTAGACGTTCGCGAGCTTCAGATCGGGCGACATCCGGACTTCCGGCACCGTGATGACGTGCTTCTCGAGCACCGGATCCGCTATGGAACCCCGCGACAGCATTTCGGCCATGACGTGGCGGATCAACTCGCCGACCCGCAGCATTCGCTGTGACGGCTGCGATCCCGAATGATGGGCTCTGGACATGGAACAAAAGGTCCTGGACAGGGCGTCGCGATCGACGCGCCGTGGCACCCACGTCAACGACGCTGGGCTGCTGATAGGTTCGCAGCGGGACGCTGCCTGTGGCTTTGATCGCACGCGAAATGCGCTCGGCTCCAGAGGGGCCGGAGGACAGCAGGATCCGTCGATCCCGCCGTCCTACCCGATGCGATCGGTCCGAAGCGTCAGAGCGAGCGCTTCTCCTCGTGAACGCGGTAGCACTCGATGATGTCGCCGGCCCGCATGTCCTGATAGGACTCGAAGGCCATGCCGCATTCCTGACCGGATTGCACGTCCTTGACCTCGTCCTTGAAGCGCTTGAGGGTCGAAAGCTTCCCCTCGTGCACCACGACGTTGTCGCGGATCAGGCGCACATTGGCCCCGCGCTGGACGTTGCCGTCCGTGATCCGGCAACCCGCCACCTTGCCGACCTTGGAGATGTTGAACACTTCCAGGATCAGGGCATTGCCGAGCATCTCCTCGCGCAGGGTCGGTGCCAGCAGCCCGGACATCGCGGCTTTCACGTCATCCACGAGGTTGTAGATGATGTTGTAGTAGCGGATCTCGAGGTTCGACTGCTCGGCCAGCAGACGGGCTTCCTTATGGGCCCGCACGTTGAAGCCGATGATCGCCGCATTCGAGGCTTCGGCCAGCGTGATGTCGGATTCGGAGATGCCGCCGACGCCGGCGTGGATCACCCGGGCTCCGACTTCGTCGGTCCCGAGCTTGTCCAGTGCCGCCATGATGGCCTCGACCGAGCCCTGCACGTCGCCCTTGATGAGCAGCGGGAACTCCTTTTTCCCCGCCGTTCTCAACTGGCTCATCATGTCCACGAGCGAACCGCGCACCGACCCGCCGCGCACCGACAGCTTTTCGCGCTTCTGGCGCTCGCGATACTCCGTGACCTCGCGGGCCCGGGCCTCGTTGTCGACGACCGCCACGCGATCACCGGCCTCCGGAGCTCCGGAGAAGCCCAGGACCTCGACCGGGAACGATGGAGCCGCCTCGGACACGGTCTCGCCCTTGTCGTCGAGCAGCGCACGGACGCGACCCCATTGCGACCCCGCCACCACGATGTCGCCGACCCTGAGGGACCCGCGCTGCACGAGGACGGTCGCCACCGGACCACGGCCGCGATCGAGACGCGCCTCGATGACGGTCCCTTCCGCGGCGCGCTTCGGATTGGCCTTGAGGTCGAGCACCTCGCTCTGCAGCTCGATCGCCTCGAGCAGCTTGTCGAGATTCGTCCGCTTCAGGGCCGAGACCTCGATCTCCAGCGTATCGCCGCCCATGCTCTCGACCTGCACGTCGTAATGCAGCAGTTCCGAGCGGACGCGCTCGGGCTTGGCGCCGGGCTTGTCGATCTTGTTGATGGCCACGATCATCGGGACCTTGGCGGCCTTGGCGTGGTTGATCGCCTCGATGGTCTGCGGCATGACGCCGTCGTCGGCCGCCACCACGAGGATCACGACGTCCGTGACCTTGGCGCCGCGGGCCCGCATGGCGGTGAACGCGGCGTGGCCCGGTGTGTCGATGAAGGTCACGGCGCCGCCGTTCGGCGCCGTCACCTGGTAGGCTCCGATGTGCTGAGTGATGCCGCCGGCTTCACCGGACACGACATTGGCCTGCCGAATGGCATCGAGCAGCGACGTCTTGCCGTGATCGACATGGCCCATGATGGTCACGACCGGCGGGCGGGTGACGAGGTTCGTGTCCTCGTCGGGCTCGTCGAAGAGGCCTTCCTCGACGTCCGATTCGGCCACGCGCCGCACCGAATGGCCGAGTTCCTCGGCGATCAGCTGCGCCATGTCGGCGTCGATCACGTCGGTGATCTTGGCCATGTGGCCCTGCT
>CAXUOD010000366.1:0-3188 GCA_964252585.1 uncultured Lichenihabitans sp. | reverse complement strand
TCAAGAATCCTCTGACGCCGATCCAGCTCTCGGCCGAGCGGCTGAAGCGGCGCTATAGCCGCGTGATCACGGAAGGTCGGGACGTTTTCGACCAATGCACCGACACGATCATCCGTCAGGTCGAAGACATGAAGCGGATGGTTGATGAGTTCTCGTCGTTCGCCCGCATGCCGAAGGCTATGCTGCAGGAGGACGATCTTGCGAAGTGCATCACCCAGGTGGCGTTCCTGATGCGCGTCGGGCACCCCGACATCACCTTCGTCGACGAGATGCCGGACGTACCTTTCGTGGCGCGCTTCGATCGTCGCCTGCTGTCGCAGGCCATCACCAACATAACGAAGAACGCGACCGAGGGTGTTGCGGCACGGATCGCGGGCGAGCCCGCCGGTACGGGTGCGCCGGGGCTGATCTCGCTCAAGCTGCATGGCTCCGACGACCAGCAGGCCATCATCGACATCGTGGACAACGGGCGGGGTTTTCCCTCGGAGAACCGGCAGCGTCTCCTTGAACCCTATATGACGACCCGGAGCGAGGGGACGGGCCTGGGGCTCGCGATCGTGGCCAAGATCCTCGAGGATCATGGCGGCGGCATCGAGTTGCTCGACGCCGCCGGCCACCAGGGCGCCCATGTCCGGCTCCACTTCCCCATCGACACCGCTCAACCCACTCCCGCCTCGCGAGTGGGCGATGCGGTCAGCGAGAAAGCCTGAGAAGCGGCAATGGCAACCGACATTCTGATCGTTGACGACGAATCCGACATCCGCGAACTCGTGTCCGGGATCCTGTCCGACGAAGGGCATGGCACACGCACCGCCAAGGATGCGGACGACGCCCTGGCGCTGGTGGCCAGCCGGCGGCCGCACCTGATGTTCCTGGATATCTGGCTGCAGGGCTCGCGGCTCGACGGGCTGCAACTGCTGGAGATCATCAAACAGCAACACCCCTCGCTGCCGATCGTGATGATCTCGGGCCACGGCAATATCGAAACCGCGGTCTCCGCCATCCGGTTGGGCGCCTACGACTTCATCGAGAAGCCGTTCAAGGCGGATCGCCTGGTGCTGGTCGCCGACCGCGCGCTCGAAGCCTCGCGCTTGCGCCGCGAGAACGTGGAATTGAAGGCTCGCGCCCTGACGCCCAATCGGATCGTCGGGCGATCGACCAGCGCCAACCAGTTGCGGCAGGTCGTCGAGAAGGTGGGCCCCGCCAATTCCCGCGTGCTGATCGCCGGAGCTCCCGGTACCGGCAAGGAGCTCGCGGCCCGCATGATCCACGACGGCTCGAGCCGCGCTGCCTCGCCCTTCGTGGTCATCAATGCCGCCACCATGGTGCCGGAGATGATGGAGACCGAACTCTTCGGCGTCGAGGGCAGCGAAGGGCGAAGCCGCAAGGTGGGAGCGCTCGAAGAGGCCCACGGCGGAACGCTGTTCATCGACGAAGTCGCCGACATGCCGCGGGAGACGCAGAGCAAGATCCTCCGGGTCCTGGTCGACCAGAACTTTCAGCGTGTCGGGGGTACCTCGCGGGTCCATGTCGACGTTCGCATCATTTCCTCCACGAGCCGCGACCTGCCCGCGGCGATCCAGGAAGGGACCTTTCGCGAGGATCTGTTCCATCGTCTGGCCGTGGTGCCGATCCGTGTTCCTGCCCTTTCGGAGCGGCGGGACGACATCCCCGAACTGATCGAAAGCTTCATGGAGCAGGTCTCGGCCCACACGGGCCTGCCGCGCCGCAAGATCGGCAACGATGCCATGGCGGTGCTGCAGTCGCACGACTGGCCCGGCAACATTCGTCAACTGCGCAACAACGTCGAGCGCCTCATGATTCTCGCGGCGGGGGACGCGGAGTCCGAGATCACGGCCGACATGTTGCCGTCTGAGATCGGGACTCTGGTACCCGCCACTCCCAACGGGGCAGGGGGCGAGAAGCTGATGAGCTTGCCGTTGCGCGAGGCGCGCGAAGTCTTCGAACGCGAGTATCTCGTGGCGCAGATCAGCCGATTCGGGGGCAACATCTCCCGAACGGCCGAATTCATCGGGATGGAACGCTCGGCGCTGCATCGCAAGTTGAAGTCGCTCGGGATCGATTGACCGTTCTGCCCCGAGGCTCCGGACCGCAGGTCGCGCGCAGACCCCCGCAGGGTTGAGCCAAGTTTATCTTGCGGCTCGTCTTCGTCTCTGCCTCTAATGGGCGGCGTTGACGAGGCTCGCAACTCTGGGCAGAAGCGGCGCAAGATCTCGCGAGCGAGACCGCGGACATCGGGATTGGGATGGAGCACGCCCAGCGGGCCGTCGTGGCTTCGCCGGACCGCGTTCCGGGCTAGACCGCGGATATCATGACCGCGAAAATGCGGCGACGAGCAGTGGACGGGACCATGGCGGCTGAACGAACACAAAACCTGCAGGACACGTTTCTCAATTACGTGCGCAAGAACAAGGTCCCGCTCACGATCTTTCTGGTGAACGGGGTGAAGCTTCAGGGCGTCGTGACGTGGTTCGACAATTTCTGCGTGCTCCTCCGTCGCGATGGGCACTCGCAACTCGTCTACAAGCACGCCATATCGACCGTGATGCCGGGCCAGCCGATCCAAATGTTCGAGGCACCGGAAGATGCCGTCCCGGCAGCGGTGGAGCGCCGCTGAGCGCGGCCGGGCCATCGGGACGAGACCGGAGAGCGATTGACAACTACCCTAGATGAAGATGTCGACACCGACGAACGGTCGGCGGCCGAGGCCACGAAGACGTTGGTGGTCGGTCCCTATCCGAGCGGACGGCCGAACGCCGCACGGCGCGGATCTCGCAGTCCGGAAGCCCGCCTCGCCGAAGCCGTGGCGCTGGGAGATGCCATCGACCTCGATGTGCGACATAGCGTCATCGTCAACCTCGGCGCCGTGCGGCCTTCGACCTTCCTGGGGAAGGGCAAGGTCGAAGAATTGGCCGAGGCGGTCGAAGAACGGGAGATCGCCCTCGTCGTCATGGATTGCGCGCTCACGCCGGTCCAACAACGCAACCTCGAGCGGTCCTTCGGTTGCAAGGTGATCGACCGCACGGGACTGATCCTCGAGATCTTCGGACGTCGCGCCAGGACCCGTGAGGGAACGCTCCAGGTCGAACTCGCTCACCTCGCCTACCAGAAATCGCGGCTCGTCCGGTCCTGGACCCATCTCGAACGGCAGCGCGGCGGCTTCGGCT
>CAXUOD010000365.1:0-3211 GCA_964252585.1 uncultured Lichenihabitans sp. | reverse complement strand
CTCCGTTCCGTACTGAAGGAGCCATTGGTGGAACAGAATGTGACAACACGGATCTCAAGAGGGCGAGCGTGCTGATCCATGAAGGCCAGTCCAGGAGCTTCGCCATCGACCGTCGCTTGGCTTGCGTGCTGGCCCTTGTGGCGGGAAGCCTCAACTCCGCTGGCTTTTATGCCGTTGGCTTTTTCTCGGCCAACATGACAGGCAATGTGTCGATCATGGCGGACCGCGTCGCGCTCGGCGACATGCTTACCGGATTGTTTTATCTCGCCATCGTTGGAACCTTCGTGCTCGGGGCGGCGACGTCCGCCCTCATCACCAGCGTTGGAAAGCGCAAAGGAATTGACCGGATCTACGCCCACAGCGTGACAGTAGAAGCTGCGCTCCTGGCACTACTTGGCTGTGCCGACATTTGGCTGCCGACCTCGGCGCGCGGTCCTGTTCTGGTGTTCGGCCTCAGCTTCCTCATGGGCCTCCAGAATGCGATCGTGACCCGCATCTCAGACGCGCGCGTCCGGACGACGCACGTCTCGGGAATGGCCACCGATGTCGGCATCGAAGTGGGGTGCCTGGTCGATCTCGCACTCCGGCATGGCAATGCTGCCGAGGCCAGAGCTTATTGGGACAAGCTCAGCCTGCACGGCATCACGATCCTGTCGTTCTGCGCGGGTGGGGTGCTCGGCGTGATGGCCTACAAAGCCGTCGGCGCTTTGCTTCTCCTCGGTGCTGCCGCGGTGCTGTTTTCGATCGCGCTTCCGGCTATTCTTGGCCCAAATACTGCGCCGATGCCGGATCCAGCCAATCGTACGATGTAACCGCTCAACGAGCTAAAACAAGGAAGCGCGCCAGGGCACTCGAATATTCTGGCTCGCTTTGGTCGTTGCAGCGTGCGCTTCCGAACGGTCGCCGTGGTGCTGCGTGCCGGCAAGACGCCGTTGGGGCGTCGAGGCACCCTTAGCGTTGTTCAGCGAGCATGACCTCAGCTCCGACGAGCTCCGGTCTCTGAACGGCCGCCTCCGCGGTTCTTGTCGCAAGATCCCGACCAATCTTGAAGAGATGAAACAGGGTGGTAGGGCCGTCGTGTAGTACCTTGGCCAACTCGCTGCGCAGCTCAACGATGTTGATGGTCCTGTCCGGCATCGACATCATGACCCGTCGCACTGTCTCGTCCAGCATCTTGACGTTTCGATCTATGGCGCTTGGGGACTGGTCCATTGGTTTTTCCACCCTGATGCATCAGGCTGGACAACCCGATTGAACGCGCCGTCATGATAATCATTTAAATGCATCGTATCGCCTGCTTTCACAGCAGTGCCGTCACCGGCTCGACGATGGTCGGGTTATCGGCCCGTCGATATCGGCACCGGATAGCAGAACCGGCATGCGATCGTGGTACGGGATCATCCATTCGCTGGCGCCGGACACGATGACGGTCGCGGACAGAACCTCGTCGCCCTCTGGGTTGCGCCATCGCTCCCAGAGCTCTGCAAAGGCCAGCACGGGCGATCCATCGGCGGCCGAGAACAGGTGGGGCGTCTTGTCCCCCTTCTCGCCGGTCCATTCGAGAAGCCCGAGGCAGGAATGATGCAGTGTCGGCGGAACGCCTCGCGGAACATACGCTCAGGAAAGCATGGACCTCAGTCGAGGTGTAATGCTGCGAGAAGCGTCCGCACATGGGTTGCCTCGATCTTCTCAGGCTCTTAATCGTCGTTCTTCCGAACCGGAGATCCGCGATGCGACCCATGTTGGCTGTTAGCGCACTTGCGTTGATGGTGGCTCTCGCGGCCTGTTCGAAAGGTGATCAGGGTGTACAAGGAGCTCCCGGTCCACAAGGGAGCCCAGGTGCAGCCGGGCCGATCGGACCTGCGGGACCTCCGGGGCCGGTGGGTGAAGCAGGACCCGCGGGACCCAAAGGCGATGCCGGCGTGGCGGGCCCACCCGGACCTAAGGGCGATGGTGGTGCTGTAGGCGCCGTGGGACCCGCTGGGCCGGCTGGTGACGCTGGTCCTGCAGGTCTAGCGGGCGCAAAGGGAGAAGTTGGCGCTGTTGGGCCTGTAGGGCCGGCAGGCCCGAAGGGTGAGGCCGGCGGGATCGGCCCTGTTGGTCCGAAGGGCGAGGCAGGTGGTGTCGGGCCTGTCGGGCCTTCTGGGTCGGAAGGCAAGCCGGGCGAAACCGGTGTCGCGGGACCGGAAGGTAAACCTGGCGCGACGGGACCCGCGGGACCCAAGGGCGATGCAGGCCCCATCGGGGCCGTTGGTCCGGCTGGTCCAGAAGGTAAAGCCGGTGCAACAGGGCCTGCAGGTCCCAAAGGTGAAGCTGGAAGCTTAGGACCAGCCGGCCCCGCTGGCCCGGAGGGCAAGGCTGGTTCTGTAGGCCCCGCAGGTCCCAAGGGCGACATCGGCCAGCCTGGACCAGGATCGAGCTTCAGGGTCGTCAGCGACCAAGCGAGCCCAGCGTGTGGTGCCGATGAAACGATGGTTAGTGCCATCTGTCCCCAGGACGGCAGCACGGTGAAATTCAATGGAACGAACGGTGCGAGTTGCGAAGGTCAGCCGCCGGTCAACGCGGTGATTGTATGCGCCAAGCGGTAGCATCATCGTTGATCTCGATGTGATGGGCGTGAGGCGACCATGGCGAAAATATCGACTGCTCAGCCCAACCCGCCACTCGATCTCGACCGAGTGGCATTCATCACCTACAGCGCGGTTTTCTCGGACGTTTGCGATGCCATGGGCCTGCGCAGCCAAACCGTGTCGCCCGGCATCATGCCGCTCGGAGGCAAAGGCACGCTCATGGGCTGGGCCCGCACTGCGTTGAGCAGGCCGGTCAACGAGCCCCCCGCCCGTCATTACGGCGGCGAGATCGACTTCATCGACAGCCTCCGACCTGGCGATGTCGCAGTGGTCGACTGCTCGCAGCACCCTGCTGCCGCTTGGGGAGAGCTTTTCTCCACAGCTGCGAAGGGCCGGGGCGCGCGCGGCGCGGTGATCGATGGCCTTATCCGGGATCGCCGCAAGATCGAGGAGCTGGGCTTCTCCGTCTACGGTCGCGGCCACCGTCCAACGGACAGCCTCGGGCGTGTTTCCATCCAGGATGTTGATACGACCATCCGGCTCGGCGGCGTGGAGGTCCGGACCGGCGATCTTATCGTGGCCGATGAAGACGGCATCACGGTGGTGCCGCGCGAGCGCGCCGAGGAAGCGGTCGAACGTGC
>CAXUOD010000364.1:0-3265 GCA_964252585.1 uncultured Lichenihabitans sp. | reverse complement strand
AGCTCGCTGACCGTCAGCTCGGCTTCCGCGAGCAGCGCCAGGAGACGCAGGCGCGTGCTCTCGCCGGCCGCTTCGAGGGCCGCCAACGCGGAGGAGAAAGGGAACAGGGCCTTGGTCATCGCGTGCTGCCTAAACATATAAAGATATGTTTATGCCATTGTTCGCGGCTTCGCAAGCGGCCTCGTCGTCCGGTCGCAGGCCGGCCCCATGCGAGGGTCTGACCGATCCCGTCGATATGCCGTCGCCCTTCACGATCGATGATGAGAGGCCTCGCCGGGCGGCTTCGCGAACGGGCTTGGAAATGGCCTGCCCATCATACCGCCGACGACGTGAGGAACCGCGTTCGTCAAGAGGGCGCCCTCGAAGAGGTACTGCCCTGCATCGATCGGCTTGCCGGACGGCGCCTTCGATGCCGGTCACGGTGGCGATGCTGGCTCACCACGCGATCGGCTGGTTTTCCCATCGTGTGAACCGGCCCGTGGGGCTGGCCCGGCCGAGCAGGGCGACGCGCACGGCTTCGCGCGCACCGTATACGACGGTCTCCGTGCCGGCGTAGCCGTTCAGGTTGGTGCTGACGAAGCCCGGTGAGATCGCATTGACCGGGATGCCGTCAGGCTCCAGCTCGATGGCCATGGCGATCGTCAGGGCGTTCAGAGCCGTTTTTGACGCGGGATAGCCCGGACCGAAGATCGAGCGATGGGAGAAAGCCGGGTCGGCGTTCCTCGCCAGCGAGCCCGCGCCGCTCGACACGTTGACGATACGGGCTCCGGGCGTTTGCCGGAGGAGGGGCAGCATCGCCTGATAGACCGCGAGGACGCCGAACACGTTGGTGTCCCATATCGCGCGCATCTCCCCGAGCGACACGTTGCTGGGGCGAGTTCTCGCTGCATGGTCCTCGACGGACTGGCCGACCTGCCGGCTCGTGTTCGAGATGGCCGCGTTCTGGATGAGCACATCCAGACGGCCGAACTCCGCACCCACGCGCGCCGCCGCAGCCGCGATCGACGCCTGATCGGTGACATCCAGATGGAGGGCGTGCCCGCCCGGCCCGATCTCCTCGGCCGCGGCCTGGCCGCGTCCGACGTCACGCGACCCGGCCAGCACAGTGAGGCCGTGCTTCACGAGATCCTTCGCGATCTGAAGGCCTATGCCCTGATTGGCACCGGTCACCAAGGCTACGGGTTTATCGTGCATGGACTGTGTCCCTCGCCATGTTTCATCTTCGGTGGCGCTCTGCTTGAAGGCGCGGTCCGATCAAGCGAGCATGCCGCCGTCGATCAAAATCTCGGCCCCGGTGATGTAGTCCGCCGCAGGCGAGGCGAGGAAGGCGACCAGTTCGGCAACCTCGTCCGGTTGCCCGTAGCGCCCGAGCGGCACGCCGGCCTTGATCCTCGCCGACCGTTCGCCCTGGTCGGGGTTCGCCTCTGTTTCGATCGGTCCCGGCTCGACGGTATTGACCGTGATCCTCCGGCTGGCCAGATCGCGAGCCCAGCCCTTTGTCATCCCGGCGACCGCGTGCTTCGTCATGCCGTAGGCGCTGGCGCCGGGAAAGGGCACGCGCTCGCTGAAGAAGCTGCCGATGTTGACGATCCGGCCACCGTCGCCGAGATGTGGGACCGTTGCGGCCGTGGTGTGCCACACGCCACGGATGTTGACATCGACCAGCCGCTCGAAGGTGTCATCAGACAGCACGCCGATCGGGCCGTGTTCCGCGATGCCGGCATTGTTGACGAGAATGTCCAACCGGCCGCCAAGCCTGCCGACAGCTTGATCGACGCCGGCCTTGGCGGCGTCCGCATCGGCCGCGTCGCTCTCCACAGCGAAAGCCGTGCCGCCGAGGCTGGTTATCAGAGCCACGACCTCCTCTGCCTGCACGGCGCTTTTCGAATAGGTCACGGCGACAGCCGCGCCCCGTGCCGCGAGAAGCTTGGCGCAGGCCGCGCCGATGCCGCGGCTGCCGCCGGTGACGAGGGCGGTCTTGCCGGTGAGGCTGAGTCTCTCGGTCGACATGATGATCTCCCAATCGGAGTCGCAAAGGGCTGGTCAGAAACACGATGCTGCGATACCGTCGCAAAACGGAACAGCGTTCCACACTGAATACGGAACATCGTTCCGGTTGTAAAGAGATGGATGGTGGAGAGAAGACACGACCGCGGCGCGGACAGGTGCGCTTCCGACGGCAGACGGCTGCGGAGCGACGCGAAGCGCAGCCTCGATGCGCTGCTTGAAGCCGCCAAGGACGTGTTCGCGGCGTCGGGCGTGGACGCCCCGATCCGCGAGATCGCGGCCCAGGCAGGTGTCGGGGTCGGGACCGTCTACCGTCACTTCCCGCAGCGGTCCGACTTGGTCGCAGCAGTTTTCCGGCGCGAGATCGACGCTTGCGCCGACGCTGCCGCGACACTCGCCGAGCAGAACGAGCCATTCGACGCGTTGGCGCAATGGATGCAGCGCTTTGCGGTGTTCTTCGCGACCAAGCGGGGGCTCGCCAGCGCGCTTCATTCCGGCGACGCCGCGTTCGAAACATTGCCGGCGCATTTCGATCTCCGGCTCCGGCCCGCTCTCGAACGCCTTCTCACATCAGCGACCGCCGCCGGTCAGGTCCGCAGGGATGTTTCGGCCGACGAGCTGTTGCACGCCGTGGCGCGCCTGTGCTCATCGCCACGGAATGATGGGTCGGGCCAAGCGGAACGCATGGTCGCCCTGCTCGCCGATGGCTTGCGGCACCGATGCGTCTAATCAGTTGAAGCGATGCATGGGTCGGTCGACAAGAGGCGACTAACCTTCCGATCGCTGCGCGCACGAAACAATGCTCTTTGAAGCAGCATCCATGGTCAGAAAACCTGATAAAATCAGTGCAAAGTTCAGGAGTCGTGCAAGGCCGATCGACCCGCTCACGATCAAGTAGTCAGGGATCGCATGATCTGTATAGGTCCGGCGAGGCTTACCGTGACCCACATCGCTGATGGGCGCCGGTGGTGGACGCCTCGACGCGATCGGGCTCTGGTGCGAGCAGCAACGCGCCCCCTTTGAGAGCTGCCTGATCCTGCCCCACCATGTCGGCGTCAGGGACGACTGCGGATCGTTCGCCGATGCGCTTATGGTGAACTGGCGCTCGAGCGAGGTCTCCTCCCATACCGCGGAGCTGTCGAACCGAGGCGGCACGACGCACGGACGGCCGCCTCAGTAGCCGATGCAGATCCTCAGGTCGTGATCGAGCTTGAGCTTCTCGGCCCGCTCGGCCGCGGTGAGCTTCGGCGAGGGCTGC
>CAXUOD010000363.1:0-3288 GCA_964252585.1 uncultured Lichenihabitans sp. | reverse complement strand
GCCGACTCCGGCGCCGCGGCCGCCGACCGCCCACCCGGGCCGATGGCCGCCGGCACCGGCGTCGGCCACCTCCCCCACATCGAGGCCCGCGAAACCGTGCAGGCCATCATCGCGCAAGCGGCCCGCGGGTAGCACCGGCCGTGGCGACGAAGCGGGGTGTTCCGTGACCCGTGCGAGCCCATCGCCGCAGGGGTTTCGGGCCACACGGACGTTGGCGGGATGACACCGCCGGTCTATATTGATGCATGTGAACCCGTGCCGCCTCAGGCGAGATCGAGGTCCCGTTCCATGAGTTCGACCAACAGCCTGCTCCACGCCCTCAAGGACCAGATCCGCAACGTCAAATACTCGATCCGGGCCGAGGCCCACATGCCCGGCTCGATGGTCCCGCGCGCGCTCCAGAGCCGGGAAGTTCGGCGCCTGACCAGCCTCGGCTCGGTGGTGAGCATGCCCGCCTTCCGCCTGGCGGACGGGCTCGTGTCGCGGGTCGAGACCATCGCCATGGACCTGTTCGGCACTCCGCCCCGCGGCGGCCGCGTGGCTGTGGAACCGGTCGACGCCTACCTCGCCGATCCCTTCGAGTTCGTCGACAAGATGTTCGCGCTGCTGAAGCACGTCGTCGAAGCCAAGCACGGCCCGAGCGTCTTCGTGTCCGAACAGGCGCTCGACGCGGCCTGGGGTGCCGTCGCCAAGCGCCTGCCGGCCAGCGGCACCGGCGTGGATCCCGTGCTGGCCTGCGCGGTGCTGTCCGAAGCGGTGAGCCGGACGGGCGCGGTGCGCCAGCTCGGCTATCAGGCGGGCGCGGCCGAGACCAATTTCACCGAAGCGCCGGCGCGTTACTGCGGCCTCGTCGCCGGGCTGATGATCGCCGTCGCGTCGGCGCGGCCCGCGTCAGCTTTGGACGGCGCGGCCCTGCTGGAAAGCGCCGACAGCGCCGTCAACGTCCGTTTCGACCGCTTCCGACGGGCCCTGGCCGGCGAGGATGCCGCCGAAGCGGTGGCGGCGGAGTACAGGAAACTGGTCCCGTTCCTGCCCTGAAGGGGTCTGCCCTCCCCGTCGCAGGCTGACCATATTCGACCACATCGTCGGCCGGCAGGTTTCGCCCTTCTCCCTTCGCGGGAAAAGGGCGCTGCCGTCAGCGCGTCGTTCCCTCACGCCGGCTCGCTCGCCAGCGCCTTCGGCACGATGCGCCGCTGGATCGCCCGCCGGACGGCCTTGCGGCTGATCACCGAGGCGGGAAAGTACCAGTTCGGCTCGTTGCCGGTCAGCAGATCGAAGAAGGGAATCGCGAGGCTCGCGTCGTCGCCAACGTTCTCGCGATAGGACCACCACGTCCTGAGGTCGTCGGCCAGCGTCGGCAGGGTCAACCTCACGCCCTCCTGCTCCAGCACGATATGCAGCACGCAAAGGCAGTAGTTCGTATAAAGGAAGCCCTCCGGCCAGGAGCGGGCGATCGACCCTGTCGCGTCGCCCGGAAGCGGCGCCTCGCCCTCTATCACGGTGGCCGTGGCGGGCGCGCTGCGCAGGAGTTCGCGCACCAGGAGGCCGGCCGCGAAGGTGATGAAGTCGCGCCGGTCGAGGTCCGAGTAGCCGAGGTCCTTCGAGAAGGCTTCGGCCCAGTTCAGGAAGGCCTCGGTCAGCCGCCCGTCGTCGATTTCGAAGGATGCACCGTAGCGACCGGCGATCAGCCGCGCGTGCTGCTTGAACGTCGTCTTGAACCAGCGGAGCTGCCGCACGCGATGGCGGATGTCGGTGACGTCCTCGGCCTGATTCAGCAGTTCCAGATCCATGGTCTCTCTCGATCGGCCGCGGGATGAGGCGATGATGGGACAACGCCGCTTTGGCGGAAAGACGGCCTTCGGCGGCGTCGTTTTTCCAGCCGTCATGCCGCAGCCCGGCTTTCGGACATATTGACACCCGACGAAACAAAAGTACGATCCACATCCGTAACAATCGAGCGGCCGTGCAACGGCCGCCGGGGGGAGGACAGCATGCCGTCCATGGCGCTCGCCATCGCGGGCCTCGCCGTCGCCTGGTCGCTCCAGGCCTGGGGCACCTGGCGTCAGATCCAGCATTATTCGGCCGCGATGGGCGAGGCCGCCCGATCCTGGAACGACGGCTATGTCGGCACCGGCAAGGCACGGTCGCGCTGGGGCGCCGGCACGGTGCTGCTGCTCGTGGTCGATCCCGACCGGGCCGTGCGCCGCCTCCTCGTCATGCGCGGCGTCACCGTCTTCGCCCGGTTCAGGCGCCTGCCGGAGGTCGAGGGCCTGCCGCTCGCGTCGATCATCGACCACGCCGCACTGCGGCCGGGTGACCGCACCGCCCTCGGTATTGCGGCCGAACAGGTCGAGCGGGCCGCCGCCCGCGCCCGAACGACATCACAGATCGAGGCCGCGTGACGGCCGCTACGGGGAGGACGCGCGCATGGCGCTGACGATGATGGCATTCGCCCACGGGGCGGACTGGGCGACGCTGCACGGCGCCGCCGGCGAACACCTCGCGCGCGGCGCGGGGCGCCTGATCCTGGCCGCCGCCGATGCGGCGCCGACCAACGCCGCCGACGCGCTCACCAAGTACCAGGACGAGGTGAAGAACCTGAAGCCCAACGCCGACCAGCTCGGCTGGCTCGGCACGATCGGCACCCACTTCATCGGCATGTTCCAGAAAGGCGGCGAGGTCTTCGTCGGCTTCGTCACCGGCATCATCCCGACGCTGGTGGTGCTGATGACCGCCTTCTACGCCCTCACGGGCCTGGTGGGCGAGGAAAGGGTGTACGGCTTCGCGCAGCTGATGGGCCGCACGGCGCTCACCCGCTACACGGTGCTGCCCGTGCTGTCGGTGTTCTTCCTCACCAACCCGATGGCCTACACGTTCGGGACTTTCCTCGAAGAGAAGCACAAGCCGGCCTTCTACGACTCGGCCGTGTCCTTCGTGCATCCGATCCTCGGCCTGTTCCCGCACGCCAATGCCGGCGAGTACTTCGTGTGGGGCGGCGTGCTGGTGGCACTGCTGGACTTGGAGAAGCGCGGCGTGATCCCGGACGGATATCACGTGAAGCTGGCCATCTGGTACTTCATCGTCGGCCTCATCGTGATCCTGCTCAAGGGGATCGTGACCGAGCGCGTGACGGCCTTCATGGCGCGCCGCCAAGGCGTGGAACTCTGATCACGAGAACAATCGGGGAGGATCGCGCCATGGCGCTGGTGGAAACCAAGTTCAAGGCCATCAAGGTCAGCCCGGGCCCGGGCGGTTGGGGTGGGCCGCTCGTCATCGAGCCGACGAGCC
>CAXUOD010000362.1:0-3333 GCA_964252585.1 uncultured Lichenihabitans sp. | reverse complement strand
ACGGCGACCAGCTCATGGCGGTGATCGCCCAGAGCTGGATGGAGGACGGGCGGCTCTCGAAGCCGGGGCTCGTCACCACGGTCATGTCGAACCTCGGGCTCGAACGCTATCTCGAGGGGCAGGGACTCTCGATGATCCGCACCGCTGTGGGCGACCGCTACGTGCTCGAACATATGCGCGAGCACGGGTTCAATGTCGGCGGCGAGCAATCCGGTCACATCATCCTGTCCGATTTCTCGACGACGGGCGACGGGCTCGTGGCGGCCCTGCAGGTTCTGGCCGTCGTCAAGCGCCGCGACAAGCCGGTCAGCGAGGTCTGTCACCGTTTCGAGCCCTTGCCGCAAGTGTTGAAGAACGTGCGTTTCGTCGACCGCCGCACCCTCGCGCAAGACTCGGTGATGCGCGCCATCGAGGCCGGCCGTGAGAAGCTCGGAACATCCGGCCGGCTGGTGATCCGTCCCTCCGGCACCGAACCCGTCGTCCGCGTCATGGGCGAGGCCGATGATCGTATTCTGGTCGAAACCGTGGTGGACGACGTCTGCGCCGCACTTTCGGCCCATGCCACGCCACTGGCGGCCGAGTAGAGCCGGACCTGTCCGTTGAACGGAGCGTGAGGCCGTGCCCGAGGGCTTGGAGCCCGTCGGGCCGCCACTGATCGACCTCGAACCCGCGGGGGCAATACCCGCAGCGGAGCCGTCCCGCTCGTCAAGGCTCGTGCGTCTCGTGCTGGGTGCGAGCCTGCTCCTGATCGCGCTCAATCTTCGCGCGCTGTTCGCCAGCCTGTCGGCACTGTTGCCCGAGATCATGCACGGGACCGGGGCCAGCCCGGCGACCGCGAGCTTGATGACCACCCTGCCGGTGCTCTGCCTCGGGATTTTCTCCCTTCCCGTCGCCCGCTTTGCGGCACGGTTCGGCGCCGAACGCGTCGTGTTGGGGGCCCTGCTGGCGATCGCGGCCGGTACCGCGCTCCGGGGCCTCGCCACGCTGCCGACCCTGCTCGGCGGCGGCCTCCTGGCGGGGGCCGGCATCGCGTTCGGCAATGTGTTGCTGCCCGGCCTCGTCAAACGCGACTTCCCCGACCGCATCGCGCCGATGACCGGCCTTTATTCCATGGCGCTGAGCGGTGGCGCAGCCCTGGCGGCGGGTCTGACCGTTCCGATCGCCCGAGCCACGGGATCCTGGGCCGTCGGGCTCGCGGGCTGGGCCATCCCGGCGCTGGCCGTCGCGGCGCTCTGGACGCCCCAGGTGGTCATGGCCAAGCCGCCGAAGCCGGCCATCGGCGCCGGTGCGTCGCATTCGCTCTGGCGCGACGGGCTCGCCTGGCAGGTGAGCTTCTTCATGGGGCTGCAGTCGGCGCTGGCCTATTGCGTCTTCGGCTGGCTTGCGCCGATCCTGCGCGACCGCGGGCTCGAAGCCGCGGCGGCGGGTTATGTCCTGTCGGTTTCGGTCGTCGGCCAGATGGTCGGTTGCCTTCTGGCCCCCTCGTTCGCCGTGAGGGGTCGGGACCAGCGCGCCATCTCGGTCCTCCTCTATGGGCTGGTATTGGCCGGCATCATGGGCTGCTTCTACGCATCGCTCGGCACGGCTTGGGCCTGGGCGGCGCTGCTCGGATTGGGGCAGGGCGGGCTCCTCGGCGTCGCCCTGACGATCATTCTGCTGCGGGCGCCGAATGCGGCGGCGGCGGCCCGGCTCTCCGGCATGGCGCAGGGCGTGGGCTACACGTTGGCGGCCGGCGGCCCCCTGCTGGTCGGACTGATGCGGCAGGCCTTCGGCGGGTTCAAGGAAGTGCCGTTCTTCCTGGCCCTGCTGGTCCTGGCCGGCGCGCTGTCGGGCCTCGGCGCTGGGCGAGCTCGCCTGATCAAGTGAAAGGTCCGAGGCGACCGAAACGTGCATCAGCTCGGGCAGACGATCAGGCGCCACCGGATCGAGCCCTGGCTGCTCGTATGCTGGTGGTGGTTCTGAGGCGGCAGCGTGCGCGAGGCTTCGGCCACGACCTCCCGACCGCAGCCCATGCAGCGATAGATGCCGGAATGCTCGGGAGTACTGCCAGGCGTATAATCTCGATCGAACCTTGGGTCATTCCGTTGCGTGACATATTGGTCGTCTTTATACGTAGCCATTTACGCCTCACAGTTGCGACACGCATAAAGTGTACTGATTGCTAATTTCAACGTCAAGCTTGTCTCGTCTCTAGAGCCTCCGCGCCGTGTGACGTCGCGCGCCTGTGCACCGCTCGCGTCCGCGACATTGAGCCGAATTGAAATCGCGACGCTCTGTCCCACCTAGTGCGGAACGAACGAGGAACCCTGCCTTCGATGCCGCGACTGGATCTTCGAGCAAAACTGGCCGTTTTGGCCGACGCCGCGAAATATGATGCCTCTTGTGCGTCGAGCGGTGCCAAGCCCCGCAAGGATCCGGTCAAGGCCGGCGGCATCGGTTCGATTACGGGCGACGGCATCTGCCATTCCTACGCACCCGACGGCCGTTGCATCTCGCTTCTGAAGCTGCTGCTCACCAACCATTGCATCTACGATTGTCTCTATTGCGTGAACCGGGTGTCCAGCGATGTCGTCCGGGCGCGTTTTACGCCGGAAGAGGTCGTGCAACTCACGCTCGACTTCTATCGCCGAAATTACATCGAAGGCCTGTTCTTGTCGTCGGGCATCATACGGTCGCCCGATTACACGATGGAGCAACTCGTCCGCGTCGCGCAGATGCTGCGCCAGGACCATGGCTTCCGCGGCTACATCCACCTGAAGACCATCCCGGATGCCGACCCGAACCTGATCGAACAGGCCGGGCGCTTCGCCGACCGGCTCTCGATCAATGTCGAGCTGCCGCAGGACAAGTCGATGGTGAAGCTTGCGCCGCAGAAGCAGGCCGGAACCATTCGCAAGGCCATGGGCGGCCTGAGGCTTCGGCTCGAGGAGGCCGAGGACGAGCGTCGCCGATCGCGTCGAGCCCCCGCCTTCGCGCCGGCCGGCCAGAGCACCCAGATGATCGTCGGGGCGGATGGCGAGCGGGACACCGACATCCTGCAATCGAGCGCGACGCTCTACAGCGGCTATAAGCTCAAACGAGTGTACTACTCGGCCTATAGTCCGATCCCGGGGTCGAGCCAGTCGCTGCCGGCTCGAAAACCGCCGCTGATGCGCGAGCATCGCCTGTACCAGGCCGATTGGCTTTATCGCTTCTACGGCTTCGCCATGGACGAGGTCATGGCCTCGACCGAAGATGGTATGCTGAGTCTCGATCTCGACCCCAAGCTCGCGTGGGCCCTTCGGAACCGGCAGCGCTTCCCCATCGACGTCAACCGGGCACCGCGCGAGGATC
>CAXUOD010000361.1:0-3356 GCA_964252585.1 uncultured Lichenihabitans sp. | reverse complement strand
GGGTGTGGCTTTGCAATCACTAGCTCATTCCCGACAAACCCGTTCCCACCCGCCTCGGCGGCTGACCCGGCCGGCGTTGCTCACCGGGCTATGACGGCTCATGCTCCCTCTTGCAATGCCGCAGCGATCGCCGGCCGGGCCAGGACCATTTCGCGTTCGAGCGTCATGCCCTCGACCAGCGACCGGGCGGCCCGGCCGATCTCCCTCGCAGCGGTATCGTGAGCCCTGAGCCAGGCGATCTTTTCAAGGAGATCGGACCCGTCGGCCGCCACGGGCACGACATTGAGCCACGGCACCAAGCGATCGTAATACCATTGGCGGAAGCCGAATCCGGACCCGACCTTCAGCACCGGAGACCCCGTGCAGAGCTTGACGAACAGCCCTTCCCACGCATTGGAATTGCCGTCGATGTCGATCTGGTAGCGCCAGCCGGCGAAACGCCGCCAGTCGATGTGCCCGGCCATCAGCCCCTCGGCCTCGATCTCGCGCCGGGCCTCGGGGTCGGCGACCTGCACGACCCCGGTCAGTCCGACATCCAGCATGTCGCGCGCCGTCGCACCGGCGTGACAGAGCCGCACGCGGGGCAGGTCGCGCCACGAGCGGACCTGTCGGCCTTCGGCGTCGTGCCACCCCGACGTCTGGCCACGCCAAAGCGCGCGAGGTTCCCGCTCGTCCCAGACCGATGGGTTCTCGGCGAAGGCAATCTTCTGGCGGTGGTAACCGTCGCTGCCAAGGAACTGAGGATCGGGGACGAGCCGCGCATCGGGGCGGAAGTCGCAGAAACTCAGGCCCGCACCGGTTCCGCAATCGCCGAGCGCCAGGCAGGTTGCGCCTCGGGCACGTTCGTCGTCCCGGGCCCTCATCAGGAGCGGCAGGCAGGCGAGCCAACGTTCGACCAGCACCCGCGCGTAGGTTTGGTCGAACAGCGCCCGATCGAAGCCGAACCGGTAGGCCGTCGCGCCCGCCTCCCAGGTCAAGGTTTCGGGCGCGCCCTGGTCGATCCGGAGGGCCACCTCGACCGCGATGCCGAACCGACGCGTCAGCCGCGCAGGCAACCTGCCGAAGGTTCGCCGCGACACGATGTGATCGGCCAGTGCGGCGCGGGACACCGGTTCGGCGGCCCATCTCCGGCGTAGAGCCTTCGTCCAGCGCGGCATCGCGTGAACGATGCCCAACGATCAGGCCCGCAGCGGTTCGGGGAAGCTCGCCGCCTCGGGTTTCGGCCCCTGCCGCCTGTCGGCCGCAAGGGCCACCAGCGCCGCTACCAGGCACATGGCCCCGGCGGCGTAGAAGGCCGGCAGGTAGGTCGAGAGCCCGGTCCGTGCCGCTCCGGCCCCGTAGGTCGCGACCGCGGCACCGATCTGGTGGGCCGTGAACACCCAACCAAAGACCAGCGGCGCCTTTTCGCGACCGAAGACCTTGCCGGTCAACCGGACCGTAGGCGGCACGGTCGCGATCCAATCCAGCCCATAGAACATGGCGAAGATCGACAGGCCGTAGAAGGTGAACGTCGAATGCGGCAACCAGAGCAGCGAAAGGCCTCGCAGGCCGTAATACCAGAACAGCAGCCAGCGATTGTCGACGCGATCCGAGAGCCAGCCCGACGCCACGGTGCCGAAGAAATCGAAGATGCCCATCATGGCCAGCACCGAGGCCGCGTCGGTCTCGCCGAGCCCGTAATCGGCGCAGAAGCTGATGAAATGCGACTGGATGAGCCCGTTCGTGGAGAGGCCGCAGATGAAGAACGTGGCGAAAAGCGCCCAGAAAGCAGGGACCCGCGCGGCCTCGCGCAAGCCCCCGAAGGCGCGCGCCACGGGACCCTGCTGGCCCGCCACCGCGGCTTCCGCGGCGGCGTGAGCCGCGGCCGCGGCAGGATCTTCGCCATAGGCCCCGAGCCCGAGCCGCTCCGGCCTGTCGCACATGAACAAGGCCACGAGACCGGCCACGACCACACAGGCCACGACGGTCGGCACCACGGCGGCTCGCCAGCCGACGTGTTGGACGAGCAGTGTGGCGAGCGGCAGGAAGGCGAGCTGGCCGGTGGCGCCGCTCGCCGTGAGCAGGCCGAGCCCCAGGCCCCGGTTCTTCACGAACCAGCGGTTGGCCACCGTGGCGCCGAGCACCATGGCGGTCAGCCCGGTGCCGAGACCCACCACGACGCCCCAGAGCAGCAGGAGCTGCCAGAACGCCGTCATGGCGGTCGCGAGAAGCAGACCGGCCGAGATCAGGACCACGGCCGTCGTGATGATGGCGCGCAGGCCGAAGCGACCGATCAAAGCCGCCGAGAACGGCGCCATGAGGCCGAACAACATGATGCGCAGCGCCAGGGCCGACGAGATCGTCGCGGTGGACCAGCCGTATTCGACGTGCAGCGGCAGGATGAGGGCACCGGGCAGTCCCATGGCGCCGGCGGTCGTCAGCATCGTCAGAAAGGTGAGGGTCGCCACCACCCAGGCATAATGGATGCCTCGGCGGGCCAGCACGGCGTTGAGATGCTCAGCCAGCATGAGAGGGGTGTCCTTCGGGGTAAGGTGAAAAGGCATCTTCGGCGGCGCGCGCGATCGCGACGAGCTCGGCCCGCAGCGCATCCGCGCGGGCAGGACCGAACGCGGCGTCGAAGCGGTCCTGGGTGGCGCGCCAGAGCGGCAGGCATCGGTCGCGCTTGGCGCGCCCTTCCTGGGTCAGTCGGATGCGGCGGATGCGGCCGTCCCGCGCATCCGGTTCGACGACGACGAACCCGTCACGCTCGAGCGGCCGGAGGTTGTGGCCTAGCGTGGTTCGGTCGAGCGCCAGCGTCTCGGCGAGCGCCGATACGGTCGGTGAAGCAACCTCCGCGCCCTGGTTTGCGAGCGTGCTCAGCAGCGCATACTGCGAGACGGTCAGCCCCTCCGGTGCCAGGGCGGCATCATAGGCCTGCGACACGCGCCGGGCCGCCATCCTCAACGCCGAACAACTGCAGTCTAGCCCATCCATGGCGACCTCGCAATAAGGTGCATATGCACGCTTCGATCCGGCGGGTCAATCCCCTGCGAGCGCAGCGGGGTCCCGATATTCATGGCATATTCAGCGCATCCGAAGGAAAGTCTCAGGATGAAGCGTGTTGCCCTTACCGGGGTGATGGTGGCCTTGCTGCAGGGGGCCGCCTCAGGCCAGGAGCGTGTCGAGGAGCCGCAGCCGCTGGTCTGTGTGCCGCCCGCGCAGACTCGCGAGCTGTTCTTCCAAGACAAGCTCGTGCCGCCGTTCCGCGTCATGCGGGAAGCTGCCGTCATCGCTCAGGCCGAAGCGATCGACATTCAGCTCTGCCGCTTCCAAGCGGCACTCGTCTACGACGTGACTTTGCTGGGGCGGGACGGGCG
>CAXUOD010000360.1:0-3369 GCA_964252585.1 uncultured Lichenihabitans sp. | reverse complement strand
TGCCTACCTGGCGTATCAGGCGGCGCACGGCTTTATCCGGGGTGGTGACGCCTAGCCTGAGGTGACACTTCCTTCCTGGGGGCGTTCGGGCGTTTGCTCGAAGCCTGACGGCCGCAGGCCGGTTGCGAGACCGGCCAGTGCGGTTGCTGCCAGGAGTTCCTGGCCTCCACCTTCCTCGGCCGTCCGGTCCATGAGCCGCAACCAAACGGTTCGAGCGTCGGGCTCCTTGCCCTGGTTGCGGATTGCTGCGGCTTCCTGGTTGAGGATGGCGCGTGCTTGGAAGTCCATGCCCTCCCCTACGATGTAGCGTGTTCGCCAGGCAGCCAGGACGTAGTCCGGCAGGGCGGCAACCTGCTGGCGTAGGGTTAGAGAGGATGGGTGTTGATCGGACATGGGTGCATCTTTCACTGTGTAGGGCTACGGTTGTTGACGGTCCCCGCCCCCTTTGTCGCCGAGGAGCTGACATGCTTGCCGCTCGGGTTTCTGGCTGATGTGCGGACGCTTCGCCAGCACGCTACCGCCGGAGATGATGGCGAAGCTGTTCCGGACGACGGGCGCGCTGCCAAACCAGGGACCGAGCTGGAACATGGCGCCGACCCAGGGTGCGATGGTGGTGCGCCGGCATCCCGAGACGGGCGAGCGGCGGCTGGACGTGCTGCAATGGGGTCTGATCCCGCACTTCACCAAGGACCTGAAGACGGCGCGCAAGCCGATCAACGCGCGGTCGGAGACGGCCGGCACGTCCGGGATGTTCCGTGGCGCCCTGGCCTCACGCCGTACGATCGTGCCGTGCGAGGCGTTCTACGAGTGGAAGGCGGTGGCGGACGGCAAGCAGCCGTATGCCATCGCGCGGCGTGACGGGGCGCAGCTGGCATTTGCCGGCATTTGGGAGGGATGGCGTTCGTCGGAGGGCGAGACGGTCCGCACGTTCGCGATCATGACCACGGCTGCGAATAGCACGATGTCCGTGCTGCACGATCGGATGCCGGTTGTGCTGGAGGAAGTGGACTGGCCGGTGTGGTTGGGCGAGGAGGAAGGAGACAGCAAGGTGCTGCTTCGTCCGGCCGCCGATGATGTGTTGCGGCTCTGGCCTGTGAGCCGGGCGGTAAACAGCGTGCGGAACAACGGTGCCGAGCTGCTGGATGAGATCGATGATCCCGCGGCCCCGCCGTCGAGCAATGCATCGGCGGGGCCGAATCCCGCCTAGTGTCCCGAGTCTAAAGTTCGTCCTTGTACCGGTTCGATGCTTGATGTGACGATGTGCCTCTGGTCTGGAGGTGTGTCGATGGGTAGTCGGGCGGTTGCGATTGATCTGAGCGAGGCTGAGCGTCTGGAGTTGACCTCGTTGTCGGCGCGGCGAAACACGACGCAGGCTTTGGCGCTTCGTGCCAGGATTGTTCTTGGCTGTGCCGGCGGCGAGCAGAACAAACGAGTTGCCGCAGCGCTTGACGTTGACGTGGACACCGTCAGCAAGTGGCGTCGGCGCTTTGCCGAGCAGCGTATCGACGGGCTGCGGGACGAACCGCGGTCGGGGGCACCGCGGACGATCGACGACGAGCGGATTGAGGCGACGATCGTGCGGACCTTGGAAAGCCTGCCGCCGGGAGCGACGCACTGGAGCTCGCGTGAGATGGCCCGCGTTTCGGGTCTATCGGTCTCGACGGTGCAGCGTGTGTGGCGTGCGTTCGGCCTGAAGCCGCACCGGCTGGAGACGTTCAAGCTGTCAACCGATCCAGATTTCGTCGCCAAGGTTCGCGACGTAGTCGGGCTGTATGTCTCGCCGCCAGCGCATGCCATCGTGCTTTGCGTCGACGAGAAGTCACAGATCCAGGCTCTGGACCGTAGCCAGCCCATGTTGCCGATGCGGCCGGGCCAGGCGGCGCGGCAGACCCACGACTACAAGCGGCATGGGACGACGTCGCTGTTTGCCGCCCTCGACATCGCCACCGGGCGGGTGATCGGCAAGTGCTTTGCCCGGCATCGGGCGGCCGAGTTCCGCCGCTTTCTCGATGAGATCGAGGCCAATGTGCCTTCTAATCTCGACATCCACCTGGTCATGGACAACTACGCCACCCACAAAGCGCCTATCGTGCGCGAGTGGTTCGTCCGCCGTCCGCGCTGGCATGTCCATTTGACACCGACCAGTTCGTCCTGGCTGAACCAGGTCGAGCGGTTCTTCGCCCTGCTCACCGACAAGCAAATCAAGCGCGGCGTCCATCGCAGCGTCGCCGCGCTGCATGCGGCCATCCAGAGCTTCATCGACCAGCACAACAACCAGCCCAAGCCGTTCCGGTGGACGAAGTCCGCCGACGATATCCTTGCGTCCATCGAGCGCTTCTGCACCTACAACAAACCCGCAGAAAACGTCTAAATGCACCGGCGAACTTCTGGTTCAGGACACTAGGAGTGGCTACCTTTCAAAGATGGTCGCAGAACCCTCGAGTGCTCGGACATAAAATTGCCGCGCATTTCCCCCGAGTATCGGGGCTCGACCCCCCGCGTCGATCAAGAACTCCCCTCTCAAAACCACATACTTTATATGCCTGCCTTTTTCAGCTAAGCGCTTGATGATAACTCCGATCTCGGTCAAAGCTTCTTTAGATCCTTCTCTCATTTCACCGTCGGGAGAAGTTCCAGCGACTGAGCTAGTCAGGTTTTCCAGGCGTATTATTAGTTCTCGATCCGAAAGTTCTGAGACCTCTTGCTCGTTTAAGGGGGTTAGGCTGTTTAGATTCGGCATATGTCGATCTTCCAGTTACTTTTTGTGGTCAGAAGGCCGGCAGGAACCGGGCGCGTACATTCTTAGGCTCGCTCGGCAAACCCGTCGACCAAGCAGTCTGACCACCAGTCCGCTTGCCGATCGGCAGCGTCGGCCTCACGAAGCAGCATGGCTTTCTGAGGTGGGCGGAGATGGGCGGCACTGGCAGCAGTGCGGAGATGACCTGCCTCGTTGCGCCATTGGTGTACGGCGTCACTGACGCCGGCCTGCGAAAGGCGCTGCATCATGTCCATGTCGTAGCTCCGGAATCAGTGCGGCCCGCCAGGCGGGTGCCAGGCGGGCTCACGAGAGGGATGAGTAGTCGAGGCGCCGCTTCTGCCGGACGCCTAACCCTGGGTCAGTCGATCACCAGGGAATGCGCTCACCCCGTGGGGTTGAGCGATGCAGCCCGCACCATGGCGGGCTGCCGTTAGTTCTGCCTGGGCAGGCCGATCCAACGCCGCTCGATGTAGAGGCCGAGCCAGACGACGGTGATGAAGGGCACGCCTGCCAGAATCAGGCGTTCGACAAGCTCAAGCATCTTCATCCTCCTTTCTCGTCTCCGCGGGGGAGATGCACCCCATGAGACGCAGGGCCAGCAGTTCGATTAA
>CAXUOD010000359.1:0-3393 GCA_964252585.1 uncultured Lichenihabitans sp. | reverse complement strand
CGCCGTAGTTGCCGAGCCCGAGATAGATCTCGTTGAGGTAGAGTTCGAGGATCTTTTCCTTCGGGTAGGCCTGCTCGATACGCAGCGCCAGGAGCGCTTCCCGGATCTTGCGGGTGAAACTCCGCTCGTTGGTGAGCAGGAAGTTCTTGGCCACCTGCTGCGTGATGGTCGAGGCGCCTTGGGCCCGCTTGGTGCCTTGGACCAGCACGCTCAGGGCCCGCAGGATACCTTCAGGGTCGATGCCGTTATGCGAGTAGAAGTTCTTGTCTTCCGCCGAGATGAAGGCGTTCTTCACCAGCGGCGGGATGGCGCTCGACGGCAGATAGAGCCGGCGTTCGTGCGAATATTCGGCGAGAAGACTGCCATCCCCCGCCTGGACGCGGGTCATGACCGGCGGCTCGTAGTTCTGCAACTGCGTATAGTCCGGCAGATCCTTTTCGAATTTCCACACCGTGACGGCCGCCACGCCCGCCACGATGACGAACACCAACGCACCGGTGGCAAACAGGAAACCGAAGAACCGGGCAAGATGCCGCATCGGGAAACGCCTCGCGAGCAGGGAGCTCTGACAAGCCGAGGGACCGCATGACACTTCGTCACGGTTCGTCGGCGCGCTCGATCGGATGCGAAGAAGCTGCGGCCCTTTTATGGTGTCAATGCGACCTTGCGCTCCCGGCAGGGCAACAGCCGAGCAAGCCTCCGGGTTCTCCCAGTGCTGTGTCCGGGCCGCCACAGAGGCCGGACGCTCAACGCATGGCCGCGGCTCCGATCGGCTGCGATGGCGCAGCGCCATTGTGGTCGGCGAAAAAGGCATCGATGGCCGAAGCGACCGACCCCGCAGCCTTGTCGCGCCATTCCGACGAGGTCAGCATCTTCGCGTCCCGGTCGCTCGACAGATAGCCGAGTTCGAGCAAGACGGAGGGAACGTCGGGCGCTTGTAGGACCTTGAAACCGGCGGCCCGCTCCGGATTGCGGTTCAACCGCGCGATCTTGGCCCAGTAGCCGGTCAGCGTGCGCTGGAACTGGTGGGCGTAGGTCCGAGTCTCGCGTCGCGCCAGATCGAACAGTATGTCCGACACATCCGGTTCCTTGAGGCTCGGTTCGAGTCCCGCCGCCTCGTCGGCCCGATTTTCGATCGACGCGACGTGGGCCGCCTCCGCGTCGCTGGCCCGGTCGGACGCCGTGTAGACAGTCGCGCCCGTGACCGACGCATCGGCCAGCGTGTCGGCATGGATCGAGATGAAGAGTGCCGCATTGGCGTCTCGGGCGAAACGGACGCGGTCTTCCAGCGAGACGAAGCTGTCGTCCCGCCGTGTCATGACCACGCGATACCGGTTGCCCGCCGACAGCCGCGAGGCGAGAACCGAGGCGAAGTCGAGGACGACGGATTTCTCGACCACGCCCGCGACACCGCTGGCCCCGGGGTCGATGCCGCCGTGCCCGGGGTCGATCACCACCACGGGCCGGGGATCGTCGGTCGCGGGCACGGAGGAGGCCACGGCCGACGGCGCGGGTTCCGTCCGATCGCGCTCGGAGGCCGAAGCCCTGACGGCGGACGCGAAGCTCTGTCGGTCCGTGCGGACGAGCTCGATCGTCAACCGCGACGGGTCGCCCCCCGCGATGGAGGTGACGTCCGCATGACGCAGGGTTGCCGGGTCCGAGAGATCCACCACGATGCGGGACTTGCCGGGGGCGAACAACCCGAACCGGAAGGCGTGTACCACCCCGGTCCCGCCGTTTCCGAGTCCTCCGGCTGCCGCATCGATCTGGAAGTTGACTTCAGGCAGGTCGACGATCAGTCGATCCGGCCTTTCGGTCAGGGTCGCGCGGACGGCGACGGGGTTGCTGAGATCGAAGACGAGACTCGTCACGCCGCCCGCCTCCGTGACCCGGACCGCGACCGCTACGGGAACGGCGGCTTCGCGGCGGTCGGCATCGGGCCCCTGCGAGACTTGCTGCCAGCTCGGATGTTTCACCGAGGCCGAGGCCGGGGTCGTCATGGCGCTCAAGCCGGCAAGAGACACCGCGGCCAGCAGGAGACGTCTCGTGCCGTCGATCCTGCGGGTTCGGCTCAAGCCCCTCATTCTCGGCTCCGACGCTCTTGATCCCCGTCCCGGGGCCACCTGCCCTGGGCTCGTCACCGTCGCGCCGTGGCACTCGCCAGGATAGACCCGGTCGAGGGGTCCGATCGCGCCAGTGATTCGCAATCATGGGCCGACAATTCAACTTATGCCTTAACGACCCGTTAGTTAATCTTTCGTTGCTCCGAATGGCGCCTTGCCGCCGACTGTGGCGCGGAAGAGACGGTCCTGCGCGGAAAACTTGCCAAGTCTCTCGGTTACCCGTTATTGCTTGGCGGTCAGCGTCCTGACCCGGGGCATGTTTCAGGGTTCTCGCTGAGATGACTGTCGCGCCGCAGCCCCTTCAGGGTCGCGAATCACAAGCAGACGTCTCGGCAGGTTCTCTCGTGCGCCGCTCGTCGCTCAGGACCGACCCGCCCGTCGATGGCCTCGCTTCGCGCGCGGCATTCGCCCTCAGCGATTATCGACGCCGGATCGTTCGGACGATGTCCCGGATTTCGGGCTCGAGTCAGGCGGTGACGACGCGGCTTCGCGACTGAAGCCGCGAGACGGAAGTTTTAACGATATGATACGCCCTCACCTGGGTCGTCACTGGTCCATCTCTGCCGCTTCGTCCGAATCATTGCTGCGGGTCGACGAGGCTCATGCTCGTTCGGCTCATCGTCGGGCGGGCACCGGCGTCGACGCCGGAGCTGTCCGCTCCGGTCGATGTCCTCACTGTCGTGTTTCCCAATCCCAGGCGCTCCATCGGCGGCCGGACCTCGCATCCGCTCGAGGCTTCGCGCGCCGCCACCCCACGGCTCGCGTCCCGCTGAAGCGGCCGGAGCCAGTCCTTCCTTCCTCACGGCACATCTCGCTGGACCCCCACACCGTCACGACCGGTCATGCACCGTCGGCCGGCAGGGCGAACGCCATGATGCGCCCCCTTGTGAACAGAGCCACCCATGTCCAGCAAAATGCTCATCGATGCGTCCCACCCGGAAGAAACCCGGGTGGTGGTGCTCAAAGGTAATCGCGTAGAAGAATTCGATTTCGAGGCGGCCAACAAGAAGCAGCTTCGCGGCAATATCTATCTCGCGAAGGTCACTCGGGTCGAACCGTCGTTGCAGGCGGCTTTTGTCGAATACGGCGGCAATCGGCATGGCTTCCTGGCCTTCTCCGAGATCCATCCGGACTATTACCAGATCCCGTTCGCCGACCGGCAAGCCCTCCTGGAGGAGGAAGCCCGTGCGCACCGCGACGAGGAAGACGACAGTCGCGGCAGCGAACGCGCGGAGCGGGGCGCGCGGGGGGGCGACCGGAGCGAACGCGG
>CAXUOD010000358.1:0-3418 GCA_964252585.1 uncultured Lichenihabitans sp. | reverse complement strand
ACCGGGCGCATCTTACGACCAGGCACTCCCATCGCCCGCATTGAAACCGCTTACATTGAGAGGTGTCCGATCTGCCATCGCAGGACGTTCGAAGCCGCTCGACCCAAGTCGTTGTTTCAAGCGCCTCGAACAGCCCGCGAGCGCCAGGCCATCGCTTGCCCGCATTTGTAAGGTGAAGTGCGGAGCATGAGATCGACCCCGCTTTTCGCCGCCCTCCTCTTACTCGGTCTGTGCGCCGCCCCACCGGCGATGGCGCAAATCGCTTTCGAATGGCCGGTTGCCTGTCAGGTCGGAGAGACCTGCGAAATTCAGCACTACGTGGACCATGGTTCCGGCACGGCTGCTCAGGACTATCGATGCGGGTCCGTGACCTACAAGGGGCACAACGGCACCGACATCCGTGTGCTCACGATGGCCGACGAGCGCAAGGGCGTGAATGTCCTCGCAGCGGCGCCTGGAACGGTGCTGCGCGCCCGGGATGGTATGGCCGACGTCTCGGTTGCCGTGATCGGCCATGACGCGATCAAGGACCGGGACTGCGGCAACGCTCTCGTCATTGGTCATGCGGATGGGTTCGAGACACAGTACTGTCACATGGCTCAGGGTAGCCTCATGGTGAAGCCCGGCGAGTCGGTCACGGCGGGGCAGCCCATCGGTCGGGTCGGTTTATCTGGCGACACCGAATTTCCGCACCTCCACATTACGGTTCGGCACGACGGCAAGGTCATTGACCCTTTCGCCTACGGGGAGACGGAAGGCGCTTGTAGCGGTGGCGTTTCGCTTTGGTCCCCAGCCGTGCAACAGACCCTCGCCTACAAGGCTGGGACGGTGCTGAATGCGGGGCTGGCGCCTCGTCCGGTGACGATGGACGACATCGACAATGGGCTCGGTCAAGAAGGGTTGACGTCCGAATCACCCGCCGTGCTGGCCTACGTTCGGGCAATCACACTTCGTCAGGGCGATGTTCAACGGATCGTGTTGACTGGGCCGAACGGGCCATTGCTCGACCACAGTGAACCGCCGCTGCCGTCGAACAAGGATCAGGTCTACATGGGCGTCGGCCGAAAGCGCCCAGCGTCTGGCTGGCCGCCCGGACGGTATGCAGGGACTTACACGGTAACACGTGACGGTAAGGTGGTCGTCGAGAAGACTTTCGGGGCGGAGCTCGGCTCGTAAATCGATGCGTCGCGGAACCGTAGACGCCTACCCGCTGACCTCGGAGGAGTGGCGCCTTACGGCTTCTCGCAACGCTCCAAACACCGTAAGATCGTCTCGCCAGAGTGGCGCACTTGGCCGAGGATGCTGCGGCGAGTAGGAGGCCCCGATCGACTTGGAACCCGCGGCTGCGATCGGGCGATTCCCATCCGGATCTTTGTGGTCGTGCTGATCGACAACGCGTTCTGGTGCCAGCAGGCGGATCAGAAGGGGTGAGTCTAAATTAGTAAACTCCACGAATACACATAGCGATCCTAAACCTTTTCAAGCCCCAAAAATGAACTTGCGAAAGAAGGGAAAGCGGGTTTGAGAACCCCTGCCGAGACCTAGGCCGACCCAACCCGCCCGAGATCGTGATGCACCAGATCTTCGTATGCGGCGCACCGCCGCCCTGGTCCGACGTTGGACGTCGGGTCAGACCGCCCCATGTGCAACCTATGACAGATTTGAAGAGATGGTTCGATGGCGGCCAGCCGCCACGCCGATGCGAAGCAGCCCAGAGGACGCGAAGCGGGCGATCACAGGTGGCCACGTGAGCGAGATGGAGGCCGACGACGTGACTTGCGTCTTCCCCGCCACCCGCGACGAGGCCCTGCGCCGCCTCGATGCTTTCCTGCCCCGCACCGGCCGCGCCTATGCGGAGAACCGCAACACCGACGGTGGCCCAGACGCCGAACGAAGCGTGTCGGCGCTTTCGCCCTACTTGCGCTACCGGCTCCTCACCGAGCGTGAAGTGATCGTTGCGGTGCTCGACCGTCATGGCCCGCAGCGGGCCGAGAAGTTCGTCTCCGAGGTCCTGTGGCGCACCTACTTCAAGGGCTGGCTGGAGTTGCACCCGGCGGCCTGGACACGCTTTCTCGGTGAGCGAGACGCCATGCACGAAACGATGGCGCGCTCGAGTGGCTTGGCGCGGGCCGTAGCGGCGGCCGAGGAAGGACGCACCGGGATCGAAGGTTTCGATGATTGGGCGCGCGAGCTGATCGAGACGGGCTACCTGCACAATCATGCGCGCATGTGGTTCGCGTCCATCTGGATCTTCACCCTCCGCCTACCCTGGACGCTCGGGGCCGACTTCTTCCTGCGCCACCTCGTCGACGCTGATCCCGCCTCCAACACCTTGTCGTGGCGTTGGGTGGCGGGGCTGCAGACGCCCGGAAAGACCTATCGCGCCACGGCCGACAATATCACGCGCTACACAAACGGTCGCTTCAACCCGAAGGGGCTGGCCATCGAGGCTCCCGCGCTCAGGGAAGACCCGCTCCCCAGTGTCCGAGCCCTCCCGCCGCAAGTCGCCGTCCCGCCCGGGCCGGCATTGCTTTTGATGCATCCGGAAGATTTTGGACCGGAGAGCTTCCTCCCACCAGGTGTCACGGTGGGAGCCGCTCTCGCCGTGACGGGTGGCTCGGTGAAATGGCCCTGGAGCGATGCGGCACGGCGTTTCGTAAGGACCGCTGCCGAGGATGCTGTCGTGCGGGCACAGGAGCAGTTTGGCTGCGCCGTGACTGTCGCGGAAACGATGGATCCGGAGCGAGTGCTGAGCGCTGCAGCAGCAGCGGGTGCAGCATGCGTGGTGGCGCCCGAAGCGCCTGTTGGCCCTGTGAGCGACGCTCTCGCCCGCCTCGCCAAGCCTCTCGCGGCCGAAGGAGTGATGCTGGTGCGGGTACGGCGGCCTTGGGACGACATGCTGTGGCCACTCGCGACCAAGGGCTTCTTCCCCTTTCGGCAGCGCAGTACTGGCGTTCTGGCGGCCGAGGGGCTGCGGCTCTGATCAGCTTTGCGCGATCGATCGCTCGGGCGAGCTCTATGTTGGCGCCCTAGCAGGGAAGGCCGGCGTCTGCCCTCGATCGTCCGCAACGCTCTGCGGCAGGCCAGAGGCCTTGGGTTGCTGCACGTCGAGCCCCGCCGCGTGGCCCTGGATCGATGCCTGTCAAACGTCAGGATCGTCAGTCGGGACCTTGAGCTCTGGGTGCGGACTCGGGCTCGGCCGAACGGCAGGGAGGGTACCTGCAAATCCCTGCTGCCGACCACCAATCCTTTCCTCAGTAGGTCTACACGACCTGCCGCAACGGCTTGGAAGGCAACGACTTCCGGGCAAAAAGATCGCAAGGTTTGGGCTAGATCGGCCCAGCACCTGGACCGAAAGAACGAATCAGAAAATCGCGATCAGTAGTACCCCCGCTGCCATGAGTGTTCCACCGATGAT
>CAXUOD010000357.1:0-3431 GCA_964252585.1 uncultured Lichenihabitans sp. | reverse complement strand
CGCCCCAGAACGCCAGCGCCAGGAAGATCGCTACGGGATCGAGGTTCAGGCTCGACCCTTGCATGCGGGGCTGCACGACGTTTCCCACCACGAAGCCGATCGCCTGCAGGCCTGCGAACAGGAGGGTCGGTTGAAGGAAGGTCGGGAACTCGAGCAGGGCGAACACCGGCGGCAACAGAGTGCCGACCGCCCCTCCGATCACAGGGATGTAGCTCGCGACGAAGATCAGGAACGCCCAAAACATGGCGTGGCTGAGCCCCAGGACGGCCATCAGCACGCCCGCGGGAACGGCGATCAAAAGGCCCGCCATCGTCTGCACCCAGACGTAGCCTTCCACCCCCTTGCGGATGCGTTTGAACGTCTCCTCCGCTCCGCCCCGATCGTCGCGCCCGAAAAGCTTCTCGCTCTTCTCGGCGAAGCCGCTGCGCGAAGCGACCAGGAACGCGAGGTAAAGCAGGACGACGAAGGCGCTGGAGGCGACACCTTGAACGCCTTGCGCGGCAGTGCCGGCGAAGCGTGCAGGATTGAGCTGCTGCAGAAGGCCGCTCACGGTCGGCGTGACGTGCAGGCCGACGTGTCCGGCGACCTGCTCCAGGATGGCGTTGAGCCGCTTCTCATACCCGCCGGCCTGTCCGACGAATTGCGCCGTGTTGTCGGCGACAAGCCAGATCACCAGCAGGAAGAAGGCGACGATCAGGATCAACGCCGCCGGCAGCGCCAGCCGCTCCGGAAACCCGCGGATGCGCGTCCTCACCGCGCGGGCCACACCGTCGATCATCAGCAGGAGGAAGACGGCCAGAACGAAGGGCGCGAGGATGCCGCGTAGGGCCCAAGCCGCGAAGCCGCAGAGTAGGACGGCGACCACAATCATCGCAGTCTTCCACGCGGCCGGCTCGTCCGGCGTAGCTGTGGCGCTCATAGGTCGACGTCCCCGTTACGGCCGACGCTCGACCTCATCGGCTTTGATGACAGCCGAAGCGGCGCGCGGCTAGCGGCGCGCCTAAGCCGGTGTCGGCGAAGTACGGTCGAGCTGACCAAGACGGCGGGGCCATTTGCGTCATTTCGAGTTCGTGCGGTTTGCGGACGCGGACCTGGCCGCCGCGAGTTTGCCGACGTAAGCCTTGGGCGTTGGTCGGCCTTCCTGCTAGAGCCGACCTCCGCCTTTGGCGGTGACGCGAGGACGCCCCGGCATGGACATCACTCAGCTGATCCTCGACGACCACCACGAACAGCGCCGGCTGTTCGCGATGATCGAGCAGATCGATCGATCTGACACCGCATCTCTCGCTTCGATCTGGCGCCACCTGGGCAAGTTCCTAGACACACACGCCGAAGCAGAGGAGCGCTTCTTCTACCCCAAGCTTCTCGAGGTCGGCGCCGGAGCTGGCGGCCGCCCGAGCGTCGGCGACGAGACGGAAGACGCGATCGAAGATCACAACGAGATCAGGGATACCGGCCGTGCTGTGGATGAACACCCGGTCGGGAGCGACGCCTGGTTCGCGGCCGTCGACGCCTGCAACAAGGCTAACAGCAAGCACATGGCGGAAGAGGAGCGCGAGGGTCTGACCGACTTCCGGCGCCATACGGGAGCGGCCTTGCGCCACGATCTCGCGGTCAACTTCGCGGCCTTCGAGGCAGACCATGCAGACGGCGTCGAGATCATCGACAAAGATCCCAAAGGGTACGTGGCGGAGCATTCGCCTTCCGCTCAGGTCTAAGAATGAAGGCATCGGCCGCGGCTTCTCACAAGCGTCTGGAGCGGCCTCCAGCCTCGCCCTCGGAGCACGACCTGAGAACGGTCCTGCCGGTCATCGGCGGCTGCTGAGGCTCAAGCCTGCTAAGACGTTTGACGGCTGCGTTCTCTCCATGTTGCCTGCGGAGCAGCGCGAGCCGCTTCGCCCTGATATAGCCGCACACCTGTCGCCTCGGAGCAGATCCATGTCTTTTTCGCTGTATGACGCTGTCGTGCCATCAAATCTGCAGATCCTCGGCGCCGTTGAGGGATTGATCACCAAGGCGCAGTCGTTCTGCACGGAGCAGGGCAAGTCGGAGCGGGATCTTATCGAAGCGCGGCTTGCGCCCGATATGCTGCCCTTCGGCTATCAAGTGAAATCGTGCTGCGCGCACTCGATCGGCGGCATCGAGGGCACGAAAGTCGGCAGCTTCTCGCCTGACATGTCACCCTGGCCGACTGACTTCGACTCACTTCGAGATCTTCTTCACAGAGCGACAGATCAACTGAAGTCGGTGTCTCGTGAGCTCGTCGATGGGCTGGCGGAGAAGGATACACACTTCTCCTTTGGAGAAACGAAGCTTCCATTCACGGGCGCGAACTTCCTACTATCGTTTTCTCAGCCCAACTTCTACTTCCATGCGACAACGGCTTACGCGATCCTGCGCGCAGAGGGCGTGAAACTCGGAAAGCGTGACTTCATGGGAAAGCCGCGCATCAAGCACTGAAAAGGATCAAGGGGCCGCCCGAAGTCGCGATACGTCGACCTTCAGCTCTTCCGCCGGCATCGCCGACGCGCACGTCCAGCCTGCCGAAGCGGGCGATGGCCAAGTTCCACGAGCCGGACGACGTCCTCGCGTCGCCTCCGGCACGGCAGACGCAACCTCGACACCTTCGCTCTTTCGGGTGTCGACGAACCTCGTCAGGCGGTCGGCCCCTCTCGCACCGAGCACCAACATCGTCCGCTCCCCTCCCCGCCCGGCCGCCGGGCCGTGGCCTCAATGCCGCTGCTCGCGCCCGTCATGACGACGACCTAGCCATCGACCCGCGACAGGCCGCTTCAGGCCCGAGTGGCGTGACCACCTCCTACCCGAAGGGCTGTCGCTCTCCACCCGTCTCGACGTCAGATGTCCGCTGACCGGCGATGTCGCGCCGACACCTGCATGCGGCCGAGTAGCGCCTCGACCAGACCGCAGCGCTCCTCCGAGAGGGCGATGTCCGCATTCCCTGGACTCGGCCAGAGCTCATACCGCCCGCTGATGATGAGATCCGTGACTCATGGCCGAAGCGGACGGGCGGGCGACGGCTGAGCGGCGGGCGGACGCAGGCCGGCCATCAGCAGGTCCAGCACGCGCGTGACCTGCCCGCGGTCGGCGGAGGCGGCGGCGGCGGACACCGAGCCTGCGAGGATCACGGTGACGTCGTCGGGCTGGGCGCCGCCGCCGAGGCTGCCGTCGCGTCCGCCCGCGGCCAGGAACTTGGCGATCGTGGCGTTCACCCGCGTGCGCATCTGCGATCCCTCGACGGAGCGCGGACGCGGACGCTGGCGGTCAGCGGCGGCGCGGGCTGGCTGGCGCACTGCGCGATCGCGCTCGCGAAGCGGCGGGGCTGAGGGTGGTCGCCGACGCCCGGCCCGCGGACGCGGTGCGGGTGCGCGGCTGGGGCGCGGTCGCGGTGGTGAAGCGCGGCGACCACTTCG
>CAXUOD010000356.1:0-3437 GCA_964252585.1 uncultured Lichenihabitans sp. | reverse complement strand
CTTCACGGCAGCTATCGCCCTGCTTGGTTTCGCGGGCGACCGGACCTCGTCCCACGCGGCCCTACCGATCGGACCAGTTTGCTTGGGGTACACCTCAAGCGAACTGGCCGCTGTCGACCCGTCTCTGACACTCAGCAGGTCTGCTTCCTGGTAACCTGGATGTACCCTGCTAACCGAGGCTTTCTGGAAGCGGTCGAAACTGACGGACTCAGCGATGTCCGTGTTGAGTCGTGAGCTACCCGTTCGGCCGGGTCCCTCCGAATGTCCGGAAGGTGGCAAGGCGCCAAGATCTGGTTTTTGGCGCGTCTTGGCCGAAAGCGGAATGGCGCGTTGAGGGCTGAAGGTGGAGCAAGCTGCCGTTTCCGAAGCTTCGATCAAACGATTGCAGGCGACCCAAACGGGAGAAAGGATGCGCAGTGCCCGAGAACGCAAGCAGACATTGAGCGCCCAGCTTCTCGCAAGGCACCACGGACGTCACTTCTGAGCGGAACGACCAGGATACGCCTGCCATCTAAGATGCGAAGCCGTAGGCACCCCCACGAGCCAGAGCCCTTCGATAGGCAGTGCGTGCCTGAAAGCGCTTTATCCAGGAACTGACATTACGATATCTGGCGATGCCGAACCGGGCAGCCGCTAGCTCGCCGACAAAGCTGAGCTGAATATCAGCGGCTGTAAAGTCGTCACCAAGAATGTACGAGCGCCCTTCCAGCTGGCCGTCGATGTATGCCAGATGTAGCGCAATCTCCGTGTCTAGACGCGGCAACGCGGTCGCGGCGGCCTCGCCCACGCGGGCGACGTTGATCCGAATGATAAGCGCCGGCATCGCCGAGCCTTCTGCGTAGTGCATCCAATAGATGAAACCGTCGTCGTGAGCGCTAAATGGCGCCGGCTGTAGCCGTCCGCCCCCATGATAACGAAGAATATAATCCATGATCGCGCCAGACTCGGCGACCACGCGCCCGCCTTCCTCGATCACCGGCGACTTACCGAGCGAGTGGATCCGTCTTAGTTCTGGAGGCGCCAGCCGGGTCACCGGGTCACGTCTATGCTGCTCGATCTCATTGGGAAGCCCGAGTTCCTCCGACAGCCAAAGGACGCGCTGCGAGCGGGAATTTTCGAGATGGTGGACGACGATCATGCAATTTTCTCCTCGAGAAGGCTCACCGCTTCCGGCGCACGAGGGGCGTCGCCTGGCCAGCGAGCGCGCCGTTTTGATCAGTTTTTGAGACGTCACAGCGGGCGTGCCTGACGAGGCCGATAGCGCCGCATAGGTCAGAACATAAGCGCTGATCACCCACTGCATCTCGGTGAAGCTCGCCCCGAGCCAGAGGGCGATTGCCGAGAGCGAGACGGCGACAGTGTTGAATCGAGCATGATCAGCGAGGAGACCAGTGACGCCGTCAGCAGGATGGCAAAGGGGCGCCCGCTTCGATCCAAACCTGGGCGGCGGCGCTCACGCGCTCGGCTCGGACGGTCTGGCCTTCGGATAGTATTGTGGCGCCTCGCGCCGATCGAACATGCCGTAGTCGCGCACGATCCTGACCTGGCGCAGGCGAGCATCGGCGGCCAGTTCCGTTTCAGCGTCGAAGCGCTCCGCATCGTCATGCGTGCGCCAGAATATGAGCAGGATGAGATCGCCGGGCGTAAGCACCGCGTCGAACACGTCCCAGCTTACGAGGCCGGCGGCGCTTGGCTGCAGCCCGAGATAAGCGGCCGTGCGCGCCGGGTCGGCCATCCCGGTCGAATCTTGCGGGCGCTTCCCGTCAATCAGTGTGACGGTCGTGCCTTCGCCAATCTCGGTCTCATCAAGACGTTGCTCGCGAAGGGTTTGGCCCTCGGGAACCCGAGTATCCCCGGTGATTTGACCGACTCGCAGATGACAATCGAGCAGGATCTCCGACCGCCCCTTCTCCTGCACGAGATGATGGCGCATCGTCGTGCGCCAACGGACGACGGATTTCTCGTCACGCCAGCCGGAGAGGGAAAGGATCCAGCCCTCGCGTGAGAGGCTTTTGTAGCGGATGTTGTCGACGAAACCGTCGATCTGCTCTAGTTCGGGCCGCAGCATCTTGGCATTGCCGAGATAGACGTCCCATTGGTCCGGCCGTGGATGTACCTCGAAAATGACTGAAAACACCGGCTACCCTCCTTGCTTCTCTCCGGCGTGCTAGACAGCGGCCACGCAGTCGATCTCGATGTCGAAGTGACCCGGCCAAGCAGGCACGTTGACGAAGACGCGGGCCGGAGGGTCTTTCGGGAAGTAGCGGCCGTAGATTGCATTTACCGCGGCGAACTTCTCGACCGAAGTGCAATAGACGTTACACTTTAGAACCATGTCGAGCGATGAGCCCGCGGTCTCGAGGCAGAGCTTCATCTGTTCGAGGACGAGTTCGGTCTGGCGCTCGATGGGTGCGTCGACGACCTCGCCCGTCTCCGGGTCGAAAGGCGGAAACCCCGAGATGTAGATCATGTCGCCGTGGCGCGTAACGGCCGAAGTAGGAGCCTTCCAACGCTCGAGATAGGTCGAGAGCGGCTCGACGCGGATGATTTCCCTCATAGATCTTCCTCCAGCGGCAAGTTAGGCCGGCAATGGCGAGACGAGTGTCGATGTTGTCCGAACTGTCGGCCATCCGGGTCAAGCGACCCGCTTCGCCCGGAACGCGTCGAGCACCGGGACAAGATCGGCGGGATCGGGCCGCCGGGTGTAGTCGGGATTGATCTCGGCATAGGCGATCACGCCGTCGCCGCCGATCACGTACCGGGCCGGCATCGACAGCGTCCAGCTATTCTCGCCATTGAATTGCGTGAGGTCGGCACCCAGCGCTCGATGGATCTCGCGCAAGTAGGGTGGCACGGTCCAACGCACGCCAAAACGAGCGCCGGTGTCGCCGCCCGGGTCACTCATGATCGGAAAGCCGAGTTTGTTTTGCCGCTGCGACTTGCGGCTGTTTGCTGCCGTCTGCTGCGAGACCGCTAGGAGGCTGGCGCCACGTGCCTCAATTTGGGGCCGCGCCGCCTCAAGCGCCTGTAGTTCCAGGTTGCAGTATGGGCACCAAACGCCACGGTAGAATGTAACGACCAAGGGACCGCGTGCCAGCAGGGCGGCCGTAGAGACGGGCTTACCCTCGGCATCCAAGAGCGTGAATGTCGGCGCAAGGTCGCCCGTCTTGAGCGCACGGTCGGTCGCACCGCTCGCGATGAGCTCGTCTTTCGCACGGTGTAGCGCGGCGACGACCGGAGGAGGCGCCAAGTTGGCCTCGAACTCCGTCCGGAGCGCATCGAGTTTGCCTTGCAGGCTGAGGTCCGAGGCGGCCAGAGAGGCGATGAACTGGCTGAACGTGAGGCAAACCAAGCCGATCGCCGCCAAACGCCAGAACCTTACCCGCCTAGAGCGCTTTCGCCTTTGGCGAATTCGCTCCAGCTTAGAATGTCGAGCA
>CAXUOD010000355.1:0-3448 GCA_964252585.1 uncultured Lichenihabitans sp. | reverse complement strand
TGCATGAACTCGAAGCCGATGGTCGAGCAGTAGGTCCGGCGCAGGATGTCCAGCATCTCGCGGATCGTGGCCTTCTCCAGGCCCAGCACGTTGTCGATGAAGATCGGCCGGTCGTAGTCGGCCTCGGTGAATCCGTAGGCGTCGGGCGTGATCTCCTGCTTCTCGCGCTCCGGCTCGAGGCCGAGCGGATCGAGGTTGGCGTGAAGGTGCCCGCGCATCCGGAAGGCCCGGATCATCATCAGGGCCCGCAGGCTGTCCCGGGTGGCACGACGCAATTCCTCTTCGGAAATGCCGCCTTTGGGTTCGGCCTTGGCCTTGATCTTGGTTGCGATCAAGGCGTCGGCCGGCATTCCCCAATTGCCGTCGAGGGCCGCCACGGCTTCCCCGTTGGCCAGCATGGGCCAGCCGGGTCGCTTCCACGACGCTCCCCCGGCGCTCTTCTCGACGTCGCCCCTCTCGTCGTCGAGGCTTTCGAAGAAGGCCCGCCACTCGTCGTCCACACTTCCGGGATCCCGCTCGTACTGCGCCTGGAGCTGCTCGATGTAATTGGCGTTGGCGCCAGACAGGAAGCTCGATGCGAGAAGGGCTTCGTCGTCACGTTGTGACATGAGAGGGATGATCCTTGATCGACGGCAGCGGCCGTCCACCTGTGTCCGCGGGCCGCGTGGATGACTTACAAATCATATGGGCCTTTCTGCTTCTTTTGAAAGCAGATCGGCCGCCGGCGTCGGGGTATGCTTAGCGTTTCAAGACGTCAACAAGGGTTTTTCCGAGGCGGGCCGGCGACGGCGACACCGTGATCCCGGCCGCCTCCATGGCGGCGGTCTTGCTCTCGGCGTCTCCCTTGCCGCCCGAGATGATAGCACCGGCATGGCCCATGCGGCGGCCAGGAGGCGCGGTACGGCCCGCGATGAAGCCCACCATCGGCTTCCTCCGGCCGCGTTTGGCTTCATCGGCGATGAACTGCGCCGCATCCTCCTCGGCGGATCCGCCGATCTCGCCGATCATGATGATCGACGTCGTGTTCGGGTCGGCCAGGAAGAGCTCGAGCACGTCGATGAACTCGGTGCCCTTCACCGGGTCGCCGCCGATGCCGACCGCCGTCGTCTGACCGAGCCCCTCGGCCGTCGTCTGGAATACCGCCTCGTAGGTGAGCGTGCCCGATCGCGACACGACTCCGACCGAGCCTTGCTTGAAGATGTTGCCCGGCATGATGCCGATCTTGCATTCGCCCGCCGTCATCACGCCGGGGCAATTCGGGCCGATGAGGCGCGATTTCGAGCCCGACAGCGCCCGCTTGACCTTGATCATGTCGGCCACCGGAATGCCCTCGGTGATGCAGACGATGAGGCCGATCTCGGCCGAGACGGCTTCGAGGATCGCGTCGGCGGCGCCCGGCGGCGGCACGTAGATCACCGATGCATCGGCGCCGGTCGCCTCCTTGCATTCGGCCACGGTGTTGAAGACCGGAAGGCCGAGATGCGTCAGCCCGCCCTTGCCGGGCGACGTGCCGCCGACCATCCGGGTCCCGTAGGCGACGGCCTGCTCCGAATGGAAGGTCCCGTTCTTGCCGGTGAAGCCCTGGCACAGGACCTTGGTGTTGCGGTCGATCAGGACAGCCATTCAGCAATCTCCGGCAAGCGGTGAGCGATCACGGATCGCGAAAAGGGTTCTGGACCTGCACCGAGCCGTAGTGCTGCCCATGGTTCAGGTCTTCGGAATAGAGAATGGGTGCGCCGAGCCGTTCGGCAGCCGCGATGATGGCGGCATCGTAGTAGTGCACGTGAAACCGACGGGCGAGTACGATTGCCGTTCGGACCAGGGACTCATCGACCGGCACGACCGGAAATTTGCTCAGCGTATCCATCCAGCCGTCCACTTCCGTCGTGGTCGGGGGCGTCATGGGCTTACGCGTGAAGTTGACGACGAATTCTGCGAGGACTTGCGCCGAGAGCCCAAACCGCTGTTTGCTCAGAAGCTGATCGGCAATCGAGAACTTTCGTGGTTCATCCTGTCTCGCCGTCGCCGCGTACATCAGGATGTTGGTGTCGAGGAAACATTCGATCGGCATAGAGTTCCTCGCGGTTCCACTTATAGTCCGGTCCCAGCCGCGCAGTGGAATTGTCCATCAGTTCGCGCAATTCCTTGCGGGCCTGCGCGATCCTGCCGTCTTCCGCGGCGACCTGCGTCAGGTAATCACGCACGAGCGCATTGACCGTGGTCCGTCGCCGCGCTGCGATCTCCCGAACCTCGTCGAGCACATGGTCTTCGATGGCAAGGGTCAGGTTCTTCATCTTCAACGTCTCCACATTTCCACAGGATACGTGGAGGTTGCAGGCGTGACAAGTTGCGGTCCGGTCTGGTGATCGGGTCGGTTGGGGTCACGGCGTCACGGAATGCGTGCTCGAACCCGCGGATCTTACCGCCGAGACGATCTTCTGGGCCGCGTCGTCGAGGTCGTCGGCCGAGATGACGTTGAGGCCGGACTGGCCGATGATCGTCTTGCCGAGCGCCACGTTGGTGCCCTCGAGCCGCACCACCAGGGGAACTTCGAGGCCGACATCCTTCACGGCCGCGATCACGCCCTCCGCGATCACGTCGCAGCGCATGATGCCGCCGAAGATGTTGACCAGGATCCCTTTCACGTTGGGATCCGCCGTTATGATCTTGAAGGCCGCCGTCACCTTTTCCTTCGTGGCGCCGCCCCCAACGTCAAGGAAGTTGGCCGGCGCCTCGCCGTAGAGCTTGATGATGTCCATCGTGGCCATCGCCAGGCCGGCGCCGTTCACCATGCAGCCGATGGTGCCGTCGAGCGTGATGTAGTTGAGGTCGTATTTCGACGCCTCGATCTCCTTCGCGTCCTCCTCGGCCTCGTCGCGCAGTGCCACGATGTCGGGGTGGCGATAGAGGGAGTTGCCGTCGAACGACATCTTGGCGTCGAGCGCGCGGAGCTTGCCGTCGCGGGTGACGATCAGCGGGTTGATCTCCAGCAGGTCCATGTCCTTCGCCACGAAGGCCGTGTAGAGCTGCCGGAGCAGGGTCTCGATGCCCTTGGCAAGGTCGCCCGACAGCTTCAGGGCTTCGGCGACGGTGCGCCCGTGATGGGGCATGACGCCGGTGGCCGGGTCGATGGAGATCGTGTGGATCCGCTCGGGCGTGTCATGCGCGACGGTCTCGATGTCCATGCCGCCTTCGGTCGACACCACGAAGGACACGCGCGACGTCGCGCGATCGACCAGGGCCGAGAGGTAGAGCTCCTGGGCAATGTCGGAGCCCTCTTCGATGTAGAGGCGTCCGACCTTGCGGCCCGCGGGGCCCGTCTGCACCGTGACCAGCGTGTTGCCCAGCATCTCGCCGGAGAACTGCTGCACCTCGCCGACCGACTTCGCGAGCCTCACGCCGCCCTTCTCGCCCGCCGCGGCCTCCTTGAACTTGCCCTTGCCCCGCC
>CAXUOD010000354.1:0-3462 GCA_964252585.1 uncultured Lichenihabitans sp. | reverse complement strand
GTCAGCGTGAGGCCGTAGCGCGGATCGGTCACCTGCTTTGCGAGCTGTTGGCGAGACTGCGGGTTGTCGGCCTCGTTACCGACAACAGCTACCAGCTTCCGCTCACCCAGACCGATATCGGCGACACGACCGGGTTGTCGTTCGTGCACGTCAATCGCTGCCTCCAGCAGTTGCGAGAGAGGGGTTTGCTTGAGTACAAAAGCAAACACATCGTTATCAAGGATTTGGCAGGATTGACCCAATTCACCGGGTTCAACCCTAACTATCTGCACCTCCAGAATGGCGTGATAGGCCCAGCAAGCGCCATAGATAGCTAGGGTCAATCACCTTGGTTTTCCTGTGCTGAAAAGCGGAGAACGAAGAGAACAGCTCCACCGGCGCCAGTCACTTCCGATTTCCACTCAGTCCCGTTCCAGAATTTTTCCACCTTCTTGAATCTCGCCGGCCAAGAGAATCGCCCCATTCTGGGCTTTGTAGATATCGGGGAACTCCACTCCGTCCTGATCAAGGGACGAGTGACCGTCATAGACGTTGAAAAAATAGCGAGGCCTTCGCGCTACTAAGGAGTTAGGGCTAATAATATCGCGTGTAGCCGGTGGCTCGGATGCGGGCGCGGACTTGTCGGTCATCGCGTCGTCGAGGCGCCCCAATGCGGAACCTCATCGTAAGCCAGAAGGCCGCGACGTTGCAGAATCGCAACGCACCGCTTCGCCAATGGTAGCAAACGAGACGCCAAAAAGGTCCTCGGATTAAACTAAACCGCTCCGGGTCGTGCTTCCAACCCGAAGCTTCTTGTTCACCTTTGACGATGCAGCTTCAGCCTGGGCGTCAAGCTCGACCGCCAGGGCGTCGAGACTCACAGAAACACTGACATCCATTGCGTCCCGCGCCAGCCGCCGACACTGCGCCGCCTTGGCCTGCAGCTCTTCAATCTCCTTCACGCGAGGCCTCCTTATCAAATGTTAAAATCCATCGAGGCCTCAACAATTGGGCGATGAAGAAGGTTTCGGCAACCTTCGCTCATCAATAGCCGCAGCCATACCGCAGCGGGCGGCCTGAAAGGCTGAACCACGGCCCCGCCCCGGTTTCATCCTCAGCTGCTGCCGCGCGGTTCCGGTGGGGTACTACGGAACCGCGCGGGTTCATCCTTGCCACCCGCAAGCCAGGCGCGGCCGGCGCCTTACCGCTCGGGCCAAGACGGCTCGCCCCTGTCGACCCGCATCGGGGAGCACTTCCACCGACCCAGGGTCGCGCTTTCCGGGGTAGGGCATGTCGTCCGGCGATCCGATCGCGTCGCATGGCGTGCCCGAGCCCTGCTGACAGTTCACGGCAGTGCACGAGACGTAGACGCGCGCGACACCCTGCTCTTTGCGGTAGGCGATGGTTGGCGAGGCGTCCCGCGGATGACATGCCGAACCAGCCGCGAAACTTTCGCCGCTTGCTTCCTGTGAAGTTCGGAATGGACTGGCGCACCCGAGAGGATTCGAACCTCTGACCTCTGCCTTCGGAGGGCAGCGCTCTATCCAGCTGAGCTACGGGTGCTGGCGCTCGTCTTCCGGCTGATTAGCCGATTCCGGAGCGGCCCGCAATGGCGCCGCGCGGCTCGCTCCTGCGCGCCGCCGCTTCCCCTGTGCAAAGCGGCGGCCCCCTGCTATGCCCCAGGCATGACCGCCCACAAGCTCGACCAGATCCGTAATTTCTCCATCGTGGCCCATATCGATCATGGGAAGTCCACGCTCGCCGACCGGCTGATCCAGACGACCGGCACCGTGGCGTTGCGCGACATGAGCGAGCAGATGCTCGACAGCATGGATATCGAACGCGAGCGCGGCATCACGATCAAGGCGCAGACGGTGCGGCTCGACTACCTGGCCCAGGACGGCCGCAGCTACGTCCTCAACCTCATGGACACGCCGGGCCATGTGGATTTCGCCTACGAGGTTTCCCGCTCGCTCGCGGCCTGCGAGGGATCGCTGCTCGTCGTCGACGCGAGCCAAGGGGTCGAGGCGCAGACGCTGGCCAACGTCTACCAAGCGCTCGACGCGGGCCACGAAATCGTGCCGGTGCTGAACAAGATCGACCTCCCGGCCGCCGAACCCGATCGCATCCGCCAGCAGATCGAAGACGTGATCGGGCTCGATGCGTCCGAAGCGGTCGAGATCTCGGCCAAGACAGGCCTCAACATCGAGGGCGTGCTCGAAGCCATCGTGAAGCGACTGCCGCCGCCCGAGGGCGACATCGATGCGCCCTTGAAGGCCCTTCTGGTCGACAGCTGGTACGACGCCTATCTCGGCGTCGTCGTGCTGGTGCGGATCATCGACGGCAGCCTCAAGAAGGGCTCCCGCATCCAGACCATGGGGACCGGCGCCCATTACGAGGTCGACCGGATCGGCGTCTTCAAGCCCAAGATGACCAATGTCGAGATGCTCGGCCCCGGCGAGGTCGGTTTCATCACGGCCCAGATCAAGGATGTCGCCGATACCCGCGTGGGCGACACGATCACCGACGACCGCAAGCCTACCGCCAAAGCCCTGCCCGGCTTCAAGCCCGCACAGCCCGTCGTCTTCTGCGGCCTGTTCCCGGTCGATGCAGCGGCCTTCGACGACCTCCGGGCCGCCATGGGGCGGCTGCGCCTCAACGACGCGAGCTTCTCCTTCGAGATGGAGAGTTCGGCCGCGCTCGGATTCGGCTTCCGCTGCGGGTTCCTCGGCCTGCTGCACCTCGAGATCATTCAGGAACGTCTCGAGCGGGAGTTCAATCTCGACCTCATCGCCACCGCGCCGTCCGTGGTCTACGAGATCGCGTTGCGCGACGGGACCCATGTCCAATTGCACAACCCGGCCGACATGCCGGACATCATGAAGATCGAGGAGATCCGCGAGCCCTGGATCAAGGCCACGATCCTCACGCCCGACGACTACCTCGGCGGGATCCTCAAGTTGTGCCAGGACCGGCGCGGCATCCAGCTCGACCTCGTCTATGTCGGCAAGCGTGCCATGCTGACCTACGACCTGCCGCTCAACGAAGTGGTCTTCGACTTCTACGACCGGCTAAAATCGATCTCGAAGGGCTACGCGTCCTTCGATTACGCGATCACGGATTACAAGGTCGGCGACCTCGTCAAGATGCAGGTCCTGGTCAATGCCGAGCCCGTCGACGCCCTGTCGATGCTGGTGCATCGGGACCGGGCCGACATGCGCGGCCGGGCCATGGTCGAAAAGTTGAAGGATCTGATCCCGCAGCACATGTTCCAGATTCCGATCCAGGCCGCAATCGGCGGCAAGATCATCGCGCGGGAAACGATCCGGGCGCTTCGAAAAGACGTCACGGCCAAATGCTACGGTGGCGATGTCACCCGCAAGCGCAAGCTGTTGGAGAAGCAGAAAGCAGGCAAGAAGAAGATGCGCCAGTTCGGCAAGGTGGAGATCCCGCAGGAGGCCTTCATTGCGGCGCTGAAAATGG
>CAXUOD010000353.1:0-3467 GCA_964252585.1 uncultured Lichenihabitans sp. | reverse complement strand
GTTCTGGTGGAGGCGGAGGCACTGCCGGTGGGGGTGGCGCGAGTGGAGGTAGCACGGGTGGAAGTGCATCCAGTGGTCATGCCGGGGGCAATGGTAACACTGGCGGAGCCCCAGGCTCTGGACCCGGACCCGGCAATACATCGTCGAGCCCTGAGCCTGGCGTCAACGTGCAGGACACAGGCCCGAGAGCACCGGGTGGTGAGGCTGAAGTCGCGCGTCGCAACGCGAAGCCAAAATCGACGGCGCCCGAAGTAGGTCTGTTTTCTGTTCAGCACAACATCGAGAGGTAACTCGCGCTGTAGAAGGGCAGCGGCTACATCTACGCCGGCTTCATTGGTCCAGATCTCGCCTAGACGGATCAGCCAGCTTGAGAAGCGAAGAAACCATCAGCCGTCATCGCCAGCGTACCAGCAAGTAGCGGTCGGCGATTCATCCAGCGCCAGATGCGAAGAGCCCCCGACAGCGCACCGCATGCGGCGCGCGTCAGAACCCAGCTTGCTCAGTTCTCCGCGGGAGCCAGCGCCACGTAGTCCGGGTTCAGAGAGGCCGTCGTGTCGTCGGACTTGGACGGCTTCGAGTCCGGTTTGGCGTCCAGCTTCCGCTTGTGTACCAGAGAAGCCTGCGGACCCGGCTTGACGGACGCCGCCGAGGCGGTCCCCGAAGCGGCGGGCACCGTCGTCGCGGCCGGAGCGGCATCGGGCGTCGTCGACCGCAGGCCGCCGAGAGTCATGACCCGATCGAAGAAGGATTGCGTGTCGCTCTTGGGCTCTTCCTTGGCGTAAGCCGAAGGAGCCGATGCGAAGGTGGCGGGAACGGCGCCGCTTGCCGCCGTCGAGGTTCCCGGCAGGCTGCCGGTCACGTCGGCGGGACGCCCACGGGCGCCTTTCAGGACCGCTGCCGTCACGACAGGTTTCGACGCGGAGGCCACGGGAGTCGGCGCAGGCGGCACTGCGATGGTGGCCGGCGCCTTTGGAAGATTGTCGACGAGGGTCGAGGCCGAGACCGCCGCTTTGGCCATGGCGATCTGCACGGCGACCGGCTTGGCTTTCGGGCTGTCGTCCAGCACGATTTCGGTCGGCGGGGCCGCGATGGCGTCGGGCCGGCTGACTTCGGCGAAGCGATGCGAGAAAGCCGGGTTCTGACCGCCGTCCTCGTAGACGATGCGGATCGGCTTCACGCCCTTGGCGATGAGGTTCGACACTTCGCTGTCGTCCCGCGCTTCCTTGTCGTTGACCGCCTTGATCACCTCTTCGTCGAGATCGAGCGGCGGGCAGGCGGATTCGGCATCGAACCGACCGCCGCTTTTGGCGGGCGAGAAGACATAATGCTTGTTGCACACGCCGACCGGCGTCTGCATCTTCGTGACCTCGAAGGTATCGGAGCCCTTCTTCAGTTCGCGCCAGAAGCCGATGTTGGGATCGAGCCGGTGCTTGGCCATGTTCTCGGCGGTCATGCGGAACGGGAAGCTCTGCATCTGCACGACATGCTGTCCGCCCGCGAAGGCTTCCCGCATGATCGCGTAGATCTCCTCGATCTGCTGGTCGGTCATGGAGAAGCATCCGGCCGAGGAGCAGATGCCATGCACCATGATGGACCCGCCGGTGTGGCCCCAGGCGCGGTCGTAGGCGTTGGGGTAGCCCACGTTGAAGGACAGGTAATAGGCGGAGTTGGGGTTCATGGACCCCGGGGTGATCGTGTAGAAGCCTTCGGGAACCTGCCGGTCGCCTTCCCGGACCTTGGGGCCGAGCTGACCGGACCAGCGGCACATCGGGAAGGTCTTCAGATAGACGTAGCGGCCATCGGAGCGCTGTTTCCAGATCTCCATCTCCGCTTCCTTCTTGAAGGCACGGATCAGGACGGGAGCGTTCTTGGTCGAACCTTTGGCGTCGATGGACGCGAGCGTCGCTTCCGGGATCGGCGAATAAGCGCGGTAGTTGCTCGTTGTCCCGGTGTTTTCGTCGCAGCCCGCCAGAAAAGCCGCACCGACCACGATCGCGGCCAACCGGGAAAGAACACTAAGCGCCCGTCGTGTCCGCATGTCGCTGTAATCCAATGCTCGCGCTCCGCGATGGATCTCACCACCTGAGACGCGTAGAGTTCTAAGCTTAAGGCCCCGTTACCGCAAGCCGCGCCGGATGCAGGCAAAAAGTTCCGGCTTGGAACAGGTATTTTCAGCGGCACTGCGGCTTTGAGGTGACTCTCGGACGGTCTCGATCAGCGGCGGCCGATCGCCAGGAACTTGTCGGCCCGGGCGGCTCGCACATCGTCGCGCGACCAGCCGTCGAAGCCGCTCAAGGCATCCCCGATGGCGTCGCCCGTCGCCGCGATGGCGGCTTCCGGATCGCGATGCGCCCCTCCGGCCGGCTCGGTCACCACCGTATCGATGATGGCGAAGCGGTAGAGGTCCTGCGCCGTGATCTTCATGCTGGTGGCGGCATCCTGGGCGCGGCTCGGGTCCCGCCAGAGGATCGAAGCGGCACCTTCGGGCGAGATCACGCTGTAGATCGCATGTTCCAGCATGATGACCGCGTTCGCCGTCGCGATCGCGATCGCGCCCCCCGAGCCGCCCTCGCCGATGATCACCGCCACGTTGGGCACGCCGAGTTCGAGGCAGGCCTGGGTCGACCGTGCGATGGCTTCGGCCTGGCCGCGCTCCTCCGCCTCGATGCCCGGGTAAGCGCCGGCCGTGTCGACGAGCGACACGACGGGGAGGTCGAAACGGTCGGCGAGCTCCATGAGGCGCACCGCCTTCCGGTAACCTTCCGGCCGGGCCATGCCGAAATTGTGCTTCACGCGGCTCTCGATATCCGAGCCCTTTTCCTGGCCGATGAGGCAGATCGAACGCCCGCGGAAGCGGCAGAGCCCTCCCACGATCGCTTCGTCCTCGCCGAAGGCCCTGTCGCCCGCCATGGGCGTGAAGTCGGTGACCAGCCGCTTGCAATAGTCGAGGAAATGCGGCCGCTGCTGATGCCGGGCCACCTGGGTCTTCTGCCAGGGGGTCAGCATCATGTAGATTTCCGCCAGCGCCTTCTCGGCCTTGATCTCGAGGCGCGTCAGTTCCTCTCCGATCGGGATGGAATCCTCGCTGCTCGAAACCTGTCTCAGCTCCTCGATCTTGGCTTCGATCTCCGCGACCGGCTTTTCGAAGTCGAGGTAGAGGCGCATGGACCTTTGGACTCGGTGAACAGGTTGCAGGGGCACGATGCGCCCTGTCTCGCGGCGGTCTCGGCTGGGCTCGGGAACGGCCTCCGGCAACCGGCGCGGGACCGTGACGGCTCGCCCTGTCCAAGTCAAGACGGGCTTGCCGCCGGTCGAATGGCGAGCCCGCGTCTTTCCCGTTCGATGGAGTCTCGCGACGAGGTGGCCCCTCTAACCTCCCGCATGGTGAAGAAGCGGTAAGGATTCGTACTTAACATGCCGCAAGGAGGCCGATCCGGCGATAGCCCGGGCTGGTCTCACGCCCGCCC
>CAXUOD010000352.1:0-3511 GCA_964252585.1 uncultured Lichenihabitans sp. | reverse complement strand
CTTCGTGGCCATCCCCGACCCACACGATACGGTCCATCAGCCCGCCGTCGGCGGCGTCGAGGTTGGCGGTACCATCCTTGAAACCGAGCAGGTTGCGGGCCGTGTCGCGCCCGGCCGCCTTGATGGTGTGGGGCGGCAGGAAGCCGTCCTGCTTCCAACGGAGCGCCAGCAGATCGGGGAAGTTCTTCAGGAGGTCGCGCAACGCGTGGATATTGGTCTCGGCCGTATTGGAATTGAACTGGATCAGGAGGTCGCCGTGGCAGCAATCGCCGTCGAGCGCGTCGTTGGGGAAGCGCGTCATGGCGACGAGCCGTTTCGGGCGCCTGTCGGCCAAGCCGAAGCGCTCGTCGAACATCGAGGCTCCATAGGCCACGGTCATCGACAGATTGTCGGGAAACCCCTTGGGGCCGAGGAGCCCGTTGTCGGGGGGCGGCAGCTTCGGGTCGGTGGGGACCTTGATGTCGCCCGACATCAGGGCCGCGATCCGGCCGGTCAGCCCCTTCATGAGCCGGACGAGGTCGGGTCGTGAAGCGGCCAGGACGTCGAAGGAGGCGACCAGCGACGCGGCCGGTTGGGGCGTGACGATGCCGGCCTGATGGGTCCCGTAGAACTCATGCCGGGCCTGCGTGCCGTCGCCCTCGACGACGAGCTTGCGCGCGTCGAGCGAGGCGGCCGCGACCGGCGACAGACCGAAGGCGCCGCCCGCGAGGCCCAAGCCGATCAGCAGGCTGCGCCGGCCGGGGCAGGCCGGAGCCTCGGCCGAAGGTTCGGCGGCGGGTCGAGACACGGCGGAAGGCGACACCGCGCCCCCGAAGGGGCAGCGACCCAGGCGGGACGTCGTGCGATCGTTCATCAGCCCCTCCTTCGTCGTGCCGGCATCATGGTCAGTCGATACCCAGCGTCCCGCGCAAAGTCGACAGGTCCTCGGCCAAAGCCGTCACCGGGCCCTTCAACTTGTTGCGATCCTGCGGGTCGAGCTTGTCGTAGGACACGTAGCCACCGTGCGGCGCCTTGTATTTGGTGAGCACCGCGTCGACCTTGGCGAAATTGTCGTTCACGCGAGCCGCGAGCTCGGGATTGCGCTTCACCACGAGCGGATCGAGCAGCGTCACGATCTTCAGGGCGCCGTCGACATTGGCCTGGAAGTCCCAGAGGTCGGTCCGGCTGTAGCGGTCTTCCTCGCCGCTGATCTTCTTCGAAGCCACTTCCTCGATGAGGTCGGCGGCGCCTCCCACCATGCTCTTCGGGGTGATGGTCAGCGACGACAGGCGCTTTTGCAGGTCCAGCGCGTCGGCCATCAGCTTGTCGGCCACGGGCGCGAGGTCGGCCGTGCTGTTGTCGGCGAAGAGACCCTTCTCGATCCTGTGGAAGCCGAGGAAGGCGGGATCGGCCGCCTTCCTCTCGAAATCGTCCTCGCGGCTGTCCATGCTGCCGTCGAGGTCGTTGAAGAGCTCGGCGATCGGCTCGATCCGCTCGTAATGCTCGTGGGCCGGTGCATAGAGGGCCTTGGCGTCCGCGAGCTTGCCGGCCTTGACGGCATCGGCGAACCGCTGGGTCTCGCCCACCAACGCATCGACCTCCTTCGTGACATAGACCTTGTACTCGGCCAGCGGGCCGACGAGGTCCATGGCCGAGACGGGCGTCGCCTTCGCCGCATCCACATCCGTGGCAGCGACTTTGAGGACGCCCTTGGGGTTGCTGAGGAGACCGCAGGTCATCTGGTAGTCACCCGCGTCGAGCGTGGCCGACAGCGTCTGCACGAAGCCCGGAATGATGTTTTCCCGCTCCTCGACGACGTCGACGCCCTTCAGGATCTCCCATTCGACCGCGCGCTTCGACTCGTTCTTGATCTTGAAGACCGACCTGCCCGGCGTCACCGACACGAAAGCCGGCTCGCAACCCTTGTCCGAGATCGTCACCGGCACCGGGGCGGCCTCGTCGGCCCGCGCGGGGGCCGCCATGGCCAGGAACGAGGCTGCGGCCCAGAGGGTCGAGACACTGACCGTCCTGCGCGCGGCTTGGCGGATCGTCATGGCTTGGTCCTGCTTCAGTTTTGGAGCTGCGAGGCCGGACGCGACGCCGGAATGGCGGCACGGCTCGGGGCGAAAAGGAACCAGAGGGCGGGAACGAGGAACGCCAGGTAGACCGCGACCTCTCCGACGGTCGGCGCATCCTGGTAGCCGAACATTCCCGTCAGCAACACGCCGAGGACGCTGTCGCCCGGCAGCACGCCGCTGAGATCGAAGGCCTGGCCCTGCAACCCATTCCAGAGACCCGCCTCGTGGAACGCCCGCAACCCTCCGGCCAGCAACCCCGCCGCGACGAAGACGATGAGCGCGCTCGTCCAGCGGAAGAAGCGCCTGAGATCGAGGCGAACGCCGCCATAGGTGATGGCGGCACCGAAGGCCACGGCCGAGAGCACGCCCAACAAGGCACCGACCGGCGGCCCCACGCCGACATCCTGCTGGAAGGTGGCGAGCAGAAAGAACACGGATTCGAGCCCCTCGCGTCCGACCGCGAAGAATGCCATGGCGACGAGGCCGAGAGCGCCGTTCTTGCCCCCGGCGAGGGCCGCGTCGACCGAACCGTGGATCTCGGTCTTGATCGATTTGGCGGCCTTCTTCATCCAGAAGACCATGGAGGTCAGCACGCCCACCGCGACGAGCGCCACGACGCCCTCGAAGGCTTCCTGCTGCTTTTGAGGGAACTCGGCCCCGGTGACGGTCAGGGTGTAACCGAGCGCCGCGCAGATGACGAGCGCCAGGACCACGCCGAGCCACACGGCCGGCATGTAGCGCGACCGGCCGGTCTGCTTGAGATAACTCGCAACGATGCCGACGATCAGCGCGGCTTCGATGCCTTCACGCAGCATGATGAGATAGGCGACGAGCACGACACCATCCTTGAACCAACCCGACCGGCGCGGGACACGTCCCCGACGCCTGCGCATCGGCACGACGTTTCAATCTGCCGTGCTCTAGAAGTCGCCCATGCCGTATTCAAGAAAAAACGTGCAAGTAGGCCCGACATTAGAACAGCTGAAAACTAGGAATGCGATAGATTAGAACGGCTCCGATCGGCAGTTTAGAAGCCCTTCAAACTGCCGGGGCATTTCGAAGCGGAGACTATGCCGCGGGACGCAGCCCGAGGCCAACGGAGCGGTTCGATCGTACGGCATCGGCGACGTAAGCGAAGCCTATCGCGGGTCGAGCGACAGCCGCGAATTCCGCCGACAACTGGAACGGCTGGAGGAGCCTCGGCGTCGACGCAGGTCAGCGGGGTGCGCAGCTGACGACGCCGCGACGGCCGCCGCCGCCAGTTCGCTTCATGACCTCGCCGTCGCGGCACGGGCTTCGGACGCGATGGAAAAGCTTCGGGCTCTGATGCATGAAGCTGCCCGCATAGGCCGGCCCGGCTGCACCCGCGAAGACGCTCGCCAGGAGGGTCAAGACAAGGGTCGTTCTCGTTATGATCGGCTCCGATCGAGCCCTGTCGGGCAAACGTGGATCGC
>CAXUOD010000351.1:0-3538 GCA_964252585.1 uncultured Lichenihabitans sp. | reverse complement strand
TGGAGGAGGACAAGAAGACCGTTTCCGACGAGATCAAGGACGTTTATGCGGAGGCCAAGGGCACGGGCTACGACATCAAGATCGTCCGCAAGATCGTGTCGATCCGAAAACAGGACCAGGACAAGCGCCGGGAGGAAGAGGAGATCCTCGAGCTTTACCTGAAGGCGCTCGGGATGCAGATCTAGCGGCTTGGCTTGACTGGCGGCAATCCTCGGCGACCCTCAACCGGCCGGCGCCGCATCGAATGTCATTCGCTAATGCCACCGCTGCGCAAACGAGGCTGTTGTATCGAGAAAGCGAGCATCGAGCTTGTCATCGCTCGGTGGTTGCGAGCCCCCGTAAATTCCTCAACACACCATCAACCCATACTCGCTTCGCGTCGTACCCACGCTGCCACCCGCAGACGTCCGCAATCGTCGAGCGTCTAAGATCGGCAACACGATCGGCTGAAGGTGATGCAGACCGAGCCGTCAAAATGCGAGTTCCCTAGACGCTTACGCACGTAGCACACGTCGGCCAACAGACCGGCGCCGCCCTCACCTCGACGTTTTGGCCCGCGGCCATGTCAATCAACCGCCAACCTGAGCGCCGCGGCAGCCGCGAACGGGGTTGCGGCGATAGCGAGCAGCGTGAGGCCGCATAGCACCAGGAACGGCGTAAGGAACGGCACCGTCCCGCCGCTCGCGGCGGAAGCGGTCGAAACCCCGAAGATCAGCACCGGGACGGCCAACGGGATCACCAATACGGAGAGGAGCAGCCCACCCCGCCGGAGCGAGACCGTCAGGGCGGCACCGACGGCTCCGAGGCAGGTGAGGGCCGGCGTGCCGACGAAGAGGCTCGCCGCGACACCGCCGAGCGCCGGCGCGTCGAGCGCGAGCATCAGCCCGAAGAGCGGCGACACCAGCACAAGCGGCAGGCCCGTGGCGCACCAATGAGCCAGGCACTTCGTCGCGACCACCAGTTCGAGCGGCACGCCGCTCATCCGGAGAACGTCGAGCGATCCGTCCTCGTGGTCGCCGCCGAACAACCGATCCAATCCGAGCAGGGTCGAGAGCAGGGCAGCGATCCACAGGATCGCCGGACCGATCCGGGACAGGAGGTTGAGGTCGGGCCCGATCGCGAAGGGCACCACGGTCACGAGGCAGAGGAAGAACATGACGCCCGTGACGCCGCCGCCGCCGATGCGCCGGGCCAGCGCGAGGTCGCGTCGGAACAAGGCCGCCAAGGGTTGGATCACGCGCGCTCCAGCCGGAGCTCTCTGGAGGTCGCGAGGCCGAGCGGGCCATGCGTTGCGGCCACGATCAGGCCACCCGCCTCGAGATGCCGGCGCATCAGTCCGGACAGAACCGCCTGCGAGGCCGCATCGAGCGCGGTTGCGGGTTCGTCGAGCAGCCAGAGCGGGCGCGCCGCGACGAGCAGCCGCGCCAGGGCGACGCGACGCCGCTGTCCCGCCGAAAGATAGCCGCACGGCAGGTCGGCGGCATGCGACAGGGCGACTTCGCCCAAGGCGTCCTCGGGTGCGAGGGCCGGCCGTGCCTCCTCCTGGGGCGGTCCGAAGAGCGCGGCCACGAAAGCCAGGTGGTGGCGCGGCGTCAGGGTTGGCTTCAGGGCGTCGAGATGGCCGAGGTAATGGGCGCGTTCGCCGGCCGGGGTGTCGGGCTCCCGCCGATCCGGCGGGTCGAGCGCGACCGCACCCGCCAGCGGCATGAGCAGTCCCGCCAGGACCCGCAGGAGCGTCGATTTGCCGGCGCCGTTGCGGCCGACGACGCTCAGGGCTTCGCCACCTTGCAATCTGAAGGCGAGGCCCTCGAAGACGGTTCGGCCGCCGCGCTCGGCCGCGAGGTCGGTCACGGAAAGGGTGAGGGCCAAGGCGCGTTCCGCTTTGCTGCGATGCCGTTAGCGTGTAGCCCTGCGGGGCCGAAATATCTATATTCGACTTATTCCAGACTCGTCCCCGCTCGCGAAGGAAGCCCCATGGCCTCGCTCGACAGTTTTCGATGCCGCCGCACGCTCGAAGCCGGTTCCGCAACCTACCATTACTTCTCCATCCCCGAGGCGGAGAAGAACGGCCTCGAAGGCGTGTCGCAACTTCCCTTCTCGATGAAGGTGCTGCTCGAGAACCTGCTGCGCAACGAGGACGGCCGTAGCGTCACGAAGGATGACATCCTCTCGGTCGCGGCCTGGCTGACCTCGCGCGGCAAGGACGAGAAGGAGATCGCCTTCCGGCCGGCCCGCGTGCTGATGCAGGATTTCACTGGCGTTCCGGCGGTCGTCGACCTCGCGGCCATGCGCGACGCGATGCAGAAGCTCGGCGGCGACGTCGACAAGATCAACCCGCTGGTGCCGGTCGACCTCGTGATCGACCACTCCGTCATCGTCGACGAGTTCGGGACCCCGAAGGCGTTCGGCGACAACGTGACCCTCGAATACGAGCGCAACGGCGAGCGCTATCGCTTCCTGCGCTGGGGCCAGAAGGCCTTTTCGAACTTCCGGGTCGTGCCGCCCGGCACCGGCATCTGCCACCAGGTGAACCTCGAATACCTGTCCCAGACGGTCTGGACCCGCAAGGAGCAGCACGAGGGCGCGACCGTCGAGGTCGCCTATCCGGACACGCTGGTCGGCACGGACTCCCATACCACGATGGTGAACGCCCTGGCGGTGCTGGGATGGGGTGTCGGCGGCATCGAGGCCGAAGCCGTGATGCTGGGCCAGCCGCTGTCGATGCTGTTGCCGCAGGTCGTGGGCTTCAAGCTCACCAACAAGCTCAAGGAAGGCCGCACCGCGACCGACCTCGTGCTGACCGTCACCCAGATGCTGCGCAAGCTCGGGGTGGTGAACAAATTCGTCGAATTCTACGGCCCCGGCCTCGACAGCCTGTCGCTGGCCGATCGCGCCACCATCGCCAATATGGCGCCGGAATACGGCGCGACCTGCGGGTTCTTCCCGGTCGATGCCGAGACCATCAACTACCTCGACGCCTCGAACCGCGGCGACGACCGCATCGCGCTCGTCAAGGCCTATGCGTCGGCACAAGGCATGTTCCGGTCGAGCGCCACGGAACCGCTCTTCACAGAGACGGTCGACCTCGATCTCGCCGACGTCGTCCCGTCCCTGGCCGGCCCGAAGCGCCCGCAGGACCGCGTGACGCTGGAGAGCGCCAAGTCGAGCTTCCTCTCGTCGCTCGTCAAGGATTACAAGGTCGAGAAGCCGATGGAACGCTTCGCGATCGAGGACAAGAATTTCGACCTCGGTCACGGCGACGTCGTGATCGCCGCCATCACGTCCTGCACCAACACGTCGAACCCGGCCGTCATGATGGGCGCCGGGCTCCTGGCCCGCAGAGCCGTTGCCAAGGGGCTCAAGACGAAGCCCTGGGTCAAGACCTCGCTGTCGCCGGGGTCGCAGGTGGTGGGCGAGTACCTCGAAGCGACTGGCCTCCAGGCCGATCTCGACGCGCTCGGCTTCAACCTCACCGGTTATGGGTGCATGACCTGCATCGGCAATTCGGGGCCGCTGCCGACCGAGATCTCCAAGGCCA
>CAXUOD010000350.1:0-3567 GCA_964252585.1 uncultured Lichenihabitans sp. | reverse complement strand
GCCGATGCGGTCGCGCATGACCCGGTAGTCGGGCCACAGCTCGTCGCGGGCCTCCGCGTCGGTTCCGGCGACGTGGCCGTGCGAGTGGACGCCGACCGGCAGCGCGGGCATCCCGAACTGCGTCGAGGCGCGTCGGTAGAGGTCGACGTGGGGGAGGAAGCGCATCGGGTCGCCGCCGATGATGGCCAGCATCAGCGGCAGGCCGTGGCGCGCCGCCCGCACCACCGATTTCGGGCTGCCGCCGACGCCGACCCAGGTGCGCAGGCTCCCCTCGACGGTGGGAAACACGCTCTGCTCGGCGAGGGGCGCCCGCACGGTGCCGCGCCACGTGACGGGCCCGCCCTTCAGCAGGGCCGCGAAGAGGTCGAGCTTCTCCTCGAACAGCGCCTCGTAATCGTCGAGGTCGTGGCCGAACAGCGGGAAGGATTCGGTGAAGGATCCCCGCCCCAGCACCACCTCGGCACGGCCGTTCGACAGCGCATTCAGCGTCGAGAAGCGCTGGAACACGCGGACGGGGTCGTCCGAGCTCAGCACGGTGACGGCCGAGCCGAGGCGGATGCGCCGCGTGCGGCCCGCGATGCCGGCCAGCACGGTTTCGGGCGACGACACGGCGAAATCGGCGCGGTGGTGCTCGCCGACGCCGAAGAAGTCGACACCCGTCTCGTCCGCCACCACGGCCTCCTCGACGAGATCGCGGATCACCTGCCCGTGCGGCAGGGGCACGCCGTCCGGGCCGGCCGTGGTGTCGCCGAACGTGTCGAGGCCGAGTTCGAGGGGGTGAGTCATGCGGGCGGTCCGGAGGGCGTGTCGCGTTGCAGCGTAGCCGAGGACGGCGCACCGGTCAGCCAGGCTATGAGGGTTTCAATCCACGAACCAACATTTCGATCAGGCGTCGAAGCTGGTGCTGGTCACGCGAGGCCGCCGTCGCCATGACGATGCCGGCGAGGGCGACCGTGACGTCCCCGGCCTGAATGCGAGGGTGGACCGTTCCATCCGATATGCCCGCCGAGATCAGCCTGTCCAGCGCCCCATTCATCCGTGCGCGCGCTTCGGGAGCTGGTCCCGACCCTGACGCCAACGTGCGCCGCAAAGCCTCGCGCATCGCGAGTTTGGCGGTGAGGAACCGGGCGAAGTGGTCCATCCACAGGCGCAAAGCTTCGAACGCCTCGTGGTCTCTCAAAAGCTCCTCGGCACTTGCGGCCAATGCATCGAGTTCGGAGCGATAGACTTCCTCGACCAACGCTTCGCGTGTCGGGAAGTGGCGGTAGAGCGTCCCGATGCCGACGCCTGCGGCCTGGGCGATCGTTTCCAGCGCGGCGTTGGCGTTCCCGGCCGCGAACTCATCCCTCGCCACCACCAGGATCCGCTCCCGGTTCCGGACCGCATCGGCGCGCAACGCTGGCTTTGACAAACGGAGGTTCCTCCATTTAAAGATCGGCAAACGGATGTTCCTCCGTTTATGGATCCCTAGCACGCGAGGTGGCCCGATGTCCCCAGACGCCACGCAACGGCTTTCGGGCCGAACGTATCCGCTCGGCATCGACGACGTCGCCCGCGTCGGCTACGGCGCGATGCAGCTCAGCACCTTGAGGGACAGGCCTGCCGACGCGGTCACCCTCCTCAGGGAGGCCATCGACGCGGGCGTCGATCACATCGACACGGCCGCGTTCTATGGCGATGGCTTCGTGAACAGAATGATCCGCGACGCGCTTCGACCGGGCGAGCGCGTGGTCGTCGCCACCAAGGTTGGGGCCGAACCCAATCCAGGCGCCAAGATCCCATTGCGGTTTGCCCAGAAGCCCGAGCAGCTGCGTGCCAGCGTGGAGCGCAACCTGTCGAGCCTGGGCTTGGAGCAGATCCCGTTGGTCAACCTGCGCCGGGGCGACGTCGGCCCCGGCCTGACGCCGGAAGGCGACCAGGTGGTCGATATGGACGATCAGATCGCGGCGATGATCGCCATGCGGGACGAGGGCAAGATCGGGGCGATAGGGCTCAGCGGCGTCGACCTCGACGGCCTGCATCGCCTCCTTCCGGCCGGCATCGCCTGCGTCCAGAACGCCTATAGCTTCGTCAGTCGACAGTTCGAGACGATGCTCGCGACGTGTCTCGCCCACCGGATCGCGTGGGTGCCGTTCTTCCCGCTCGGGGGTACGTTTCCTGGCTGGCCCAAGGTGACGCACCATCCAACAGTCGTGACCATCGCGACACGCCTCGGCGTCACGCCCTCACAGGTGGGATTGGCCTGGCTGCTGCGGCATGCGCCCAACACGCTGCTCATACCTGGGACTACGAACCTCGGGCATCTGAAGGAGAACATCGCCGTTTCCGACGTCGCCCTCGACGATGCGGCCATGGCTGAACTCGATGCCGTGGAAACTATTGGGAGCGAGCCCCATCCCCGGCAGTGAAAGGTCGTCTGTCCCGGGTGGATCGATGAAGGCGAGGCTCTCAGCGTCCGTTCGCTTGGGGGATGCCTCGATCGCACCTCCTCCCTCGCTTTGATAGGGATCATAGGACACACCAGCCGAGGCGAGGTTTCGCTTTCGGACCATCCAAACCGAACCGGCCGCTGGCAGAGGCACGCTCGCGACCCGTCGGCGTCGACACACGCCTCTACAAAAGGTCGTGCTTCGAGGAGAGCCGCTGGTGAGCGAGCATCGTGGTCTCAGCGTCGCGCCTCCGTCGCCATCCTGACGGCAAGCGCAGCCAGCACCGTCCCCATCACCCAACGCTGGATGACGGCGAACGACGGGCGCTGGGCGAGGAACAGTGCGATAGATCCCGCCGAGACGGAGATCATGGCATTGACCGTGACGCTGACGACGATCTGCATCGTGCCGAGGACGAGAGCCTGTCTTAGAACGCTGCCACGCGCCGGATCGATGAACTGCGGCAGTAGCGACAGGTACATGACGGCGATCTTGGGGTTCAGCAGGTTCGTCAAGAAGCCCATGAAGAAGAGCTTGCTCGGGCGATCCTTCGGCAGATCGCGGACCTGAAACGGCGAGCGGCCACCGGGCCGGACGGCTTGCCAGGCAAGCCAGAGGAGGTAGAGCGCGCCCGTGATGCGGACCGCGTCGTAGGCGTAGGGCACGGTGAGCAAGAGAGCGGTGATGCCGAACGCGGCACAGAGCATGTAGACGACGAAGCCCAGCGCCACACCGCCGAGCGAGATCAGACCGGCCGCCCGACCTTGGCAAATGGACCGAGAGATCAGGTAAACCATGTTCGGGCCCGGCGTGAGCACCATGCCGAAGGCGATGGCCGCGAAGGCGATGAAGTGGCTCAGGTCGGGCATCGTCGTTCTGGCTCGAAGGGGCGCCCGAATGATCGCAAGCGCAGACTCGAAGCCTATCATGGCGCAGCCGTCAGCGTCTGCAAACCGTTCCGTTCAGGCGCTCCGATCGGTTCGATCCGGGTGTATCCCAAGCGCCGGCTCCGAGCGCTTCGATGTGAGTCGTCGAGATCACGGTTTTCATCACGAACTATCCATAACCAAGCAGCCACCGGAAAGGCACGCCGCATCAGGTCCCGCGTTGACACGCCCCGCCCCCCTGCCCTAGGAAC
>CAXUOD010000349.1:0-3587 GCA_964252585.1 uncultured Lichenihabitans sp. | reverse complement strand
GGGTGGGGTGGGGGGGGCGGGGCGAGGGCCGGGGCTCCTTGCCGATCCGAGACCGCCATCGGCGGCGTCCCTCCGCCTTCGGCCATCGACGACCAGCAACCCTCACCCCTACCCCTCTCCACAAGGGAGAAGGCCTGCGCGCTAACGGGGTCACCGCTTCCTGTTCTTGTCATAGGGGTTCTCGCCCTGGCGCATGATCATGCGGATCGGGACGCCCGGCAGGTCCATCGCCTCGCGCAGCCCGTTGACGAGATATCGCTGGTAGGATTTCGGTAACGCGACGAGCTGGTTGCCGAAGAGCACGAAGGTCGGCGGCCGGGCCTTGGCCTGGGTCATGTAGCGGATCTTGATCCGTCGGCCGCTGACCGCGGGCGGTGGATTGGCATCGATCGCGTTTTCGAGCCAGCGGTTGAGGCGCGACGTCGACAGGCGCCGGTTCCAGGTCTCGGCCACTCGGAAAGCGGCTTCGAGAAGCTTGTCGATGCCGAACCCCGTCTGCCCCGAGACCGGCACCACCGGGGCGCCGCGGATCTGCGGCAGAAGGTGCTCGGCCGCTTCGCGCATCTCGCTGAGCTTCGAGCCGCGCGCCTCGATCAGGTCCCATTTATTGACCCCGATCACGATGCCACGCCCTTCCCGCTCGGCGAGATCCGCGATCGTGAGGTCCTGCTTTTCGAACGGGATCGTGGCGTCGAGCAGCACGATGACGATTTCGGCGAACTTGACGGCGCGGATCGCGTCGCCCGCCGCAAGCTTCTCGAGCTTGTCGTCGATGCGGGCGCGCTTGCGCAGGCCCGCGGTATCGAAGACCTTGAGATCGCGGTCTCGCCACCTCAGTTCGAGCCCGATCGAGTCGCGGGTGATGCCGGGTTCCGGGCCGGTCAGCAGCCTCTCCTGGCCCAGGATAGCGTTCAGAAGAGTCGATTTGCCGGCGTTCGGGCGGCCCACGACCGCGATGCGGAGCGGCTTCGTGGGATCGAGCTCGGTGCCGTCCTCGTCCTCGCCGAAGGTCGGGGCGACAAGCTCCTCCTCGGCCTCCGGCTCGTCGGGCTTCGGCAGCACCGCGGCCAGCGCATCGTAGAGGTCCGCCATGCCTTCGTTGTGCTCGGCCGAAATCGCCACCGGCGTACCGAGGCCGAGGTCATGGGCTTCGAGCGCGCCCGCGTCGCCGGCACGGCCTTCCGCCTTGTTGGCCACCACGACGATCGGCTTGTCGGCGCGCCTGACCAGTTGCGCGAAGTGCTGGTCGCCTGCCGTGATACCGGTGCGGCTGTCGACCACGAAGAGGATGACGTCGGCTTCGAGCACCGCGACCTCGGTCTGCTGGCGCATGCGGCCGGCGAGCGTGCCATCGGCCGCGTCGTCGAGCCCGGCCGTGTCGATCAACGTGAACTCGAGGCCACGAAAGTCGACCTCTCCCTCGCGCCGGTCGCGGGTCACGCCCGGCTGGTCGTCGACCAGCGCCAGCTTCTTGCCGACGAGCCGGTTGAACAGCGTCGATTTACCCACGTTGGGCCGACCGATGATGGCGACCTTGCTCATGGCGTCGCGGCTGGCGGGCCGCCGGCTGGTGGCTGGCCACCGGCTGGCGTCGGGCCAGCGGCTGGCGTCGGGCCAGCGGCTGGCTGGGGGGACGCGGGCGCCGCCGCCGCCGGAGGCGCGGACTCCGGCTTTCCGGCGCGGACGAGGCTGAGGTAGAAGCCGGCGCGCTGCCGGATCTCACCGGGCGTCGTCGGGTCGGCCACGATGGTGTCGAGGTCCTTGCCGGCTTCCGTGTCATCGCCGCGCTTCAGCGCCGCGACGGCCAGCATCTCGCGCGCAATGTCACGATAGGTCGAGTTGGCATCGGCCAAGGGATCGAGGCGGCGGTGAAGCTCGGCCGTATCGGCCGTGTCCACCAGGAGGATGCCGGCCCTGAGGGCCGCGACGTCGCGAAGGTCGGAGTCGACCGTCGTGTCGGCCGCTATGCCATCGAAGGCCTTGGCGCCTCCAGTCGGGTCGGTCTTGCCGAGTTCGCCCGCGACCCGCAATCGCGCCAGAAGGCGATAACCGGTAGGCCCATCCTTGGCCAGGGCGTCGAGAGCCGGCAGCGACGCGGCGGGATTGTCGCGGGCCTGTTCGACCGCATCGAAGTAGCGATCGCCGGCGGCCTCCGCCTGTTGTTGGCGCAAGTATACGGTGCCCCGCCAGGCGCCCGCACCGGCGAGGATCAGCACGACCGCCGACAACAGGGCAGGCCAGTAACGGCCGAGAAATTTGCGAAACTGGTCCTGACGATATTCTTCGTCGACCTCGCGGATAAAATCGGACATCGGATCTTCTTGCAAACCTCGCGGCGGCCGCATGGGCTCGACCGCTGCGCGTCATAACAGCTAATCGCGGGCTTTCAGCAAAAAAGACCGCCGGTGACTCCTACCAACGCCGGAAGACACCGACTCTACACGCGCCTCGTCGCTGCGGGCCGGCTCAGCACGAGGACGGGTGAGAACTTTCGGCCCTTGCTATCAGAGGCTCGCGACCCGGCTCACAGCAGAGCGATCGCGTCGGCCAGGCGCTCGCGCTCCTTGAGCCCTGCCTCCTGCCGGGCGCGGTTCTTCGCGATCACGTCGGCATCGGCCTTGTCGAGGAAAGCCGGATCCGACAGCCGACGGTCGAGCGACTGGAGATCGCCGTCGAGCTTCTTCAGCTCCTTCTCGAGCCGCTGCTTTTCCTTGGCGAAATCGACGATCCCCGCGAGCGAGAGGAGCATCTCGGCATCCTCGACCGACATCCGCACCGCGCCGTCGGGCACGGCTCGGGTCTCTTCGATCGCACCGAGATGGGCGAGGCGCCTGAGATGCGGCCCGAAGGTCTGGAGGCGGCGGCGCGTTCCGGCCGATGGCGTCAGGGCCAGCAGCGGAAGCGGCTTGCCGGGGGCGATCTTCAGCTCGTTGCGGACCGAGCGGATCCGGGTGATCAGGGCGATGACGAATTCGACATCCGCGCCACTCTCCCGGCTGACGCGGACGGCGTCGAAATCCGGCAGTTGGGCGGCCGTCATGGCGACGCCACCGCCGAAACCGTCCCAAAGCTCCTCGGTGATGAACGGCATGAAGGGATTGAGCAGCTGGCAGATCGACCGCAAACACCAGGCGATGACGGCTCGCGTCTCGGTCGCGGCGACCGGGTCGTCGCCGTTCATGGCGATCTTGGCGAACTCGATGAACCAGTCGCAGAACGTATCGCGAACGAAGGCCTGGAGCCCAAGCGAAGCATCGTTGAAGCGGTACTCGTCGAGAGCCAGCGTCGTGGCACGGGCCACCTCCACGAGTCCGCTCACGACCCAGGCGTTGATCTCGCCTCCGGGCGCCGGAAGGGCGCTCGCGGCGTCTCCCTCGAAGCAGCGGTTCATGGCCGCGAAACGCGACGCGTTCCAGAGCTTGTTGGCGAAGAGCCGTGCCCCGCGCACGGCATCGGCCGACATGCGGATGTCCTGGCCATGGCCGCACATCGCCATGAGGGTGAACCGGGTGGCGTCGGCCCCGTGCTGCGCGATGAGGTCCAGGGGATCGATGACGTTGCCCTTGGTCTTCGACATCTTCTGCCCC
>CAXUOD010000348.1:1562-3646 GCA_964252585.1 uncultured Lichenihabitans sp. | reverse complement strand
TGTCCATCCCAAGAACTTGGGATGCCGCTCACCACAGGTCCATAACGCGCTCTAGGAACCGCAATTCAATACGACGCTGCGGCAGGAGGATGTTATTGGTGAATAGGAACTGATAACCGGTACTGTGGGCGGCATCCGCTCTAAGAACGCTCGGCGAATAAATGGCTTGACTTGGGCGGATATCAGCAGCGGACTCGAGATCCGGAAAGAAACGACGAGGACGGGCGCAATAGCGGCGCATGATCTGAAACTCTGCCCGCTCGTGAAATCGCTCATCGATCGAATACCGCACCCTGAACATATTGGTCCATTGATCATGGATGAGAAATCAGGCCGACCTTATGCGAGGGACGGATACGCGCGCGAGTGGCGCGTGATCGCCAGCGCAGCAGGCATTCCGAAATCGATCAAGAACATGGATGCTCGCGCCGGCGGCATCTCCAAGGCTGATGACGCAGGAGCTGATATCGATCAGATTCGATCGGCCGCTGCTCATTCCCAAGCTTCCAAGACCGCTCGCTACATCCGCGGGACGATCGGGAAGTCGCGGCAGGTGGCAACCTTGAGAAGCGCTCACCGCACTGCGAAGAACGTGTCGTAAACAGCAATGGGGAACGCTATAGGAAACGCGAGATCAATCGCAGAGCGGGTTAAGCCTCTGATCCACACTGGCAAATTGCTGGAGCGGGCGAAGGGAATCGAACCCTCGTATGAAGCTTGGGAAGCTTCCGTTCTGCCATTGAACTACGCCCGCAATTCATAACGCGCCGTCGATATCATGACAGCGTGATCAATGCTTTAGCATCACGAATTGAGATCATCATGCCGTCATTTGGCGCGCGCTGCAAGAGCACGTAAGCAGAACGAGGGGGATGGAAGGAGACCCTCGCCGGCCAAAGTCCCATGAAAAATCCCATGCCGCAGCCGCATACAGGACTGTGGATCGCGCGGTTGTCAGGCCTGCGCACTCCCGTGGTGCTTGATGGGCCAATGGCCCGCGCCTGCACTATGTGCTATTCAATCATGTAATGTGCTCGACGCTCAGGCCCGACGAGGTAGCGATCTTGGCCTCGTAGGTCTCGAGCATGTCGGCCGCTTGGGCGTCCTCGTCGAACGCGCCGGCTTCGAGCTTGCTGACCCGGATGCGGATCAGGTTGCGCGACATGTCGTGCCGCTTTGCGAGCCCATGCAGGGTCTCGCCGGTGACGAACTCCTGGGCGATCTGACGTTTGATTTCGTCACTATGGGTGCGGTGGCGTGCCATGGCTCTCATTCTGTGAAAGCCCAGCCCTACCGGTCAAATCAGCGGATGGTCCCTGTCCACCTCCGAGGGCGCACTCCAGCACCATTGTTTTGGTCGCCGCTCTCGATCGATGCCGTGGCGATGACGCGTTGCAGATCAAACGGCGCCAGCGCACCACGCCAACCACCACCCGATCGGGTCCGGTCTCGACCAAGCGGACGAACTCGGCCTGCTGGGCGGCGCTGAGGCGGAGCGGGTTGCTCTTCGACCAACTGTCCTTCAGCCCTACGGGGCCGTGGGCGTTGAAGCGGTGTACCCAGTCGCGCAGCATCTACCGGTCCATCTCGCTGATCCGCGCCGCGTCCCCGCGGCTCATGCCATCCAGCACGGCGGCGAACGATAGGCAGCGGCGCGCTTCGCGGTCAGTCCCTCGGCGGCAGTGAAGCTTCTGCAGCGCGTGCGGGCGACAGCATCGACGGCGCCGGCCAAGGTCGGCGCCCACCGCCGGGCCAAACGCGAAGGGCACGAGGATGACCTTCGCGACCTCGCCGCGGCGCGCAAGGGGATCACGCTGGCCTAGATCAAGTCGGCGCTGCTCACCGAGCGCCGTCTCGCCGCATCGGTGTCGACGATCTGGGCGATGCTGCGCAAGCTTGGGCTGCGTCACAAAAGAACTCGCTGAGAGCCGCGGAGCGGGACCGCCCCGACGTCGCCGTGCGCCGCCGGCGCTGGCGGGTTTGGCAGCGCTTCATGAACGAGAGCGCCTCTGTGTTCCTCGACGAGACCGGCGCGGCCACCAACATGACACGCCTGTCGGATTGGGGCCGAAGGGCGCGCGCCT
>CAXUOD010000348.1:0-1552 GCA_964252585.1 uncultured Lichenihabitans sp. | reverse complement strand
GGCCATTGGCTCACCACCACCTTTGTCGGCGGCCTGCGCACCAGCGCCGTCGCCCCGCTCATGCTCGACGCTCCGATGACCGGCGAGCTGTTGCGCACCTATGTCGAGCAGAGCCTGGCGCCTGCCTTGAAGCCCGTCGACATGGTGGTGATGGACAACCTTGCAGCCCACGAGGTCGCCGGTATCGAGGCGGCGGAGCAAGTGATCTCGGGCGGCTTGGCGAGCGCCACCACGGTCTCGGCTGGCGGACTGGAGTTCGTCTTTTCCGGCGGAACGGCGAGGGGCTCCACCGCCCTCAGCGGCGGCGCCGTCGTGGCGCTGCCAGGGTCGACCGTGTCGGCGAGCGGCCCGGGAATCGTCGCCTCGACCGGCGTCATCTACGCCTCCGCCGGACAGGCCACCTCGGCGACGTCGGTGTCCGGGGTGTCGATCAACGGCGGCGGCACCTTCGACCCGGTCGCCGTGCTCCAGGGTGGGACGACGACCGGCGTGACGTTCCTTGGCCTCGCGGCTGCGCTCGTCTACTCCGGCGGTCCCACCACCGACACTCGTCTGTCGTCCGGCGGATTCGAAATCCTCAGTTCGGGAAGCATCGAGACCGCCACGGTGGTCCTGAGCGACGGCGTGAACGGAAACCTTGCCGGGACCGAACTCAATACGACGGTGCCAAACGGCGGCCTCCAGGTCGTGGGGAGGCGGGCGTCGCGAGCAACACGGTCATCCTGGCCGGCGGCTCCGCCCAGGTCGCGTACGGCGGAACCATCGCCGCCACGACCGTGTCGAGCGGTGGAACCCTCGAGTTCCTGCCGGGCGCCGTCGCGAGCGGAACGACCGTGTCGCTCGACGGCCTTGCGTTCGTGGACTACGAGGCAACGGCCGCGTCCACGACCGTCGTCTGCGGCAGCCCGGAATGCCTTCCGTGATCTGGTTCGCTTCGACGTACATCTCGCGCATTGCCAGCGCGCCCCATAATGAACAACCGAAACACAGGCTACTCAGGGCGCTGCAATAATTTGACGGTGAGCTTTCGTGCATGCTTTCGCACAGAAAACACGAGATCGGCGCGGCCTGAACTCTGCGCAAAATCGTCTTGCGGGTAACGGGTGCGTAAACGCGTCGAAGGCAGCCTTGCCTCCTCCTGCCCTATCCCGCTAACCCATTGCGTAGATTGCTATCTTTGGAGCGGGCGAAGGGATTCGAACCCTCGACCCCAACCTTGGCAAGGTTGTGCTCTACCCCTGAGCTACGCCCGCATCCCCGACCATCCGGCGGTCGGCCGAGACGCCTCTATGCCGGAATCGGGGAAGCAGTGCAAATGCATTCTCGCGAGCCCCGGCCGAGCCCCGGCTCGTCATGCCGGCAGGCCTTGATCCAGTCGACCGAGCATTCGGCTTGCCACCGTCTGCCCGAGCCGTTAGACGATACGCCTCGTGATGGCGATGCCCTTGCGTTGCCTGTGCCCCGTGCTCGGCAACGCAATCAACCCCTTGCACGAAGCGGCGCCCGTAGCTCAGCTGGATAGAGCACCAGACTACGAATCTGGGGGTCAGGA
>CAXUOD010000347.1:3066-3671 GCA_964252585.1 uncultured Lichenihabitans sp. | reverse complement strand
CCCGGGAACTTCACCTTGGCGAAGGCCAGCCAGGCATCGCGGTAGCGCAGCCAGGCGCGCTCGGTCGATGCGACCTCGGTCTTGGTGAGGGTCGTGTCCTTGAAGAGCGCCGGTGCCTTGCGCATGAGATCGGCATATCTGGCGTTCAGCGCCGCATCTGCCACCTTGGCGTCGTCAGCGGAGGCGGGCACGAGCTTTCCCGCCGCGATCGTCGCCAACAGGGCCGAAAAGGCCTGCTCCTGCTTGTCTTCCGCCGCCACCACGAAAGCGCCGCGGCCGGTGCCGGACTGATCGACCTCGTTCTCCCCGCGCGCATCGGTGAAGGCCGACGCGGACCGTTGCAGCGTGGCCAGGGCGGCGCGTTCCGCCGGCGTCCAGCCTGACGTCAGATCGGCTAGCGCCTGGTTGCGTTTGCTGCGCGCGATCAGCTGATCGTGGTCGGCGCAGATCCCCATCATCATGCCGCTCGTGATGTCGTCGCACAGGCTGAAATCGGTCCCGGCCCAACCCTCGGCCTTGAGCTTGGCCAGGTGCAGCACCCGCCCGTCGGTCTCGGCCTGCGCGAAACCGTCCCGGCACGCCAGCGCGATCGCGACGTCGAGGTT
>CAXUOD010000347.1:0-2983 GCA_964252585.1 uncultured Lichenihabitans sp. | reverse complement strand
GAGGAGCAATCCGCGAGGCGGGCGGCCTGCGCCGCATCCGGCGCATCCGCCTCGGGCACCTTGACGCTCTTCAGCGCCCGGCAGATCGCCTGGGACTTCGCGAATTGCGGGTTCCTGGCCGCATCCTTGTCGTCTGCCCAGTCGGCAGCCATGGCCGGCCCGATCCCGAAAAGCAGCACCAGGGTGGCGCTCCGCAGTCTCCTATGGCGCATCGTCGGCGCTCCTCTTGGTCGGCTTCCCCGACCACACCTCCGGATCGAGGTCGTGTTCGGCGAGATCGAGCACGAGGCCCATGGCGGCGCGCGCCCCGGGACCATCGCGATGACGCAGTCGCGCCAGGACGTCGCGGTGCCGCTCGATCGCGCGGGCCTGGTCCTCGATGACGCTGTTCGTGACGCGGAACGAGGCCCGCAACGCCGCCGCGATGGTCGCGATCAGCCCGCAGAGCACGATGTTGCGGCTGGCCGCGATGATGCCGCCATGGAAGGCGAGATCGGCGTCGCAGCAGGCGTCGAGGTCATGCGGCGAGGCTTTGGCCATGCCCTCGAACGCCGCCGCGATCCCCTCGAGGTCGGTCTCGGTGGCCCGCGCCGCCGCGAGTTCGGCCGCGGCCGGTTCGATGATGCGGCGCGCCTCGAGAAGACTGGCGACGAGCGGCCTGTCGCGGCGGATATCGGGGTGCCAGGCCAGGAGGTCGGGGTCGAGCATGTGCCAGTCGGCCCGTGGGCGGATCCTGGCGCCGACGCGTTGCCGGCTTTCGATCAGGCCCTTGGCCGACAGGGTCTTGACCGCTTCCCGCACCGAGGAGCGGCTCACCCCGAAGCGCGACGCGAGATCGTCCTCATTGGGCAGGGCGTCGCCGGGCGCCCGTTCGCCGCCCAGGACCTCGCGCGCCAGGATCCCGACGAGTTGCCCGTGGATCCGCGCGCCGGACATCTTCGGAACGATCGTCATCATGCGGCCCTGCCCCCTGAAGCCGCCACGCCGCAGCCGCGCCGTCCCTGTCGTCCGCCGACCCGAGATCCTGCCCCAGTTGGGTGCGAGGTTGCAAGACACCCGACGGCGCCCGCAACCCTCGACCTCAGCCACGATGAAACCGACGCGGCACGGCACCGCCCGGTTTGGCGTGGAGGCGGGCCGACGACTCGGCTATCGTCGCGCGGGTCGAACTCGAGAACGCTGGCGTGAGGGTATCCTCTTTGCGAAGACGAACGCGGCGAAGTGGCCGAGACGCCGAACCGAACGGGGCAGGATGGCCACGCCCGACGAGACACGATGGGTTTCGCTCCGCCGGCCGGGCCGACGAGGCTTGCCGCCTCCGCACCGGAGGCTCGGGCGTGTGACGGCGGATTGGCTCGACCGGCACCGTCGGCCCTATGATTTCAAGGCACCGCTCGACCCCGACGCGGCGGCCGACGTCGATTCCTTGCTACCCCGCCTGATCGCGACCCCGGCCTTCCAGCGGCTGCGCAACATCCGCTTCCTGGGTGGTATCGATTACGCCCGCATCCCGGCGCCGAACGGCAAGCCCGGAAGCCGCCGCTACACGCGCTACCAGCACAGCCTCGGCGTCGCGCGGCTGGCGATGCTCTACGCGGGCGTGAGGCAGCTCGGGCCGGACGAGCGGCGCCTGATCGCGGTCGCGGCCCTGCTGCACGATATCGGACACGCTCCGTTGTCGCATTCCCTCGAACCCGTGTTCAAGGCGGAGTTCGCCATCGATCACCACAAGGCCACCGAGGAGATCCTTCGCGGCCATGGTGCGCTCGGAAGCGGGATCGGCGGTCTGCTCCGCGATTCCGGAATCGACCTCGACCGGCTGGTGGCCGTGATCGGCGGCCGCGAACCGGGTCACGACGGCTTCTTCGACGGGCCGATCAACTTCGACACGATCGAGGGCATCCTGCGATCCCAGACTTACGAGAGGCCGGCGCCGCGTCTCAGCCCCGAAACCGTGATGCTGGCCGCGGCCCGGCGTGAGAACGATGCGGACCGCATCGCCGTCGACGAATTCTGGCTGTACAAGGACATCGTCTACCGAAACATCGTCAATTCGGAAAAGGGCATGCTGGCGGACGCGCTGTGCCAGGATGCGATGCGTCGTAACCTCGCGCGCTTCGGCCGCGGCGACTATTTCATCTCCGAACGAGCGCTTTTCGCCAAGCTGCCGGACCTGCGCGACCTCCTGACGGCGCCGCGCTTCGAGCAACGGGCGCGCCAGTCGCTCACGTCACCGCTTCGTGCCAGGACACGGCGGTTCTTTATCGATCACAGCGTGAATTTTTTCGCGCGAGACGACAAGGCCCGCTACAGACAGGCGCGATCGGAGCGCATTCTGCCGGTCAGCGGCTTGACCGACCAGCGGATCGAAGAATTGCGACGGGACCTGTTCAATGACGCATGGGGCGATCGCGACGGCAAGGACCTTTTCTGACGCCAAGCTGGCTCGGTTGCGGGGCGTCATCGGGTCTTGCGTCCCGCCGGGGGCTGTCGTCGTGGCCTGCGGGTCCTTCGCGCGCCGGGAAGCTTCCGCCTCGTCGGACTTCGACCATTTCATCATCCTGCCCGATGCGGCGAACGAGGGGGGCGCCGATCCCGCATGGGTGGCGGCGCTGCGCGAGGCCATCGCCTCAGTGGTTCCGGTCGAGCCGGCGCGGGGCGGGCCCTTCGCCCAGCTCGAGCACCTGCCCGGCATGGTGCGCAACATGGGCGGCCAGGGCGACACCAACCAGCGCCTGACCCGGCGCATGCTGTTCCTGCTCGAAGGCGAACCCTTGACCGACGCCGCCGGATTCCGAGCCGCCCGCCGTACCCTGCTCGAACGCTATATCGCGCCGCGGGTCGGCCACGGCATGCTGCCGCTCTTCCTGCTCAACGACCTGATCCGCTACTATCGCACCATCGCGGTCGATTACGAGTTCAAGACCAGCGAGGCCGACAAGCCCTGGGGCCTGCGCAACCTGAAGCTCGTGTTCTCGCGCAA
>CAXUOD010000346.1:0-3697 GCA_964252585.1 uncultured Lichenihabitans sp. | reverse complement strand
CGGGATGGAATCGCAAGAGCGATTCCATCTGATCCGATACTGCTCTAGCCGTCTCCACGACTGGTGCCGCTGGCCGTCAGGTGGATCAACCGATCATTGCCAGATGCGGATGAACAGCCAGCCCAATCACACTAACTTGATAGAGGTGACCGCCTCTGTGTGACGCCATAGACGTGACAAGGCGCTGGGTGTCTGCTAGATCGATTGGATTATCAGGCTGTCGGGAAACGTCAGCCTTGTTGCTGAAGTGTTATCGACCCTATAGCGCCGCAGTCGCGCTGAATACTCTATGATTTTGTGCACGCCTACGTCATTGCTGGCATTTAGGCATCTTGAAAGTCATTCTACAACCTGCTCGTGATCGGCGCGCGCGCTCTGCACATCATCCCATCATCAAGCCTGTCCTGATGGGCGGGCTCATACGGAGGGAATCGCATGGCACAACTCGATGAGAACAAGCTTCATGCGTTCGTCGGCAAGATGCTTGCCGACCTTGGCGGAGCCTTCAGCGTACCGACGGTGCGACTGGGACTGAGGCTCGGCCTGTTCGAGGCGCTCCACGACAACGGGCCTGTCACGGCGGCCGAATTGGCGCAGGCTGCCGGTGGGCTGACGGAGCGCTACGTACGCGAGTGGGCGCTCGCTCAGGCAGCGAGCGGCTACATCGATTTCGACAGTGCCACGCAGGCCTTCAGCCTGTCGCCTGAGCAGACCATGGTGTTCGTCACGAAGGACAGTCCCGTCTACCTCGAAGGCGCTTTCGATTTGGTCGCGGCGATGATCGAAGGCGAACCGAAAGTCGAACGTTCCTTTCGGACCGGCACGGGCGTGCGTTGGGGCGACTCCGCCGGGTGCCTGTTCTGTGCGACCGGAGCGTTCTTCCGACCTGGCTATGTGAACAATATCGTTCAGAACTGGTTGCCGGCGCTTGCCGGTGTCGAGGACAAGCTGACATCGGGCGCGAAGGTGGCGGATGTCGGGTGTGGTGTCGGGTTCTCGACGATCCTGATGGCCAAAGCTTACCCCAACACGCGTTTCGTCGGGTACGACTTCCACGAACCTTCGGTGCAGGAAGCGAGACGCCACGCCAAGACGCATGGACTGGGCGATCGGGTGACGTTCGAGGCCATGAGCGCCAAGGACATCGATGAGGCCGGCTTCGATCTCGTGACGAGCTTCGATTGCCTGCATGACATGGGCGATCCTCGCGGCTGCGCTGGGCATGTCCGGCAGATCTTGAAAAGGGACGGGACGTGGATGATCGTGGAGCCGATCGCCGGCGATCGTCCGGAAGACAACATGAACCCCGTCGGCAGGCTTTACTACAACGCCTCGACGATGGTCTGCGTGCCGACCTCGCTCGATCAGGAGGTGGGCGAAGGATTGGGTGCCCAGGCGGGCGAGGCAAAGCTCACGGACGTCATACGCGCAGGCGGTTTCACGCAGGTGAGGAGAGCGACCGACGGGCCGTTCAACATGGTTTTGGAAGCACGCCAATAGTGGAAACGCGTCGGGCACTGTACTGGCTCGGAGTCGACCACCACAGGGTAAATGCCGTGCCCGACGGCGATGATCGCACCGAAACTTATCTCGTTGTGATGGTCCGGCGCGAACAAGGCCGCCAGGACAGGAGATGCTTCGTGGCTGGTGGCGGGGGCTCGAGCGCGACTTGCCTATCAGGGCAAGGGGCACGGCCGGCCGGCCCATTGCGACCGCTATCGATGTCGCCTCGACAGGCCCGAACGCCAGATCCCGGACGACCCCGATCCTTATAAGATGCCGCACGCCGATGCGTCGTCCTTTGATCGATCCGAAAGATTGATCGTGAGGAGGACCCTGCATGGTACGATCATTTGCGCGTTTGCTGCTCGCCGTCGTCTTCACGATCACGGCTGCCGGATCGGCTCTGGCTCAAGTGCACGACGGTGCGAACAATTCACCTGCGGAGCAGGACTTGGCCGACCAGTTGCGCGCCCAGGGGTCGGCGTGCACGGCGCCGGCCTGTCGCAACAACCCCGAGGGTGTCTATCCGCAATCGGTCACGCCGGGTGTCGGCGCGAAGACGCCGTCGATCTCGAGCGGGCATACGCAGAATTGATGAGTAAAGCCTGCAAAGTCAGGTCGAGCTTTGAAGGCTCCACGGCTAAACGGGGCGTTGCGGGAAACCGTGAAGCTTAGTCCTACGCTGATGCCTCATACCCTCTTTACGCCAAGCATAGTCGCTTCCACCATCTGAACTGACGCGTTTCGGCCCGCAGGTCCGTAGCCTGCTTGAGGCGACTTGGTTGCGTCGTTGCAACGGGAGCCGGATGATTTTCGCCGGCCATGGATGTGGCAACTTCACTTTTGCCCGCGTGAAGGCCGGCCAAGGACGCCCGCACCCCCGATCTTTATGAGATCTTTATAACGACGCCGGGTTCCCCGTCTCGAATTCCTATGCCGTTTCTGCGATCTCATGAGCACAAACTCTGAGCCGCCTGTCCCTCTGACGCCGGCTCATTGGGGAAAATACGGCCCGCGCCGTTTCCGGGAAGCTTCGATGCTGGATGTCATCTTCGTCTTGGGCGGGCTCGCCTTCTTCGCGATCTCCGTCGGCTACACAGTGCTCTGCGACAGACTGTAGGAAATGCCATGCTGTTTGATTATATACTGGGCGGTATCGTAGCCTTTGGTCTTCTCGTATACTTGACTTATGCGCTCGTGCGTCCCGAACGCTTCTGAAAGACATCACCATGACCATAAACGGCTGGATCCAGATTGCGCTCTATTGCGCCGTCGTGCTTGCGCTGGTGAAGCCGCTGGGGCTTTACATGACGCGCGTCTTTACGGGAGAACAAACCTTCCTCTCTCCACTGTTGCGTCCGATCGAGCGTGGTCTCTACAGGATCTCGGGGATCGACGAACGGCAGGAGCAGAGCTGGATGTCCTACCTCGTAGCGATGCTCTACCTCCACGTCGGCGGTTTCATCATCCTCTATGCCATCTTGCGGCTGCAGGGCCTGTTGCCCTTCAATCCCGCCGGCCAGGGCGCGATGGCCCCGGACCTCGCCTTCAACACGTCGAACAGCTTCGTCACCAATACCAATTGGCAGAACTACGGCGGCGAGAGCACGCTGTCCTACCTGTCGCAGATGCTGGGGCTGACGCACCAGAACTTCCTGTCGGCCGGGACCGGCATCGCGCTCGCCGTAGCGCTGATCCGGGGGTTCGCCCGCGCTTCGGCCAAGACCATCGGGTCGTTCTGGGTCGACCTGACGCGCTGCATCCTCTACCTGCTCCTGCCGATCTGCATTCCGTTCGCCCTCTACCTCGTCTGGAGCGGCATTCCCCAGACGCTCGGCGCCTACGTCGATGTCACGACGCTCGAAGGCGCGAAGCAGACGATCGCCGTGGGTCCCGTGGCGAGCCAGGTCGCGATCAAGATGCTCGGCACCAACGGCGGCGGCTTCTTCAACGCGAATGCGGCGCATCCCTTCGAGAACCCGACGGCGCTGTGCGACTTCGTCCAGATGATCTCGATCTTTTCGCTCGGCGCCGCCCTCACCAACGTCTTCGGCCGCATGGTGGGCGACGAGCGCCAGGGCTGGGCCATCCTGGGCGCCATGGGGGTGCTGTTCATCGCCGGTGTCGCGGTCCTCTATGGGGCGGAGGCTGCCGGCAACCCGCTCCTGCATGCGCTGGGGCTCGACGGCGGCAA
>CAXUOD010000345.1:2736-3704 GCA_964252585.1 uncultured Lichenihabitans sp. | reverse complement strand
GCATGGCGTTCTGGTTCTGGATGTAGGACGGCGTGTTCATGTCGGTGCCGGCGACCGGATAAACGAGAAGCATGTGGGTCGGCTTCTGCACGTTGCCGTCGCGCGCCATGATGGCGACGTTGGCGGCCAGGTTGCCGCCGGCGCTCTCGCCGGCCACCGCCACGCGGGCAGGGTCGCCGCCGAACTGCCCGGCGTTGGCCAGGACCCACTTATAGGCCGCGAAGGCGTCCTCGTGAGCCGCGGGGAACTTGTTCTCGGGCGCGTGCCGGTACTCGACGCTCGCCACGATGGCGTTCGCCTTCTTGGCGAGGGCCATGGCCGACGCCTCGTACGTGTCCACCGTGGCGATGACCCAGCCGCCGCCGTGGTAATAGACGATGACGGGCAGCGGGCCGGAGCCGGCGGATTCCGGGGTGTAGATGCGGACCAGCTGAGTGCCGCCCGCGGTCGGGTAGGCCATGTCCTTCTTGGACACCTTCATGGCCGCCATCAGCGCGGCGGGATCCCTGCCCTCGTCCTTGAGCACCGCCTTGACGGCGTCGGCCGGGCTCGGCTGGGCCCTGGCCTCCTCGACGGAGCGCGACTCGATGGGCTTCACGCCGAGGTCGCCGAGCTTCTTCAGCACCGCCGCCATGTCCTTGTCGGCACGCTTCATCGTGCCGCTGTCGGGCGTTTCCGCCACGGTCGCGACGGCCGAGAAGGGGGGCTCGGCGACGGGAGCGTCGGGCGAGGCAGCCGCGGGGGCGGGAACCGGAGAAGCGGCGGTCTGCGCCCAGGCCGAGGAGCCGGCGAGCAGGGCGGTGCCGGCCATGAGGCCGGCCAGGAGGGTGGAGGAACGGAAAACTTTCGTCATGGGGTCAGGTCTCGTCGGAGGAACGGGGCGGGCCGGATGCGCCGTCGTCCCCCGGAGCGGGTTAGACGGACGCCGGCCGCGCGATTTTGGAGGCCGAGGCCAGTCGCCTAGGCCA
>CAXUOD010000345.1:0-2726 GCA_964252585.1 uncultured Lichenihabitans sp. | reverse complement strand
GGAAAAGGTCGTCATGGGATCAGGTCTCGTCGGAGGGGTGGAGCCGTGCTCGACGCGCCGTCGACCCGCAGGGTGGTGTGCGACGGACGCCGACCAAACGTCGGATCGATCTCGGTTCGTCAGCTAGGCCTTCAGCTCGGCGTTGACGCGCTTGCAGATCGCGACATGCTCCTTGAAGACGGCCAGCATCAGGGACGCGAGCAGGCGCCCCTGCTTCTCCACAGGATCCGCCGTGCCCGCGCTGTTGTGCAGGTAGGCGTCCGCGAGGTCCCGGAGGTATTCATGGTTGTCGAGCTGGAACGCGATATAGGCCCGGTCGAAGCCCGCGCCCTTCTCCGTCCCCTTGATCTTCGCGACGGACGCTGCGGCGTTCGTGTCGAGGGTGGATCGGGTTCCGAGATCCTTCAAGACCTCGTTGACCGTGATGGCCTCGCCGAGTTCGAAGCCGGCGAACTCGAGGGCGTCCTTGTTGGTCGCGCGTTGCACGGCCACTTGAGAGGTCGTCAGCGACGCCTCGGCCGGACCGAGCACGCCCATGTAATAGTCCGATGCGGTCTTGACCCCGGCGAAGTCGGTGACCGGGGTGGCGGGGGCGACCTTCTGTGCCTGGGCCATCGCGGCGGGCGTGGCGGCGATGAGGGCGAGGCCGGCGAGGATGGATCTCCGGTCGGTGATCATGTCGGTGTCCTGAGCGACGTTGGCGATGGCTGTCAAACGGCCCGCCACGCAGAACGTGTTCCCCGACCACGTCGCCTTCGAACGACCTGCGTCCCACTCGGGACGGAATGGCACCGCCGGGGATCAGGGCTCAACCGCGGTCGCCGGGCGTGCCAATTCGAGGCCGTCCACACGCTCCGGTTCGACCTCGTCTCCGCCCCCGAAACTGCGGAAGTCGGAGGGGGACAGGCCGTAGATGGTCTCGAACACCCGGCTGAAGGCGCTGCGGCTCGCGTAACCGACGCTGCTGGCGACGACCTTGACGGGCAGGTCGGTGGCGGTGAGGAGCCGCGCGGCGATGCGCAGGCGGACCTTCTGGACGAAGTCCATGGGACCCTGGCCGAACACCTCGGCGAAGCGGACCGCGAAGGACGTGCGGCTCATGCCGGCGAGCGCCGCCAGGCCCTCGACCGAATAGGGCGCGCCCGGGTGTTCCAGCACCGCCACGACGGCACGGGCGAGCTTGGGCTCCTGCAGCGCGCTGAGCAACGGCGACGCGTCGTTACCACCCAGGAAGTGCCGACGCAGCATCACGATCAGGCACTGCTTCATCAGCAGTTCCGTCATGGCCTGGGTGCCGAGGCTCGGGGCGGCCACCTCGGCCAGCATGAGTTCGAACGTCCCGCTGAGGGGAGTGTCGGATGCGAAGGCCTCGATCATCGGCGACAGGAAAAGCTCGAAGAGGCCTAGGGCGCCGTCATGACTGGCCGAGATCTGCCCGCACACCAGGAGCGTGTCGGGCGTGCCGTCGCCGGCCATGAAGCTGACCAGTCCGTCTCCATGGAGGCTGCAATGGTCCTCGGCCCGCGCCGCCCCCCTGACTTCTTCCGGCTCCCCCAAGGCGTGCGACAGGCGAGCCGGAACGACGATGACGCTGTGGGGGGCGAAGGCCTGCCAGGGACCGTCACCGACGCGAAGGCTGCCGGTTCCGCGCAGGACATAGTGGACCGTGATGGCCTCGAACGGGCTGAACTCCAATCGCCATCCGCGTTGGATGCGGCAGATCGAGAAGGCGCGGAGGCGCACGGCCAGCGTCACGAGGAGGCGATCGATGAGGTCCGCTCGCACGAGATACGCCCTTTCTCGGCATCACCGACGCCACACCGGGAACGGTCCGTTCATCCGCGCCATCGCCGAAACCGGACCGGCCTCGGATCGTGGGACACCTCGGTCGATTCTAAGCGGCCAGGGCCGCGGGTGAAAGCAGCTTGCGCGGTTCGACGCCGATCCGGCTTCGGGGAAAACGGCATCGCCGTCCCGGTTGAAGCTCGCCAGGCCCTTCGAACGGAGGTGATCGCCTCCGATCTCCGCTTCACCTGATCGCGACATGCTTTCAGCGACGCCGAGAGCCGGCGTGGCCCCTTCGAGAGCTGGTGATCAATCTCGGGAACCGAAAAGGGGCTGTCGCCCGTGCCGCCCGCCGCTGCGCCGAGCCCGCCGTGGCGCCCTGCTCGGCGGCCCCGACCCTCCGGCCCATCCGCTCTCCGCGGGCGGCCCTCGCCATCGGTCGCCCGGCCCGGACATGCGAAAAGGCCCCACGCCGTGGAGCCTCGTCATCGTCCGTCATCTTTGAAGACGTGGTGGGTGATGTAGGGCTCGAACCTACGACCCGCTGATTAAGAGTCATAGAAGCTGTTTACGCAGACTTCAGCAAGGTTCAGCTAAACGTCGAAAATTAGAGGGAGAACTTGCTAGACCCGCTGACTTATGGAAGCAATGTCGCGCACCGTCGAGCGTCACGGTGCTTCCGATTTGCTTCCGATCCGGGGATGCTTCCGATGCGACTCACGAAGGCCAACGTCGCCACCCTCAAGCCGCCGCCCGGCAAAGCCGAGGTGCTGATCTTCGATTCGGCGCTGCCCGGTTTCGGCTTGCGCGTCCACGCCGGCGGACGAAAGACGTGGGTGGCTCAGTTCCGCGTCACCGGCGGGAAGCAGCGCCGGCTCAGCCTCGGCACCGCCGACAAGGTCGACGCCGACCGGGCTCGCAAGCTCGCCAAGGAGGCGCTG
>CAXUOD010000344.1:0-3720 GCA_964252585.1 uncultured Lichenihabitans sp. | reverse complement strand
GGGACGCGGGTCGGTTCAGGCGCGGCCGGAGTGGGGGTCACGGGACGAGGCGCCCCGCGATGGCGGCCGCCATGGCGTCCACCATGGCGTCGAGCGAGCAGTCGCGCGAGTCCACCGTGACGTCGGCCTCGGCGTAGACGGGGTAGCGTTCGGCCATGAGGCGCTTCAGGGTCCCTTCGGGGTCGGGGGTGCGCAGCAGCGGCCGGTTCGAACGCTTGCGCACGCGGCGCATCAATACGTCGAAATCGGCCTTGATCCAAACCGACAGGCTGCCCGACTTGATGGCGGCGCGGGTGGCGGGATGGATGAAGGCGCCCCCGCCCGTGGCGACCACGCGCGGGCCGCCGCCGATCAGCCGGCCGACGACCCGGTTCTCGCGGTCGCGGAAGAACGGCTCGCCGTGGCGGGCGAAGATGTCGGGGATGGACATGCCGGCGGCGGTCTCAATCTCGATGTCGCTGTCGACGAAGTCGAGGCCGAGGTGGGCGGCGAGGCGGCGGCCCATCACGGTCTTGCCGGCGCCCATCATGCCCGTGAGGACGATGGGGCGCTGACCGAGCAGGTGCCGGATGGCGGAACTGCGGGCGAACCCGGCCGCCGGCTCGGCATGGTGTCCGCCCCTGCCGTGCTGTTCCCCCTGATCCTCGAACTTCGCCGTCGCCCTCATGCGACGATCCTTAGAGCCTGTTTGAGTGCTGGAAGGGGCCTGCGCTGCAGCCATTTTCGTGCGCTCGGCAGGAGGCGGGCGACGGCCGTAGCGGGGCTACGGCCGAGAACGACGACGAACCGAGCGCCGAAAAGGGCGCAGCCCGCAGGGTTGAGCCGCGATGGCCGCCTGATGCGTCGAGCGGCTCGCCGATAGCGGCAGCTATCGGCCTCGCCCCCCTACTGTCATCCGGCACATCGCGGCTCAACGCAGGTCCCTCCCAGCACTCAAACAGGCTCTTAGCACGGAGATCGGGCGTTGCTAATCCCGCGTGGATGTCAGGCAGGCCACCCAGCGAGGGGTCGATGAAAATCGGCGTGGTGCAGCAGTTCCGGGGCGACCCGCTGATTCGGAAAAGCCATGAGCACCACTTGCAATCCCGCTTTGCGGCCGTGCTTCATGGCGGGAACGCAGTCGGTGTCGTTGGTGATCAGGACGATGCGGTCGATGGTGCCTAGGGCCGAGATCGTCGCAATGTCGAGGCCGATCCGCATGTCAACACCCTTCTGTTCGAAATCCGGCTTGAAGTCCCCGTCCGTCAGGGCCTGCCCTGGTGCCGGGGGCTTCTTCAAGACGAAGCCGCGAAACTTCAGCACCCCGAGACGCACTGCGAACAGGTCCTTGGCGGCGAGTTCAGATAGCCAAGCCGATGAACCCGTGAACTGGTGGGAGGTGCGCGAAACGGGCAGCTTCGCGGCCCCCATATAGGGAGCACAGTCGTAGTAGAAAGTGCGGAACAGCTCTTCATCCGGCAGGATGCAGGCGTTGGCGACCTTCTCGATATATGCCGGATCATAGGCCCGTTGCGCTTTTTTACGGACCAACACGCGGAGATGCCCGCCGTCGATCAGCAGCGCGACCCTCTTCGTCATGCGGGTCCTCGTAAGCGAAAGCCCCCGCGCATCGCTGCGCGAGGGCTTCCCTATAATGCCCGCCTACGGGCGTAGCGGATATACAGGTTTATCCCGTATGTGCGTGCGGAAAGCAAGCCCCGCGCGCCACCCCGTCGAGCCGCTCCAGCGCCTTGTCCAGCGTCGCATCGGCCTTCGCGAAACAGAAGCGCACCACGCTGCGCACGATGTCCTCCGCGTAGAAGGCCGACACCGGCACCGCCGCGACCCCGCGCTCCGCCACGAGCCGCTCGCAGAACGCCACGTCGTCCGTCACGCCGAGTGGCGCGAGATCCACGTTGAGGAAGTAGGTGCCGGCCGTCGGCAGCACCGTGAAGCCGCGCTCGGCGAGGCCGGCCGCCAGCCGGTCGCGCGAGCGCTGCAGGCCGGCCCGCATGGCGTCGAAGTGCGCCCCATCCTTTCCGAGCCCGTAGGCGACGGCGCTCTGCAGGTTCGGCGGCGTCGTGAAGGTGAGGAACTGGTGGGCCTTGGACAGGCCGCGCATCAGCGCCGGCGCCGCCACCGTGAAGCCGACCTTCCACCCCGTCAGGCCGAAGATCTTGCCCGCCGACCCCACCTTGACGGTGCGCTCCCGCATGCCGGGCAGCGTCATCATCGGCACGTGTTCGGCGCCGTCGAAGACGACGTGCTCCCACACCTCGTCGCAGAGCGCCACCGCGTCGTGGGCCGCGCAGAACCGGGCCAGCCGCTCCAGCGCGTCGCGCGGAAAGACCGTGCCCGACGGGTTCAAGGGCGAGTTGAACAGAACCACGCGGGTGCGCGGCGAGAAGGCGCGCTCCAGGTCCTCGTCCGAGGACGTCCAATGGGGCGGCTTCAAGGTGACGAAGCGCGGGATCCCCCCGGCGCGGCGGACCAGGGGCAGGTAGGCGTCGTATAGGGGCTGGAACAGCACCACCTCGTCGCCGGGCTCGACCAGTGCCAGCAGCGCGCCCGCGAGGGCCTCGGTCGCCCCCGCCGTCACCATGACGTCCTCGGCCGACAGGGCGAGACCCTGGACCCTGCCGTAGTGGTCGGCGACCGCCTGCCTGAGCTCGGGCAAGCCCATCATGGGCGGGTACTGGTTCCAACCGTCGACCACCGCCTCGGCGGCGCGGCGCCGCAGGTCGAGCGGGCCGGGGTCCTCGGGGAACCCTTGGCCGAGATTGACGGCGCCGTGCCGGAGGGCGAGGCGCGACATGGTCTCGAAGACCGTGGTGGGCAGGTCGGCAAAGACGGGGTTCACGGATACGGCCTCCCGGAGCATCGGTCGTTCGACGCGATGCTCTGGTGTTTCACGGCTTCTTTGGCAAGCCATGGTCAGGAGAGCGGCAATGGTCTCCTGATCCCCATTCCGACCGAAGTATGAGCTGCGCCTCAACTTCGGCAGACGGCTGGCGGCCTCGGACGCCTCGCAGCCGATGCCCCCTGGCTGCCGAGGAAAGCAAGAAAACCATGGACAGGTGCGTCACAGGCGACGCGTCTGCACGCCGGTCGCGAGTACACGTGGCTATGTTCTACTTGAGGTGACAGCTCGAAGGGAGTATCTCCTATACCTTATTCAAGATCGGCGCCTGCGGCATCGACCCGTCGGATTGCCGGGCAGGACGGTCACGCTTATGATCCGAAACTTGCGCGTCCGCGGCCGAGCGCGAGACGGGACGCCTTTCCCGTCGCGGCTGGGACGCTGGGTTGCGGGAGGACCCCGAGGGTGCTTTTGCTGACGGATCGCCCGAACGACAGTCTACGGCTGCGGCAGGTCGTCGACGCGGTGGAACCCTGCACGCTCATCGGCCCGGGGCAGAGCGCCGCACCCTCGTCCGATCACGGCCTCATCATCTGCGACGCCGCGCTCGACGAGCCCGGGACACTGGCGGCGTTCCGGACCGTGCTGGCCCATCATCGGGTCGATCCCGTCGTCCCGGTGCTGTGCCTCGCCCGGGGCCAAGGGCCGGACGCGGTCGCGCAGGCCGAGGCGATCGGCGCCACGGCCGTCCTGCCGCGCAACGCGTCGGATGCCCAGATCCTGTTCACCGCCCGGCGGATGATCGGCCTCGGCCGGGCCGCCGCTCGCCGCCCGCCCGCCGGCGATCCCGCCGTCGCGGCGAGCGCGCGCGAGGCCACGGC
>CAXUOD010000343.1:0-3725 GCA_964252585.1 uncultured Lichenihabitans sp. | reverse complement strand
CCCGACTGAAGCCCGAGCCGAGGTCCTCGACCTCCATGCGGGCGTCTTCCGAGACCGTCGGGATGCGTTCGGTCACTACGGTCAGGAGTGCCGCTCTTTCGTGCAATACCTTGTTGTGCCGCACGTTGTCGGCCAAAGCGTAAGGAACCTTGTCACGACGGGATGACAGGTAGACCCCCGTCCCGCTGACGCGAGGTAGTTGGGGTGCCCTCTCCGACAGAAAGCGTACGATCGGGATGTTGTCCTCTGTGATGCGCTGCAGGATCAGCTCTCGTCCTCGGCGCCATGTCGACATCAGGGTGAATGCGATGGCGCCCACAAGGAGCGGAAACCAGCCGCCATCGAGGATCTTCAGGCTGTTGGAGATGAAGAACATCGCATCGACCAAGGCGAGAACACCCAAGACGGCCGCGATGGCTGCAGCGTTCCATCGCCAAAGGTAATGCGCCACGACGCCCAACAGCAGGGTCGTGACAAGCATGGTGCCCGACACGGCGATGCCGTAGGCGGAAGCGAGGGCATCTGACGATCGAAACCCGAGTACGAGGCCAATGACGGCAAACATCAGCAGCCAATTGATCTGGGGAACGTAGACTTGGCCGATGCTCTCGGATGATGTTTGCCTCACGTCGAGACGTGGCAGCAGGTTGAGCTGCATGGCCTGCTGCGACAGCGAGAACGCACCTGAGATCACGGCCTGGGACGCGATCACCGTGGCGGCCGCTGCAAGGATGACAGCGGGGTACAAAGCCCAGGACGGAAACAACCGGTAGAACGGGCTGTCGACCGACCCTGGGTCGGACAGGACCAGAGCGCCTTGGCCGAAATAGTTGAGGACGAGGGCGGGCAACACGAACACGAACCAAGCGAAGCGAATGGGCTTGCGCCCGAAGTGACCCATGTCGGCGTAAAGGGCCTCGGCCCCGGTGACGGCGAGGAAGACCGAACCGAGTACGGGGAGGGCGACACCGATGTGCCCCGCCAGAAAACGAAGCGCGTGACTCGGATCGAGGGCCAGCAACACGACGGGCTTGTGAGCGATCTGGATGAGACCCACGACGGCTATGATCGTAAACCATACGGCCATCACGGGTCCAAAGAAGGCACCAATGACGGCGCTACCCTTGGATTGCACAACGAACAGCGCAACAAGGATGACGAGGGTCAGCGGCACGATGTAGGGATGGAAGACAGTGGTAGCGACGTCGAGCCCTTCGACCGCGCTCAGCACCGAGATGGCCGGCGTGATCATTCCATCGCCGTAGAACAGGGCTGCTCCTGCAATGCCGGCGACCAGGAGGAAGCGGGCCAGTCTGGGATCGGGTTCCGCTCCACGCGCCAAGCCAAGCAAAGCCATGATGCCGCCCTCGCCATCGTTGTCGGCCCGCATGACGAAAACGACGTATTTGATCGTGACCACGATCATTAGGGTCCAGAAGATCAGCGATAAAAGCCCAAGCACCACACCCTTGCCGGGTGCCTCACCAGCGGCTTTGAGGCTTTCACGAAACGTGTAGATCGGACTTGTGCCGATGTCGCCGTATACGACCCCAAGCGCGCCGATCACCAGCGCAGGCTTCAGTCGTTCCGCTGTGCTCATCGATCATGTCCCGCTCGGGTGCAACAACTCGGCGTGAAGCTCACGCCGGTAACTTAGCCGTAGCCCGGAGCCGAGACATTGGACAGCCAAGACACGTCCGCCGCTACAGCCGGCCTCCCGAAGTTCGCGGCCCGTCATCATTCGGACGCTCCCGATCTGGACGTTGATGCGAACCCGTAGAACACACGCCCGATGGCGAGGGCGGCCCGCTAAGGAATGAGGGCAAGGCCGAGCAGGCGCATGCCGAACGAGGGCGTGGTAGTAATCTGGGTCCGGCGGAGTCCGAGGGCGGCTACTCTTCGTGACCTGCGAGGCCCGCCGCGAGCAATAGTGTCGGCAGAGCCAGCATGACGCCGCTCGACTCCTCGAGCTGTGCCGCGAGGCTCGCGATCTCGCGCCCGAGGTGCTCTTTGCGGGTTTCCATATCAACTTCCGGCTCACCACTCTCGCCGGTGCCGGAGGTGAGGCTATCGAGCTCGGCCTTGCATTCGTCGATCCTGGCTTTGAGTTCGTCCTTGGTCATCGCGCCCTCCCGTGGTCTGGCCTTAGACGCCGATGGCCGCGCGAAGGTTGGTCTGCCCGAGTCGAGGCGGCGTGATCTGAGAACGGGGGCGGCGTGGTTCGGTGAGATCAGGGGCCGCCCCCGTGCCGATGAAGAGTTGGAGGTCACCGGCGAAATGAGCTTGGCACGCGATGATTAACCAAGACTTGCCGCATCTAGCGCCTGTAAACCCACCCATGAGCTCGTGCAGCAGTGACGGCTTCGATCGCGGCCTCGGCTTCGATCCACGAGTTGGCCGGCGGCAAGTTGTTGGCCCAGGTCACGGGCTGATAACGGGGCACGTGGCCGCCGTCCCATCCTTCGGGAAACTCGAAGTAGAAGCGGTGCCCGTCGGGGTGAGTGACCGCCACCCTGCGACGTCCGCATATCTCTTTCTTCCACCCTTCCATGACGGCCTCGCGCTTGACCATGCGAATTTTGCGAACGGAAGGTTTCGGTCTCCTGAACGTGCGCTATCATTTTGCGCAACGAGATCAGCTCTGGTGAGAGCAGGGGGTCCAAGCAGGCGAGCCACCAATTGAGGAAGCTGAGCGAGAAACCGAGAACGACGTTGATGACGGTCAAGCGACCCGTTCCGGAACGTCGCTTCGATCTTTGGCGCCGTGTCGGAGCCCACTAAGCCGCCGACTTCCGCAGTTGCACGCCCGCCCCGCCGCTGTTCTCGACAAACTCGACGCCGGCCCTTGTAAGCACTCGTTCGATGGCGTGAAAATCCTCCGGATGAACAGAGGCGATCTCGGCATCATTCTGGGCCTTCAACACGACGCCAAAATGGACGTCCGCGACTTTGGACAACCAAGGCGACCTTCGCTTAAGCAGCCGGCGAGCTTCGCGGATTTGTGCGGCAGAGATTGTCACGTGGGGTCGGCCTTCCTAAACGCCGGTCAGGTCGCTCGACTGACTGTAGCGGCTTCTTCCTGCTCTGACACTGACCGCCGATCCGGTTCGCAGGGCAGAACGTGCCATGTCCGATTTCGAACAGGGGTTTTGGCATGTCGGTTGCAAAAGGCCTGACAGCATGCGCCGGCTACCGCTGACCGTGCCCCTCCGGAGGCCCCCATGCCCGATCTGTTTAGCCCTTTCACGCTCAAGGACGTCACGCTGCGCAATCGCATCGCGATGTCGCCGATGACCATGTATCGCTCGCCGCCCAACGGGACGATGACCGACTATCACCTGATGCTGCTTGGTTCGCGCGCCGCAGGCGGTTTCGGGCTTGTCTTTCACGAACAGCTTGCCATCACGCCGGACGGGCGCACCACCACGAGCTGCGCCGGCATCTACGATGACGCGCAGATCGAGGGCTTGGCGCGGGTCAACGCCATGATCAGGGACATGGGCGGCGTGCCGGCCATCCAGCTTGGCCACACTGGGCGAAAGGGCAGCGAGACCAAGCCGTGGGAGGGCGGACTGCAGCTACCGCCGGACCATCCGGACGGCTGGCAGGTGCGCGCGCCGTCCGCCATTCCGTATGGCGGCGCGAAGTACCCCTATCCGGTGCAGGAGCTTATACGGCCGCCCGTACCGAGTGGGTCGCTGCGTCAGAGCGGTATGAGGCCTTCA
>CAXUOD010000342.1:0-3729 GCA_964252585.1 uncultured Lichenihabitans sp. | reverse complement strand
GCCGCGAAGGTCACGGGCTTGTAGGTCAGGCTAAAGCCGAGGCATCCCGCGATCGCTTCGCCGAGATCGATGTCGAAGCCGACATATTTGCTCGGATCGCTGGGATCGAGGGCTTCGTAGCCGGGCGTATAGGGGTTGACCGCGTTGACGAGCGTCTTGCCCTTGAACTGCGGGTACTTGGCCTGGAGCTGCTGGCAGGCCGCCGGCATGGCGACCGGGGCAGCGGCGGCCTGACGCGGCGCCGAGACATCAACGGCGCAGATGAGGCCGAAAGCGGCCAGCAGTGCGGGCCCGGACTTAACAGCGGTCCTCGCGTCGTTCCGCAGTTTGGTAAGATCTCTCGGCATCCAACACTCTCCTTCGCATCCGGTCACCGTCGCAGAGTCGATCTGCGTCGAACAGGAGCGAGCCTAGGCGAAACGTCGGGTCAAGACTTGCTCTCAGACGCACTAACACTTGCATTTGAACATCAATATCAAAATTGATGCAGTTTGATCATGGATTGATCTTTGTGCTCATTGCATACGCGATCGTCGCGCGCAGCCGGGCAGGCCTTCGTCCGTTGAAAAGGCAGAGCCACGAGGACATGTCAGACGTTTCGGGCCGAAATAGAGGATTGTGCGACCCCGGTCTCATCCCTAGGACATCAGCCCAAGACGTCGTCGCATCCGGCCATTGGCCAGCGATCGTGCGGCGAGGGTAGGGGAGACACGATGGCCACCATCGGCGCGACACGAACCACGGGCGGCCGGCTCGAAGGCGTGAAGGGTCCGACAGGCGGCCTGTCTCACGACGCGGCGCTCGCGGCCGGGCGCATCACGGCCCGACTCGACCGTCTGCCCTCGACCCGCACGGTCTGGCGCATGATCGGACTCTTGAGCCTCGGTTTCTTCTTCGAACTCTACGATCTTCTCTTCACCGGCTACGTTGCGCCGGGTCTCGTCAGGAGCGGCATTCTCACGCCGACCACGCCGGGTCTCTTCGGTTCGTCGGGTGTCGCGAGTTTCGTGGCGGCCCTCTTCGCGGGGCTGTTCGTCGGTACCGTCGGCTGCGGCTTCCTGGCCGATCGCTACGGCCGACGGTCCATCTTCACCACCGCGCTCCTGTGGTACACGGCCGCCAACATCGTCATGGCGCTGCAGACCACCGCCCTCGGCCTCAACGTCTGGCGCTTCATCGCGGGCGTCGGGCTCGGCCTCGAGATGGTGACGATCGGCACCTATCTCAGCGAACTCGCGCCGAAGCGCCTGCGCGGACGGGCCTTCGCATGCTGTCAGGCGATCGGCTTCACGGCTGTACCGGTCGTGGCCACCTTGTCCTACCTGCTGGTTCCGACGGCGCCCTTCGGGGTCGACGGATGGCGTTGGGTCGTGCTGATCGGGGCCGTCGCGGCCATCGGGGTGTGGTGGATCCGCTTGGCCCTGCCCGAGAGCCCGCGATGGCTGGCGCAACGCGGCAGGATCGCCGAGGCGGAGTTCGTCATGGCGAAGCTGGAGCGCCGCGTCGAGGCCGAGTACGGCCGCTCTCTGCCGAAACCAGAAGCGCCGGAGCCGATCGTCCCGCACGGGCGCTTCGCGGAGATGTGGGTTCCGCCCTACCGCAATCGCACGATCATGATGACCGGCTTCAACATTTTTCAGACGGTGGGCTTCTACGGCTTCGCCAATTGGGTTCCGACGCTGCTCATCAAGCAGGGCATCACGGTCACGAACAGCCTGCTCTACACCGCGTTCATCGCGCTCGCGGCACCGGTCGGGCCGCTCATCGGCCTCGCGATCGCCGATCGGTTCGAGCGCAAGCACGTCATCGTGGCGGCGGCGCTCTCGGCGCTCGTCTTCGGACTGCTGTTCAGCCAATCGTTCCACGTGGTCGAGATCGTCGTGCTCGGCATCGGGTTGACGCTTGCCAACAACATCATGTCCTACAGCTTCCATGCCTACCAAAACGAGTTGTTCCCGACCGGCATCCGGGCTCGTGCCGTGGGTTTCGTCTATTCCTGGAGCCGCTTTTCGGCGATCTTCACGGCCTTCCTCATCGCCTTCACGCTGGACCGCTTCGGCACCACGGGCGTCTTCGTCTTCATCGCGGGCGCCATGGTGGCCGTGGCCCTGCTGATCGGGCTGATGGGTCCGCGCACGCGCAACCTCGCGCTCGAGCAGATCTCCCACTGACCACCAACCCGGCGGAGTCCCGGCCATGAGCCACGGCGCCAATGCCCGCACCACGCTCGACTTCGATCTCGGCGACACGGCCGACCTGCTGCGCCAGTCGGTCGAGGATTTCGCGGCTCACGAGATCGCGCCCCGTGCCGCCGCGATCGACCGCGACAACGCGTTCCCGACCGACCTCTGGCGCAAGATGGGCGCTCTCGGCGTGTTGGGCATCACGGTCGAGGAGGAATGGGGCGGAGCCGGCATGGGCTACCTCGAACATTGCGTCGCCATGGAGGAGATCAGCCGCGCCTCGGCCTCGGTCGGCCTGTCCTACGGGGCGCATTCGAACCTCTGCGTGAACCAGCTCCGCAAGAACGGCAGCGACGACCAGAAGCGCCGCTACCTTCCGAAGCTGATCTCGGGCGAGCATGTCGGAGCGCTGGCCATGAGCGAGCCCGGCGCCGGTTCCGACGTCGTCGGCATGCGGACCCGCGCCGAGAAGCGCGGCGACCGCTACGTGCTCAACGGCTCCAAGATGTGGATCACCAACGGTCCCGACGCCGACACGCTGGTGGTTTACGCCAAGACCGATCCCGATGCGGGCTCGAGGGGCATCACGGCTTTCCTGATCGAGCGGGGGTTCCCCGGCTTCTCGACGGCGCAAAAGCTCGACAAGCTCGGCATGCGCGGGTCGAACACTTGCGAACTCGTCTTCGAGAGTTGCGAAGTGCCGGCCGAGAACGTGCTGGGGCAGGTCGGCCGGGGCGTGAACGTGCTGATGTCGGGGTTGGATTACGAGCGCGCCGTGCTGTCGGCCGGTTCGCTCGGCATCATGGCGGCCTGCATGGATGTCGTGCTGCCCTACGTGCACGAGAGGAAGCAGTTCGGCCAGGCGATCGGCGAATTCCAGATCATGCAGGCCAAGCTCGCCGACATGTATACGGTGATGAACGCTGCCAAGAGCTACGTCTACACGGTGGCCAAGGCCTGTGATCGCGGCCGCACCACCCGCAAGGATGCGGCCGGCGCGATCCTGTTCGCGGCCGAGAAAGCCACCTGGATGGCGCTCGAAGCCATTCAATGCCTCGGCGGCAACGGCTACACCAACGACTACCCGACGGGCCGTCTGTTGCGTGATGCCAAGCTCTACGAGATCGGCGCCGGCACGAGCGAGATCCGCCGCATGCTGATCGGCCGCGAACTCTTCAACGAGACCGCCTGAGGCACGCGCCATGCCGGTCCTCGACACCGCCCTCGATCCCCGGTCGACCGCGTTCCGCGCCAATGCCGAGCACATGGCGGCGCTCGTGGCGGAGCTCAGGACCCGCGTCGACCGCATCCGCCAGGGTGGCGGCGAGGCGGCGCGCGCGAAACACCTTGCGCGCGGCAAGCTGCTGCCGCGCGACCGCGTGCGGGCCTTGATCGATCCGGCTTCGCCGTTCCTGGAGTTGAGCCAGCTCGCGGCGTTCGGCCTCTACGGCGGGGACATCGCCGCGGCCGGAATCATCACGGGCATCGGACGCGTCATGGGCCGCGAATGCATGATCGTCGCCAACGACGCCACCGTGAAGGGCGG
>CAXUOD010000341.1:0-3790 GCA_964252585.1 uncultured Lichenihabitans sp. | reverse complement strand
GGCCGCGCGCCCTCGACGGCCGGCCGCGCGCGAGCGGCGACGCGCCCGGCCAGCACGACGACGCACAGGCGGGGCAGGAGCGCGAGGAACCCCGGCAGTTCGGCCAGCCCCGCCGCCACCTCGCCCCGGCGCGGCGCGCGGTTGCGGGCCCCGGGCGCGTGGATAACCCAGGGCACGGCGTTCCAGATCACCGCGTCGGTGCGCGGGATCCCCGCCTCGGCGGTGAAGCGGCGGATGTTCGAGGCCGTTCCGGTGGGGTTGTCGCGGGACACGAAGCGCAGCGGCGCCGCGCCGGGGCCGGGGGTCTCCAGCAGCAGTAGGAGCCGGGCGCCGGTGCCACCGTCGGCGGGGTCGACGTCCGGCACGTCGCCGAAGCGGGTGCGCAGCTCGCCAGCGAAGCGGCCCAGCGCCGCGACATGCGGGGCGCCCCGCGCCGCGGCGCGTCGGGCGAGGACGTCCGGGTCGGCGAGCGTGCCGCGCAGGCGCGGGGGAAGGTCGGGCGGCGAAAACTCCAACATTCGTGTGCAAATCTGAATCAGCGGTGGTCGATGCCAATTTTATGGATTTAGCTTGTAGCCCAATCCGTGGACCGTTTCTATTATCTGTCTTTGTGATCCAGTGTTGTCGCTCATTTTTGATCGAATTTTAGAAATTGCAATATCAATTGCTCGATCGGACGGACTCAAGGGTCGGCCTAACGCTCTCTTGCTTAGGCTCTCTCTTGATACGGTCGATCCCCGCGCTTTCAGTAGCTCTGAAAGGACGTTAGCTTCGGCAAAAGTGAGCTTGATGGCGCTCATAGTTTCATTTGAAAGATGGTACAGCTCCTTTCTTGCTACATGAAATTTCCAATCTCGAAAGATTTCTATCTCAACGGCTCTGCCTTCTATACGTCTGATCGTAGATCGAATACGCGCTTTCAGTTCTATAGCGTTAAATGGCTTTGGTATGTAGTCATCTCCCCCGATATCTAAACCTCTAATCTTGCTGTTCAAATCAAATCTTGATGTTAAAAAAATAATTCTAATATTCCTATGAGTGTCTCTGAGCCAAGCGGCGAGTTCAAACCCTTCCTCACCCACCGTCCGTCCGGAGTGATCGAAAGTAGCCGATGATGTGAGATTTTTCGAAATCTCAGACAGATTTATATCGAGAAGTACTAAATCGATAGATTCCGCAATGATAATATTTTTTGCTTCGTCAACGGAGTGAGACATAAATGCGCGGTAACCCTCTCCCAGCAATAAATTTTGGAGAAGTCCTGCACTCTCTAAATCATCTTCAACTATAAGGATATTTGACGACATTTTAGCTCCAGCACTATTTAGCCTTGCTTGCCTTTGACGGTTAGCATGGCGACTATTATTGCTGTGACAGCGGAGAGCATAGCGTTTAACTCGATAGATTCGATCCTGTCTAAGAAGCCGAGAACACCCATAATGATTGTGATCGTCCACGCAACACAGAAGGCAAAAAGCTGGGCTCTCGACGGAGGCTCGTGATCGGGTTTAAGCATGGTCATACCTTTGTAGGAGATTGTTGATCGCGGTCTACAATCGCCTACAAAAGTTAACGGAGTTCCTCGTGAGGTCAGATTAGGTCGAACTCAGAAACCAGCTTAGATGCGTCTGAACGACACGGATTGTGCGCCGACTCAATCTGAACCTCAGGCGTCCGCCTCGGCGCCCCGCACGTAGGGTTCCACCACGCCGCGCAGCTTGATCGTCATCGGACGGCCGAAGCGGTCCTTGGCGTTGCCGGCGGCGACTTTGATCCAGCCCTCGCTGATGCAATATTCCTCGACGTTGGTCTTCTCCTTGCCGTCGAAGCGGATGCCCACGTCGTGGGACAGCACCGCCTCGTCGTAATGCGGGCTGTTGGGATCGACGGACAGGCGGTCTGGAAACTGGACGGTCAAGGCGTGGGTCCTCCTCGGGAGCGCCGCGCTGTCTAGCCTTCCGGAAGCCGGAGATCCAGCCTCGGCGGTCCCCTCACGAGGCTGCGTCGTCGCAGCCCGAGGCCGGCGCTCCGGCGGGCGGCAGCGTCACGTGGAAGGTCTTGGTCGCCACGACCGTGCCGCCCGCCGCGACCACGAAGGTCCAGTCGCCGGGCCGCATCTCCCAATCGTGGTCGAAGGTGAAGCCGACATGGGTCTGCCCGAAGACGACCGCGCTGGCGAAGGCGTCCTCAGTGCTGGTAGCGCCGCCCGGTGCCGTGAAGATCGGGTGGAGCACGTGCACGACGACGGAACCGGGCTCCGGCTCGCCCGCGCCCGGGACGATCCGCAGCTTGACGCCGAAGCTGCGGCACAGCCGGGCCTCGACCGCATCCGTGCGCGCGATGTAGCGCTGGTGCGACATCGGCACGGCCGGAGCCATGCCGGTGCCGCCCTCGCCCGGCGGCGCTTCGAGGGCGCGCCGTCCTGTCATCACGCCATAGTCGAGGATTTCGGCCGTCGGACGCGCCCAGGCGCTTCCCGCGCCGAGCGCAAAAGCCGCCAACGCGGTGAGGCCGACCCACAACCGGTTGTCGTTCATCGCATCACCGCTCCGCCGTCGTGATCCGCATCCGCGAAGCCAGCCGTTGCTCCATCGCACCGAATTCCCGTCAGGGCTCCCGGGCCGCCCGCTTCAGCGCATAGAGGGCTTCGAGCGCGGCCTTAGGGGTCAACTCGTCGGGATCGACCGCGTCGAGCGCGTCCCTGAGTGCGTCCCGCGCGGGCTCGGGCGGCGCCGGCGGCGGGGTGTTGAGGTTGGCGAAGAGCGGCAGGTCATCGAGCAGGCGCTCGACCGGCGACGAGCGCGCGCCCTTCTCCAGCTCGGCCAGGATGATGCGGGCCCGCTCCACGGCCGAGGCGGGCAGCCCGGCGAGCTTCGCCACCTGGATGCCGTAGGATCGGTCCGCCGCGCCCGCCACGACCTCGTGCAGGAACACCACGTCGCCGTTCCATTCCGTCACCTTCACGGTGAGGTTGGACAGCCGCGGCAGCTTGTGGCCGAGCTGGGTCAGCTCGTGGAAGTGGGTGGCGAAGAGCCCGCGCGACCTGTTGCGGTCGTGGAGATGTTCCATCGCGGCCCAGGCGATGGACAGGCCGTCGAAGGTGGCGGTGCCGCGGCCGATCTCGTCGAGGATGACGAGGGAGCGCCCGGTCGCCTGGTTGAGGATCGCCGCCGTCTCGACCATCTCGACCATGAAGGTCGACCGGCCGCGCGCGAGGTCGTCGGCGGCGCCGACGCGGGAAAACAGCCGGTCGACGACCCCGATATGCGCGTCCGCGGCCGGCACGTAGGAGCCCGCCTGGGCCAGCACGGCGATGAGGGCGTTCTGGCGCAGGAAGGTCGACTTGCCGGCCATGTTGGGGCCCGTCACGACCGCGATGCGGCCGCCTGTGGCCTTGGCCCGCGCCGGATCCTCGACGCCGCTGAGGTCGCAGCCGTTGGCGACGAAGTCGACGCCCTTCGCCTTGAGCGCCGCTTCCACCACCGGATGGCGGCCCCCCGCGATGCGGAAGGCGAGGGAGCGGTCGACGAGCGGCCGCGTCCAGCCGCGCGCGTCGGCGACCTCGCCGAGCGCGAAGGCGACGTCGACCGCCGCCAGCGCATCGCCGGTGGCGCGGATGCCGTCGGCCTCGGCCAGCACGGAAGCGACGAGGCCGTCCCAGAGGCCGCGCTCGATGGTCAGGGCGCGCTCGGCCGCCGAGGAGATCCTCGATTCGAGCTCGGCGAGTTCCGCGGTCGAGAACCGCATCGCGCCCGCCATGGTCTGGCGGTGGATGAACAGCGCGTCGTGG
>CAXUOD010000340.1:0-3812 GCA_964252585.1 uncultured Lichenihabitans sp. | reverse complement strand
AGAACCCCGCCGTCCACGTTTCTCTTTCTTCCGATGAAATTGTCAAACAGCGTGGTTCAGGACGAAGTCTCACCAGAGACTCGAAGACGACAACATCCCCAGCTCCCGCCAGGAATACCCCACTCTAACCCATGGAGAAATGTCGATCCCCGCAAACGCCGCTCAAAGGCAACGCCGCCGTCGATGACGCTGATGTAACCCCACGCCCCAAAACCGTCAACCCCAATTATCGCGACGATGCGAAGCGAGACCAAGCCATGCGATGGTCGCCTCTGTGTTCGGCCCGGTGAAGGACCGATCCGACCGCCACGGCACGCCGGGCCGGCGTGGATGCCGGGACGAGTTCGACCGTGGCGGTTGGGGAGGAGCCACGGCGTCGACGGACACGGGTCGGCAGATCCTCGGGTCAGCCCTTTTCGACGATCCTGGAGAAATCGGCGACGGCGAGCATCGCGCGCCGCAAGGCGGAGAGGAGGCGCAACCGGTTCGTCCGCAACGCCGGTTCCTCGGCATTGACGGTGACGCGCTCGAAGAAGGCGTCCACCGGAGCCCGGAGCCCTGCCAGGCCCAGCATGGCGGCTTCGAAATCCTCGCGCCTCACGCAGTCGGCGACCTCCTCCGCGGTTCGAGAGAGAGCCGCGCCGAGGTGCCGCTCCTCCTCGGCCGCGAGCTGCGTCGGTTCGTAGAGGCCGTCGAACACCCCTGCCCCGTCGCGTTTCTCCTCGGCCTTGAGGATGTTGGCGGCGCGGCGATAGCCGGACAGCAGGTTGCGGCCGTCCTCCGTCTCGAGAAAGCGCCCGAGCGCCTCGACGCGGCGCACGACGAGCACGAGGTCGTCTTGGCCCGAAAGCGCGAAGACGGCATCGATCAGGTCGTGCCGCGCTCCTTTGTCGCGCAGGTACACTTTGAGCCGGTCGGCAAAGAAGCCCATGAGGTCCAGGCCTTGCCGCTCGCGTGCTTCGACCACCGTCCGATCTTCCTCGGCGGCGTGGTGACGCGTCACGAAAACGAGGCCGTGCTGCATCAGCTCGTGGCGCAGGCTGATGCGCAGCCCGTTTTCGATGATGACCCGGATCACGCCCAACGCAGCGCGTCGCAACGCGAACGGGTCCTTCGAGCCCGTCGGTTTTTCGTCGATGGCCCAGAAGCCGATCAACGTGTCGAGCTTGTCGGCGAGCGACACCGCGATCGACACCGGATCGGTCGGGACGCGGTCGGACGGCCCCTGCGGCCGGTAATGGTCCTCGACGGCAGCCGCGACGGACCATGTCTCGCCTTGTGCAGCCGCGTAGTAGCGGCCCATCAGGCCCTGAAGCTCGGGGAACTCGCCCACCATTTCGGACACGAGGTCGGCCTTGGCGAGCAACGCCGCCCGCTCTGCCTCGGCGACATCGGCCCCGACCTGCGGCGCGAGCTCCCCAGCCAGCGCCACGATGCGACGGACCCGCTCGCCCTGCGTGCCGAGCTTCTCGTGGAACACGATCGTGTCGAGCTTCGGCACGCGATCGGCGAGCTTCACCCCGCGATCGGTATCCCAGAAGAAGCGCGCGTCCGAGAGCCGCGCCCGCACGACGCGCTCGTTGCCGGCCACGATGGCCGAACCTCCGTCGGGCGCCACGATGTTCGACACGAGGATGAAGCTCTCGGCCAGCGTCCCGTCGAGCTTCCGCGTGACGAAGCATTTCTGGTTGGCCCGGATCGTGGCCCGGATCACCTCGGCCGGGATCGCCAGGAAGGCCGGATCGAAGCGGCCCATCAGCACGACGGGCCATTCGACGAGCCCCGCCACCTCGGCCAGCAGCGCCTCGTCCTCGACCACTTCGAGCCCTTGCGCGAAGGCGAGGTCGCGCGCGTCGTGCCGGATGATCTCGGCCCGCCGCCCGGCATCGAGCACGACGCGCGCCCGCGCCAAGGATGGCACGTAGTCGTCGAAACGCTTCACGCGGAAAGACGCCGGCGCCATGAAACGATGGCCTTTCGTCGTGTCGCCCGACGCGATCCCCGCGACTTCGAAGGCCACGATCTCCGGCTCCTCGGTTTCGGCCCCGAAGGTGCACAGGATGGATTGCAGGGGGCGCACCCAGCGCAGCGCGTCGGGCGCGTCCGATCCCCTCCCCCAGCGCATGCTCTTCGGCCACGGAAAGCCGCGGATCAGCCCCGGCAGGAGGTCCGCTATGACATCCTGCGTCGCCTGCCCCGGCTTCTCGATCACGGCCGCGTAGAAGCTGCCCTTCTTCGGGTCTTCGACGACCTTGGCCTCGTCGATCGAGGCGAGGCCGGTGCTCTTCAGGAAGCCCTGGATGGCGCCCTCGGGCGCACCGACGCGCGGACCCTTGCGCTCCTCCCGCGTATCCGGCTGCCGCGCCGGCAGACCGGCGATGTGGAGCGACAGCCGGCGCGGCGTCGCGAAGCCCTGCGCGCCCTCGTAGACGAGCCCGCCCGCCACCAGCGCATCGGTGACGAGCCGCTTCAGGTCGGTTGCGGCCTGGGCCTGCATCCGGGCCGGGATCTCTTCGGAAAACAGTTCAAGGAGCAGATCGGGCATGGGGGCTTCGTGAAACGACCGGGCGTCAGATGCGCCGGATAGGGCCGGGGTAACGCAGGAGAGTGGCGTCGACAGTCAGGAGCGTGATGCCTTCGACGGTAGCCTGGGCGATCAGCAGGCGATCGAAGGGATCTTTGTGGATGGAGGGCAGCGCCACCGTGGCAAGCGCATGTCGCGCCGTGATGGTGAGTTCGGCGTAGCCGTTGTCGAGCAACCCGCGTCGAAGCAAACGGGGGTCAACCTGGAACTCAGGCCGGCCTAGAGCGAATTTAATCGCCACTTCCCACAATGAAGCGACGCTGAAGACCACGTCATTGTCGAGGTCGCCCATCAAGGCCTGAGCCGCAGCGGGCAGTTCGGGGGAGCCATCAGCGAGCCACAGCAGCAGGTGAGTGTCGGGCAGCAATTTCAATCGTGTTCACCGTAAAACATCTCCTCGATCTCCTCTCGGCCGAACGCCTTGAAATCATCGGGGATGCTGATCTCACCCTTCATGAAGCCGATCCGCTGGACAGCCTTCGCCGGCGGCTCTTCGAAAGCCACCACCCGGACGAGAGGCTTGCCGGCCTTGGCGATGATGAAACTCTCGCCTTTGGCGGCCTTCTCAATAAGGCGGGACAGGTGGGTTTTCGCCTCGTGAATATTATACGTATCCATGATCGGCCTCCTCGAACTTAGTCCGCTGAACTTAGTCCGGCATGGGCGGCTGAGCAACAGTGTTGCGGTCAAGTCCGCCGCCCTCCGTCTGCAGCCACGCCGCGCCGCAGGCCTTGGCGAGCTCGCGCACCCGCAGGATGTAGCTCTGCCGCTCGGTGACCGAGATCACGCCGCGGGCGTCGAGCAGGTTGAAGAGATGCGACGCCTTGATGGTCTGGTCATAGGCCGGCAACGCCAGCTTGTGGCGCTGGTCGTTCGCGGGCTGTTCCGGCGCTCCCTTCTCGAGAAGGGACCGCGCCTCGCCCTCGGCATCCTTGAAGTGCTGGAACAGCAGCGCCGTATCGGCGAATTCGAAGTTGAACCGCGAATATTCCTCTTCGGCCTGACGAAAGACGTCGCCGTAGGAGATGCGGGCTTCGCCGTCGAGGCCGTTGAAGTTCAGGTCGTAGACGTTCTCGACCCCCTGTACATACATGGCGAGCCGTTCGAGCCCGTAGGTCAGTTCTCCCGAGACGGGCGAGCATTCGACCCCGGCCACCTGCTGGAAATAGGTGAACTGCGACACCTCCATGCCGTCGCACCAGCATTCCCAGCCGAGCCCCCAGGCGCC
>CAXUOD010000339.1:0-3818 GCA_964252585.1 uncultured Lichenihabitans sp. | reverse complement strand
CAAACGTTTACCTGTCCTTCAGCAGTGTGACGTACATGCCTCGATCGAGGACCAGCGGATGACGATTGCCAGCAGCCTGAAAGAGATTGTCAGAGCGCTGCAACCTAGAAGTGCTGCGCTTCCAGAAATGGCGACCGCTGTTCTTATCCTCGATGAAGATCGTCATGTAGAATACGTTAACGCGAGCGCCGAAGAGCTGTTCATGCCGGTTGATCCGGTCGGCTGCACGTTGAAAGCGTTGTTCACCAGTTGCGGCGCGACTGGCGGCGACGAGGTGTTCACAGCCGTAGATGCCGGTGCCGAACCCGCGCCAATGAGGCTACAGCTTTCAGACGATCGCCTGCTCGATTGTACGCTGCGCTCGCTATCGAGTGGCGGCTTTGTGCTGAGCATGGACGATGTCACGACGTATGTTCGCAACGCCGAGCTGGCCGAGCGAGATGCCTTGACAGGGCTTGCCAACCGAAAGGCGTTCCGGGATCGTTTGGTTGAACGGCTCGCCAGCGCGGCACGAACGGGTCAGGCAACGGCGGTCCTCTATATCGATCTTGATCGCTTCAAGGCAGTGAACGACACGCTGGGACATCCCATCGGCGACGCCCTGCTCCGGAAAGTGGCACAGCGTTTCAAGAGCGCGCTTCGCGATGGCGACGTGGTGGCACGCCTTGGCGGCGATGAATTTGCCGTCATCCAGTCCGACGCGCCGCAGCCGGCTGCAGCGACAACGCTGGCGACACGCTTGGTCGATCTCATCGGCCGAGCCTACGCGATTGACGGTCACATGCTGCACATCGGAGCGAGTGTCGGTGTCGCTGTCGCGCCAAGCGACGGCTACGAGCCAGATGTTTTGCTGAAGAATGCGGATCTCGCCCTGTACAGGGCCAAAGCCGAGGGGCGCGGCTGCTACCGCTTCTTCGAGCCTGGAATGGACGAGCGCATGCAGGTGCGGCGATCGATGGAAGTCGATCTGCGTCGCGCTTTGGCTCTCAAGCAGCTGGAACTCGTCTACCAGCCCCAGTTCGATCTCGCCTCGAACCGGATCATCGGTTTCGAGGCGCTCATCCGATGGCATCATCCTACGCGCGGCCTCGTGCCGCCCGGGGAGTTCATCTCGCTTGCCGAAGAGATTGGCGTGATCAGCGCGATCGGAGAATGGGTGCTGCGCACGGCGTGCAAGCAAGCCGCCGCTTGGCCGACCCCGGTTTCGATTGCTGTCAATCTCTCGCCGGTACAATTTCGCCGTGGCAAGCTCGCGGAGACGGTCATCTCGGCGCTCGCGCAATCTCAGCTGCCGTCGCAGCGCTTGGAACTTGAGATCACGGAAGGCGCGCTGCTCGATGACACCGAAGACGTGCTGAACGTACTCAACCGGTTGCGGGAACTCGGCGTCGCCGTGTCGATGGACGATTTCGGCACCGGCTACTCCTCCCTCGGCTATCTGCAAAAGTTTCCGTTCAACAAGATCAAGATCGATCAGTGCTTCGTCCGCGACATCGATGTGCACGCCGACAGGCAGGCAATCTTCCGTGCGGTGACTACCCTTGCCTCGACGCTGCACATGAAGACGCTTGCAGAAGGAGTTGAGACCGAGGCCGAACTCACCTGCATCCGCGCTGCGGGCTGTGATGAGGTACAAGGTTATCTCACCGGCCGGCCGATGTCGGCAGGGGCCGCGATCGCAATGCTTGAGCTCGCATGCTCAGCGGAAGCTTCCTGAGGAGACCTGTGATGCCCGACGATTTGTACCGTCTGGTCTACTACAGCCGCAATACCATCACTGGAGACGCGGCTGCACTGGCAGCAGCGATCACCTCGATCCTGGCCAAGAGCCAGGTGAACAATCAGCGTGTCGGCGTCACCGGCGCGCTGATGTTCAACTCGGGCTGCTTCGCCCAGGTGCTGGAGGGTTCACGTTCCGCGGTCGAGGAGGTGTTCGAACGCATCCAGCAGGACGAGCGTCACGGCGAGGTTTCGCTTTTGGCTTTCGATCCAACGCCCGCCCGAGCTTTCGAGAACTGGTCGATGGGTTTCGTCGGCGCGTCGGTCGATGACGCCGCTCGCTACGGGGCTCTCGTGCAGCATAGCGGCTTTGATCCCGCCTGTATGACCGGCGAGGCTTTGTTCGAGACGTTGCATGGGCTGGCGATCGAGGAAGAGAAGGCCGTCGGGTAAAGCTCAGTTCAGCGAGGCAGGTTGCAGGAAGCCGGAGGGCAGATGACGTCCTGGTCGGCACCGTAGTGTCTCAAATGTGGGTTCCTCGGCGCCGGGACCATGTTCAGAGGCGAAGCCGTGAGCCGTGAAAGGGCCTTCCACAAAGAAACCAGTCGAGGCCTGCGTACTGGGAGCGCCGATCCGAATATTCACCGTGTTCGCCTCAGGTTCAGCGCGACAATTTGCCGAGACAGAGCGTGAGTTAAGCAATTCGAATGACTTTCGCCTTGGCTTCGGTATTGTTCATTTGTAAGTCGACACATATAACTCGATTTCTTCCATTCGACTTGGCCTCGTACAGGCCAATATCTGCCATTTTCAACAGGGCGTGAATATTCTCTGAACGTTCACTGGCCGCAACTCCGCCGCTAATCGTAAGGCCTACAGGTGAGCCATCGACTATTGCTCCGCCTTCAACGACCACCTTGCGGATGCGCTCTGCCATCGCGAAGCCTGCTTCCACACCGGAACCCGGCAGGATCGCAGCGAACTCTTCTCCCCCTAGACGACCAACAAGGTCGCTTGGGCGCAGCGTTCGTTCACAAACGCCGGCGAACATTTTTATAACACTGTCGCCGACCGCATGACCGAAAGTATCGTTGATGAGCTTGAAGCGGTCGAGGTCGAAGAGCACCACGGCGACGGGAGCGCCGACCTTCCGGCATTGGTCCAGGATCTGCTCGGCTTTGAGAAGGAACCCGCGGCGATTGGCGATGCCTGTGAGAGCATCCGTGTGAGAAGCTTCTAAAAGCCGGCGCTCGCTTCGTTCCTTGGTCATGATGATCAGGAAGATCGCAGTGCCGATCGCGAAAACTAGAGTTTCGAAATGGATGATGCCAAACCAGCTCAGGACCGGTGGCGGTTGGTTCGGCAACAGGGTCATAGTCAGAGTGGCGGGCACCGCGATCAGCAACGTGAGCGCATGCGTGGCCAGCAGCACCACGGTCGGAAAGCGCCCTTTGAGGATCTCGCCTCTTCGACTCCTGATGTCAAATGCGGCACTGGCGTAGTAACTCAAAGTAATCGCAGCATGCAAGAGCGAGGCTGCGGTGGGGCCAAACACACCATCTGGCAATGTGTGGGCTATGAGCCAAACAAGGGTTCCTAGACACAGCAAAGCTGGAGAGATCGAACGTCCATCGAATGAACGAGCTCCGGCCCAGGTTGATGCCGACGAAGTGCAAAGGAGCGTCAGACCCGCTTTGAAGATCAATGGAGTGTCGGTCCCGCTTCCGATCGCAATCAGCACGATGCCGCAGGCCAGCATGAATTCAGCGCCTGCCCACCAGAGCGCAGCTCGTGTATCGCGGTATTGGTGCCAAGCGTAAAGCAGCATCGCGCTGCTCATTAGCGCTACGAAAGCCCCGGCGATCATCAATGTGGGAACATCGAGCTTCACAGGTTATGCACCCCAAACTATCATAATGTCACGTTGAATGAAGATCTTAAGGACCCAGACGAAAGAGACAAATATGTAACCTAATTCCAGCAACCATGTTCTCCGGCGAAATCTTATCTGCAGGCGCCTTAGGCGGATAGAATCTTTCGGATCTCCGTTTTTTTAGACGCGGATGGATTAACTTTATTTAATAATTACTGGTTAAACA
>CAXUOD010000338.1:0-3830 GCA_964252585.1 uncultured Lichenihabitans sp. | reverse complement strand
CATGTAACGGCCTAGGGACCGGGGCGCACCACGACGCATCGGCCCGGCGAGCGAGGATCCGCCGACGCGTCCCCGCCCGGACTTCACCCCCGGTGCGTGATCGTCATCGCGCCGGCGTAACCGCGAGCGCCACCATGACCATCGCCGTGACACCGCCCGCCCGCACGCTTCGCCTGCAGCCGCAGGACAATGTCGTGGTGGCGGTCGACGTGCTCGAGGCCGGCAAGCCGACGAGCGCGGGCGTCGAACCGCGCGCCAGGGTCCCGAAGGGCCACAAGATGGCGACCGTCGGGATCCCGGCCGGAACGCCGGTGCTGAAGTTCGGGCAGATCATCGGTTTCGCCACGCAGCCGATCGCGCCCGGCGATTGGGTGCACGAGCACAACCTCGCCATGGGGCCGGATTTCGAGCGCGACTACCAGTTCGCCGAGGGCGCGCGGCCCGAGACCCCGGTGCCGGCCGGGCAGCAGGCGACCTTCCAGGGCTTCAGGCGCGCCGGCGGCAAGGCCGGCACCCGCAACTATCTCGCGATCCTCACCTCGGTGAACTGCTCGGCTTCCGTGGCCCGCTTCATGGCCAAGTAGGGCTAGCGGTCCGGCATCCTCGGCGACTACCCGAACATCGACGGCGTCATCGCGCTGGTCCACGGCACCGGCTGCGGCATGGCCGACAAGGGCCCGGGCTTCGAGGCCCTGAAGCGCACCCAGTGGGGCTATGCCACGAACCCGAACATCGCCGGCGTGCTCCTCGTCGGGCTCGGCTGCGAGGTGTTCCAGATCGGCCGCATGAAGGCCGAATACGGCCTCGGCGAAGGCGAGCATTTCCAGACCATGACGATCCAGGACACTGGCGGCACCAGGAAGACGGTCGAAGGCGGGGTGGCGCGGCTGCGCGGCATGATGCCGGCCGCCAATGCGGCGCGGCGCGAGACGATCCCGGCCTCCGAACTGATGCTGGCGCTGCAATGCGGCGGCTCGGACGGCTATTCCGGCATCACGGCCAATCCGGCGCTCGGGGCCGCGGCCGACATTCTCGTCGACAACGGCGGCACCGCGATCCTGTCGGAGACGCCGGAGATCTACGGGGCCGAGCACCTGCTGACGCGTCGGGCCGTCAGCCGCGAGGTCGGCGAGAAACTCGTCCGCACCATCCACTGGTGGGAGGATTACACGAAGCGCAACGGCGGCGAGATGAACAACAATCCCTCGCCCGGCAACAAGGCGGGTGGCTTGACGACCATCCTCGAGAAGTCGCTCGGCGCCGCCGCCAAGGGCGGCACCCGCAACCTCGCCGGCGTGTACGACTACGCCGAACAGGTGGACGCCAAGGGTTTCGTGTTCATGGACACGCCCGGCTACGACCCGGTCTCGGCGACCGGCCAGGTGGCGGGCGGCGCCAACATTTTGTGCTTCACGACGGGGCGGGGTTCGGCCTATGGCTGCAAGCCGACGCCCTCGATCAAGCTCGCCACCAATTCCGACACCTACCGCCGCATGACCGACGACATGGACATCAATTGCGGCGACGTGCTCGACGGCGTGACGATCGCCGACAAGGGTCGCGAGATCTTCGACCGCATCCTGGCCGTCGCCTCGGGCGAGCCTTCGAAATCGGAGGCGCTCGGTTACGGCGACGCGGAGTTCGTGCCGTGGCAGATCGGCGCGACGATGTGAGCGTCGAGCCGTCGCGTTCGGCGACGGTTGGGCTTTCCCATCACGGCGAGCCGGCAAACCTGATCTGATCTCGACCGTTTCGTTTCGCCGTGTAGAGAGCCGCATCGGCGCTCGCCATCAGGACGGCGATGTCGCCGCAATCGCGGGACGACGCGATGCCGGCACTGAACGTGACCCGAAACGAGGCCGGTCGTCCCGGGAAGACGATCCGACCGAACCGCTCCCGCAACGCGTCCAGGATGCGCGCCGCATCCTCCAGGCTCGTGTCGAGGAGGATGACGCCGAACTCTTCTCCGCCGCAGCGGCCCACGATATCGATCTTGCGCAGGCTCGTGCCGAGCAGATCGGCCAGCGTTCTCAGCACATCGTCGCCGGCCCCGTGACCGTGGATGTCGTTCACCTGCTTGAAATGGTCGAGGTCGATCATGGCCAGGCTGATCTCGGCGCCGGTGCGCCGGCATCGCTCCAATTCATGGGCGACCCGCTCCTTGAACCGTGTCTGGTCGAAAAGCCCGGTCAGCCTGTCGCGTTCGATGAGCGAGCGCAGGAGCTTCGAGCGGTCCGCCCTGAGCCTGACGAGCGAGACCAGCATGTCGGGCTGCACCGGCTTCTTGATGAAATCGTCTCCGCCCTGGCGGCGCGCCGCGAGCTGGCGATCTTCGTCGCGCTCCGCCGAGAGGAAGACGATCGGAAGAGACACGAAATGCATCGATTGACGGATCACCTTGGCGAGCTCAACCCCGCCGATGCCCGGCATCTGCATGTCCATTAGCACGATGTCCGGTCCGAGTGCCTCGATCGCCTCCACGGCCTTGGCCGGATCGGTGACGGTCGTGACCGTCATCCCGTTGGACCGGAGCACGGATGCGTTGATCTCGGCCGCAAGCCAATCGTCATCGACGATCAGCACCGACACGTCCGCGGGCGTCTCGAGGGCATCGAGATAAAGCAGCCATTCCGAGATCTCGGTCGGATTGACGGGTCGTCTTATGATGGCCGCGACGCCGGCCCGAACGGCCGCAAGCCTGAACGCGAAGTCGGGCTCGTCCGAAATCAGGATCGTGGGGCATCGACCAGACAGCGAGCGGCAGAGGTCGAGCGGGGACTCGATGTGGTCGCTGACGACCGCGGCCAACGCCGGCCTCGGATCGATCGCGTCGCCGATCAGGACCTCGTGGCTCAGCCGCTCGATCATGAGCTTCAGGCGACCGAGGTCGTCTCCGACGGCAAAGAGCTTGACGGCACGCGGCGCTGGGTCGCGAAAGCGATGTGCGGAAACATCGGCCTCGACAGACAGATCGTGTCCCGCGTCCTGCATGCATCACCTTCAGCGGCGCCCGATCCATGGTGTCGCCGGCACTCTGTGATACCGCGTTAACCATTAATGGTGGGTTGATTGACGCGCGCCAAGATTTCAACGAGGGAGAGAGTAGCCCGACACCCCGGTCAAGCGGCACGCGTCGAACGCGAGCGCCGAGCCGCCCGGATGGCGCGGTCGGCAGCCGACCGAACCTCGTCGACCGGGATCGGGTCGATCCCGTCTCGCGCGGCCGTCTCCACTTCCGCGCAACGCCGCGACAGCTCGGTGAAGCCCAATTGTCCCGCCAAGGACACGAGCGCATGCGCGCGCCGCGCGATCTCCGAAGGCGTCGCGGCATCGAAGTCCGAGACCCTGGCCTCGACCTCGCGCGCGAAGGCGCCGAGCATCTCTTCCAATCGTTCACGTCCGACGTAGCCCGCGAGCGCATCGAGCGTCGCTTCGTCGAGGACGTCGATCTCGGGGACATCGTCGGGTCGCCCGAGAACGTCGAGGTCGGGACCTGCCTCGGTCAGCCGCTCGATGGCGCCGAAGAGGTCGGACCACTCGATCGGCTTGGCCACATGCGCATCCATGCCGGCCTCACGGCAGCGGACGACATCCTCGGCCATGGCGTTGGCGGTCAGACCGACGATCGGGGTCGGGTTTTCGCCGGCCTCGGTTTCCTCCGCTCGGATCGCGCGGGTGGCCGACAACCCGTCCATGACCGGCATCTGCAGGTCCATGAGGATGATCGCGAAACGCGGGCCGGCGCGGGGGGCCCCCCCCCCCGCCCCCCCCGCCGCCCCCCCCCCCCCCCCCCGCCCCCCCCGCCGCCCCCCGGGGGGAAAATAATACAG
>CAXUOD010000337.1:627-3849 GCA_964252585.1 uncultured Lichenihabitans sp. | reverse complement strand
GTCGTTTCGTGGACTGCGCGGATCCTGTGGAGGCGCGGCACGTGCAGGTGATCTGGCTGCTGGCCCAGGGTCACACGGTCGGGGCGACGTCGAGGGTGACGGCGTTTGGGACGCGCTGGATCGAGCAACTGCTGGAGCGCTACAACGCGTCCGGTCCTGACAGCTTGGCCGACGGACATCGGCGCAACGGCCCCAAGCCACGCCTTCTGACGGCCGAGGTGCTGGAGGTGGTGCGGCTGCGGTTGGCCGAGCCGCCGCCGGACGGCGGGGTGTGGTCGAGCCGCAAAGTGGCCGACGTCATCGCGGCCCACCTCGGGCTGGAGCGCGTGCTGCCCCAGCGCGGCTGGGACGCGTTGCAGGCACTCGGCTATTCGCTGCAGCGTCCGCGGCCGAAAAACCCGAAATCCGCCACGGCCGCAGAAGGCCAAGCTTTTAAAAAAAGCTGGCAAACGTCGTCGCCGAGGAGGCGGCCGCCCACCCTGGCGTGCCGGTCGAGGTGTTCTGCACCGACGAGCACCGCCTCGGCCTGAAGCCGGTCCTGCGCGCGGTGTGGGCCCCCAAGGGGCAGCGCCCGACCGCGCTCGGTCACCACCGCTTCGAGTGGCTTTACGTCACGGCCTTTGTGTGCCCCGCCACCGGCGAAACGGTGTGGTACCTGTCCAACGGCGTGTCCAAGCCGCTGTTCGCCGGCCTGCTCGCCGCCTTCGCCACCGCGGTCGGCGCCGGACCCAAAAAGCGGGTGGTGCTGCTCCTCGACAATGCCGGCTTCCATACCCGTCCCAACCTCGCCGTGCCGGACGGGATCACGCTGGTCTACCTGCCGCCCTACAGTCCCGAACTGCAGCCTGCCGAGACGCTGTGGCGGCTGGTGGACGAGCCCATCGTCAACAAGCTCGTGCCCACGCTGGATGACCTCGTGAACACGATCGGTGCGCGATGCTGCGACCTCGCCGAGCGCCAAACCGAGATCAGCTCGCGCACCAACTTCGCTTGGTGGCCAAAACATCAAACCCCGAGCTGATCCGCCGGAAATGGTATGATACCCGTAGTGCTGGACCAGCGCGAGGAAGCCGGCGGCGAACATTGAGGTCGTCCAGGGGGCGCGGCCTCCCTTCTTGTCGTTGACGGCGTTGTCCCTCAAAACAACGGCTATGGACGGGTCGTAATGCTTCCCCTTCCAGCTATTGCATCCCAGGCCGTGGTGCTTGACGCCGTTCACCTTCAGCGTCTTCCGGCAGAGGAGGATGACGCCGCTCCGGCGGTCCTTCGGCACCTCGGCCTTAATCTCGGTCGGATCTCGATCGACGGCCTGCTTGGGCAGGATATGCTCGATGTCGAAGTCGCGGTACGGCAGCAGCCGGCAGCACGTCGGGCAGAGTAGAAGCTCGCTGTCGAGGATCTCCGGCATGTACTGCGCCAGATTCGCCCTCATGCTATGCCAGAGACGGTCCTTCAGTCCGGGTTGATCGACATCCAAATTCGGCAGCATGGCGCGTAGGCTATCCCGCTCCACCCCGGTGTGCAATCGGCCATGGCAGGGCGGCGGGCGATGAAAAAGGGGTGCGGATGGCGGAGGGGAGCGACACGGCGATCGGCTGGACGACCGAGGCGCGGGATGACAGGACGGTCGTGGTGACGCACACGGCCGGCCACCGGCTCGTCTACGGCTTCCGAGACGCCGACCGAGGCGTCCTCGACGAGCACAGCGTGCATTGGGCCACGGACAGGGCCCACGCCGCCGATCGCCGGGCAGCCTATGCGGCGGCACGCATCGCCGCGAGAACGGAGGGGTGGGGCTGAAGGCCTGCCGGCTCTAGGCGCGCTCGACCACCGCCACGCGCACCGGCTCGGGTGTAGACGAAGACGAGGGCAGATAGCCGAAACCGATCACCTGAAGCGCTCCAGATCAGCGAGCTTCCCCAGGTCGGCCATATCAAACAGTGCGGGCTCCTTGCCAGTCTCACGATAGACGAGCACCAGGGGCAACCCGTGGTGCTCGCGCCAGTCTTCATATTTCCGAACTGCTCGGCGCAGCGTCATCGGACCGACGCCCGTCACCGTCACAGCCTCCTCCGGATCGGCATCGGCATAGGTCTCCGCCATCACAACCTCCCCTGGCTCGTCATCCAATCCGCCACTATGACCCGCATGGCCTCGGGCCGCGAGGGGCAGACAGGCATCAGGTCCGCTCCCGCCCAAGGCGACGCACGGCCTGCTCGGGCCGGCACGCGGGCATTTTGTCCTCAGCTGATGCGATGTCCTGCACCGCATGCGCCGCCATGCTCAGCACGTCGGCCGACGCGGGCGACCCTGCGTCCTTCGCTTTGAACACGAGGCCACGAAGCGCTGCAACGATTTGGCGGAGGATGGGGACGTTCGACATCGCACGGTGGTTCTCAGTTCGCCATCTCGAAATCGTTGCGGGCCGGGAGGTAGCCGAGGCCGGTGAGGATGTCCTTCCGCTCATCCATGCCCGCCGCCTCCTCCGCCATCACCGCCACTGCTCCCTCCACCGTGGCCGCCACCTCCGCCATCGTGAGACGCCGCATGGCTCGGCCCTGGCGCATGGTCGTGGGCGCCGGATGGCCCATGAGCGTGCCCGGCGCTGCCCGAGGTCGGCGCATCGCTACCGACATAGGCTGTTCCAACGTCGCCGTAGCCGAAGTCGGTAGAGGATTGAGAGCTTGGCTTGGCACGTCGGGCCGCTCGATAGAGCAGGACAGCGAAGACGGCGAGGATCGCGAGCACCACGAGAATCGTCAGAGTGCCCGGCATGAGAAGTCCCCTCAGATCGCCGCTTCGGAGTCAGGCGTCGCCGGCAGGTAGCCCTTGGCGCGGAGGTGGTCCGCGAGGGCTCGACGGACAGCTTCAGGACGGGAAGGAACTGGCGCGCCCTGATCCGCCGCGAAAGCGTCGAGCGCGTCGAGCATGGGATTGTGCATTCGCACGACGACCTGATGACCGATCCCGGTTGCGGGTCGGCCTCTCGATTTTTTGCTAGCAGCACTTGACGTCATGATTTTACGCTAGCATAAACAGCGAGCCGGGGGAAGGCTGCAACCGACCCCCAGGCCCTGACCACCACGAAGGATGCACTTCGCCATGGCTACGTTCCATGATCGCACACCCGCGCCCGTTTGCCAGCGCGGATTATTACGGGCCGGCGGCCGGCCCTGCGCCGTGCTGACCACCGCCGAGGTCGTCGCCCTCATGGCTGAGGCT
>CAXUOD010000337.1:0-617 GCA_964252585.1 uncultured Lichenihabitans sp. | reverse complement strand
AGCTTCAAAAAGAACGGGCCGCAACGGTGCTACCAACACCGAAACGGCCCTGACCACCACGATCCTGGAGTGATCACGATGGCTGTTGCCACCGATAGCATACCTGCGCCCACTCGGCGCCTACTTCGAGCAGTTGGCCCCGGCCGGATCCTGACCACCGCCGAGGTCGTTGCCCTCACGGCCGAGGCTCCGCTGATCGCCTTCGGGCCGCAGGTCGATCGGACTGGGCTCACTCTCGCCGCATCCGCCGGCCGTCACGCACGGGTGCTTCGCCAGCACGACGCTGGCGTCCTCCCTGGCTTGCCTCACAGCTTCCTCGCGAGCGTTCGTCTTCGCGGCCATCGTCGGTTCTCCCCGTCCGTCCTGCCCGCCCCTGTGCGGCTGCGCTCCTGACCGGCGGCTGAACCGCTCCTCACTCCATCCCTTTCGACAGCCACGACACCACGCTCTCGCGTGAACGACGCGGCGTGTCCTCTCGCCTGTGACGGCCTGCGTAGCCTGGGCCGACGTCCATCCCGACATCTTCCCGAGGTCCCCACCATGCACACCGCTGAATTGATCCGCTGGACCGCCGTCGCGGCGCTTGCGCACGGAGGCGAGTGCGCGGCCGATGCCGG
>CAXUOD010000336.1:0-3938 GCA_964252585.1 uncultured Lichenihabitans sp. | reverse complement strand
GCCTCGGCGACTACGCGGGCCGCTCCGACCTGAGGGGTCCCGCACGCGCCGGACAGGATGATGGCGCCTGAACACCATTCGCTGAGAACGTCCTCAGCCGTCCTTGAACAAGTAGGAATACGCATTGAGCGCAGGCGTCCCGCCGAGGTGCACGAGGAGCACCCGCGCTCCGGCCTCGAACGCGTCCCTCCTGACGAGATCGATCACAGCCTGCACGCATTTGCCCTCGTAGACGGGGTCCGTGATGAAGCCTTCCAGGCGCGCGGCGAGCCGGATCGCCTCCACGGTTTCCCGCGATGGCACGCCGTAGACCGGACCGGCGTAGTCGGAGTTGATCGTGATGTCGGCGGTCGTGATGGCCTGCCCGAGGCCGACCAAATCGGCCGTTCGCTCAGCTATCCTGGTGACCGCGGCCCGGACGGCCTCGGGCTGCGCGATGACGTCGATACCGATCACCCGCGCCGCGCGGCCGTCCTCCTTGAACCCGACGACCATGCCGGCCTGCGTGCCGCCGGTACCGGAGCCTACGACGATATAGTCGAAGCCGAAGCCGAGGGCGCGCTCTTGGGCTCGCAGCTCCTCGGCGAACCGCACGTACCCCAGGCCGCCCAGGGGATGGTCGGAGGCCCCCGCCGGGATCGCGTAGGGGTTTCCGCCGGCACGCCGGACCTCGTCCAGCGCGCGGTGCCAACTGTCCTTGAGGTCGATGCCGAACGCCTCGTCGGAGAAGCGAAGCGACGCCCCGGTCAGGCGTGATAGCTGGATGTTGCCCACGCGGTCGTAGACCGAATCCGGCCAGTCGACCCAGCTGCCCTGGACGAGGTGGCACTTGAGCCCGACCTTCGCGGCGACAGCGGCGACCTGGCGCGTGTGGTTCGACTGGACGCCGCCGATCGAGACCAGCGTGTCGCAGCCCTGGGCGAGGGCGTCGGGCACGAGGTATTCGAGCTTGCGCGTCTTGTTGCCGCCGAACGCTATGCCCGAGTTGCAGTCGTCGCGCTTGGCCCAGATCTCGACCCTGCCGCCAAGGAACGCGGACAGGCGCGGGAGCGGTTCGACCGGGCTCGGGCCGAACGTGAGTGGGTGTCTGGCGAAGCGCGCGATGTCCATGCGACGGTTCCATGTCGACCGGAAGCGCGAAGTCGCTCCTCAGTTGGGATCACCGGTATGGGTTGGGAGCGTGCCGGTCTTGAACATCCTTGACATCGCGCGGACATCGCCGGGCGTCAGCCCCAGAGTGCGGCGGAACCAACGCGTCATGTGCGCCTGATCGCTGAAGCCGCAGGCGAGCGCCGTGTCGGCCACCGGCTCGCCGCCGAGCAGCTTCGCGCGGGCGCGTTCGATCCGGTGCTGCACCAGCCAAGCATGCAGGGCGAGGCCGGTGTGCCTCTTGAAGGCGCGCGTCAGGTGGAAGCCCGTGACCCCACACGCCCGCGCGACGTCCTCCAGCTTGAGCGGCGCACCGAAGTTCTCGGCCATGTAGTCTTCAGCGCGACGGACGAGCCGTGGACTGACCTCGCCCGCCTCCACGGCGGCACCTGTGCCGCAGCGCTCGGCGACGCGCGACAGGCAGGCGAGCAGCCGTTCGGTCTGGGCCAAGCCAGGCGGGGTGTGGACGTCGGAGAAGAACATGCCCAGCGCCGCGGCGACCGTTCCGTCGTTCACGACGCGTGAGGCGAACAAAGGTGCGCGGCCCTGATCCGGCCGCGTCTCGACCATGCCGAACACGCTCGCGGGCACATAGGCGCTCCAATAAGACCAGCCCAGGTCGGAGACGGCTTCGCCGGTTTGCACCTCGCCCGGGTTGATCAGGCAGGCCGAACCGGATGGCGCAACGAACAGCCCGGTCCCGCACCGGAACCGCAGGGCGCCCCGCGTCACGAGCGCGAGGACGTAGGCCGGATGGGAGTGGGGCGCGAAGCTCTGCCGGCTATAGGATGCTCGGAGCACGACGGTGTCGTCGAGGTCCGGCATGAGCGTCGCTTCGGCACGGTCCGGCGCGCGGTGCTCACGACGTAGCATCGCGTCTCACCTGGGACAGCTGTGGGCACCTGCAGACCAGCGTAGATCCTTATCAGCGAAGGCGAGCGTCAGCGGAGGCTCTTGGACCGTGTCGGAACTGCGCGGTCGGACTACGGAGGCAAGAAGTGAGCCTGAGATCCATCAGGGCGCTCAGGGCAGATCTTCGCGAGCCGTCGGGCGGCAAACCTTCGCGTCCGCGCTGCCCTAGCCGCTCACGATCCACGTAGGTCGTTCGACATGGGTTGCGCTTCGCTCAAGAGCGGACGTCCATGAACTTGGATCGAGCCCTCAAGGTCGAGGAGGCTGACTGCCGGACGTGGCCGCGGCGATCGCGTCGAGGTCGGCCATCGTCTCCGCATCGAACTCCACCGACGCGGCCGCCATGTCTTGTTCGAAATGCTCGACGCTGATCGTTCCAGAGATCAGCAGCGTGTCGGGCGGGTGCCGCAACAACCAGGTCATGCCCGGCTGCCACGTGTACATCTTCGGCTAGCTTGGATGAATGGGACCACTCGCTCGGCTGGTAACGCGCATGCTGCTCAACCAGCATGTGGTACCTAAGCGAGGGCAGGCTCGCATGAGCCTCGTCGGCGTGACGGATCCGTCGGCGGGGCGGATAGGCGTTTCAGAACTCGACTCGATCGCCGCGCTGGCCGGGGCACTGGCCGATGCCCCGATAGTGTTGGCTGACCATCAGCCGAGGATGCCAGCGAAGCCGCCGCGCGCGGCGTCTCGCTGCAACGGTCAGGGCACCGCACGGCGGCATGATCCAGGGCCTTGACCGCTTGGTTGCGCGCAGGAACGACGGGTTCGTGTCGGGGCGCTATGACGTCGGTGCGATGACGCTTCACGTGAACAACGGGACGACACTGTGACCCAGATTCGCCCTTGGGCTGAGACGGCCGTCGGAGCTGACCCGCATCACGCTGCGTCGCGTGAGGTGACCCGCTGGCCAGAAATGCTCCCGAGCGCACGGCCCGTCTCCATCGTCCCGACTCGACGGCCATGCCGGTGCAACCGGCGTCCGACCTCATTCCGCTGCGTCCACCGACTGCCGGCCGCGAGCTAGGAAGGCGACCCCGATGTCCGACAGCGATCCAACATGGCCAAGGACGGGGCATCCTCGCCTCGCATCGCGATCACGCCCGCGAACCTCGTCTCCGCCTCGCGGTGCCGTCCGGCCAGATGAAACGCGAGGCCTTGCTCATAGAGCGAAGCCCACGCCGGCGCTGGGACGCCGGGCTGAGCCCGGCCGAGCAGTTCGTGGACGTCGGTCGGCACGATCCGACCACGAAGAGCCAGTCGGTCGAGGCGGCGAACGACGAACGCATCACCGATCATCTCCCGGGTCGCGTCGCCGACGATGATCGACGTGCCGTATGCCTTGTTGGCGTCCTCCAGGCGGCTCGCCACGTTCACCGCGTCCCCGATCACGGTGTAGTTCAGGCGATGGGCGGTGCCGACGTTCCCCACCAACGCCTGGCCCGAGTTGACGCCGATGCGGACGACGAGCGGCCGCCCGGAGTGATCGCGGATGTCGGCGGCGACCAGACCCTCGACGCAGGCCAGGGCGGTCCGGCAGGCGGCCGCGGCCTGGTCCGGAACCGGCGCTCCCCAGAACGCCATGACGCCGTCCCCGATGAACTTGTCGATCGTGCCGCCGTGCTCGGCGACGGCCGCCGATACCACGTCGAAGTAGCGGGTGAGCAGGGCGAAGACGCGCTCGCCCATGGCCTCCGAGATGCCGGTGAAGCCTTCCACGTCGACGAACAGGACGGTCACGGCCTGCACCGTGCCGCCCGGCCGGGCCTCGATCCCCTCGCTGGCGAGCGACGCGACGAGGTCGGCCGGCAGGTAGCGGCGGAAGGCCGACAGGCCGGCCGCCATGTCGGCGATGACGCGGGACAGGAGGTCGA
>CAXUOD010000335.1:0-3939 GCA_964252585.1 uncultured Lichenihabitans sp. | reverse complement strand
GGTAGGTCTCGAGGAGTTCGAAATCGGTGCGGATGATGGGCAGGAGCGCCGTCATAGGCCTGTCATTGCGTTTTATAACACTATGCGGGATTGTAATCGGATAATGATCGTTAAGATTATTCCTGGGTAGAAGAACGAGAGCGCATCCCGAGGGCTCCGGTGGAAAGCAGCAACGATCCGAGCGATCGGCGCTGCCGACCAGCCTCGAGCCTACCATCCTCGTTTCGGGCGGCCGGAAGAGCCTGTCGAAGCACGTGCGGCCTCGCGGCTTGCCGAGTCGACGGGGTCCGTCGAAGCTTCACTCGGCGGCGGACCTGCGGAAGCCCTCGGCGTCGAACTGAAGCCGTGCCAATCGGGCATAGAGTCCGTCGCGGCCGAGGAGCGCCGTATGGGTGCCCTCCTCGACGACGCGGCCGTCCTGCATGACGAGGATGCGGTCGGCCGTCACGACGGTGGCCAGCCGGTGCGCGATCACGAGCGTGGTGCGACCGGCCATGACCTCGTCGAGCGCGGCCTGCACCAGGGTCTCGCTTTCGGCATCGAGAGCAGACGTCGCCTCGTCGAGAAGCAGGATCGGCGCATCCTTCAGAATGGCCCTGGCGATGGCGAGGCGCTGGCGCTGCCCTCCCGACAGCGTGACGCCGCGTTCGCCGACCAGCGTGTCGGCACCGTCCGGCAGGGCCGAGATGAAGCCCCACGCCGCCGCACGCTCGGCCGCGCGCCGGACCTCGGCATCGGACGCCGAAGGTCGGCCGAACCTGATGTTGTCGGCGATCGAGGAGGAGAAGATGGCCGGGTCCTGCGGCACCAGCGCGAGCCGCCCGCGCACGGCGGCCGGGTCGGCATCGCGGATGTCGACGCCGTCGATCCGGATGCGGCCGGCCGTGGGGTCGTAGAAGCGGGTCAGGAGCTGGAACAGCGTCGACTTGCCGGCGCCCGACGGCCCGACGATGGCCACGCGTTCCCCCGGGCGGACAGCGAAGGAAAGGTCGTGCACCACGGCGTCGCGGTCGCGGGTCGGGTAGGCGAAGCCGACACGCTCGAAAGCGACCCGTCCTTCCGCCGGAGACGGGAGCGGCGTCGCGACGCGCGGCGCGGCGATCCGGGGCTCGATGGCCAGGATCTCGCTCAGGCGGCCCGCCGCGCCGGCCGCTGCCGAGATCTCGTTCCAGACTTCGCTCAACTGGCCGAGCGCGCTGGCGCCGAACACGGCATAGAGCACGAATTGAGACAGCAGCCCGCCCGACATGCGGCCCGACATCACGTCGTGCGCGCCGAGCCACAGCACCGCCACGACGCTGCCGAAGGCGAGGAAGATGGCGACGACGGTCAGTGTGCCTCGCGCCCTGGCCGCCCGCGCCGCAGCGTCGTAGGATTGCTCAACGGCGCGATCGAAGCGCTGCGTCGAGAGCCCCTCGGCGCCGAAGACCTGGACGGTGCGCATGGCGCCGAGGCTCTCGGTCGCGAACGCCATGGCTTCCGCGAGCCGATCCTGCGCGGCGCGGGAGCGGCGTCCGACACCGCGTCCCGACAGCACGAGTGGCAGGACAATCAGCGGGATGACCAGGAGCACGAAGCCCGACAGCTTGGGGCTCGACACCACCATCATGACGACGGCCCCGGCGAACAGGAATATATTGCGCAGCGCCACCGAGGCCGACGAACCGAATGTGGATTTGAGTTGGGTCGTGTCGGCCGTGAGGCGCGAGACGAGCTCGCCCGTCTGGGATCGATCAAAGAAGCTCGCGTCGAGCCGCGTCAGGTGGCCGTAGAGATCGGAGCGGAGATCCGCCACGATCCGCTCGCCGAGCGTCATGACGAGGTAGTAACGCGCGCCCGACGCCGCGGCCAACACCGCCACGACCGCCACCATGGCACCGAAATACGCGTTGATCAGGCTCGAACGCTCGGGCGAAAAGCCGAAATCGACGATCCGGCGCACCGCTTCGGGAACCACGAGGGTGGCGAAGGAAGCCACGACCAGAGCCAGCAGGCCCAGGAAGATGCGGCCCCTGTGACGCCGCGCATAGGGCAGAAGCGGCTTCAAGGCGCGCAGCGAGCCCCTGGGCATCTTCCTGGATTCAGTCCGTCCCGACAGGCGGCCTTCTCGTTTCATGCTTCCCCGCTGACCTTCGATCTCTCGCGTCGGACGCACTGGTCTTCGCGCCGCGGCTGCGTTATAGGACCGCAATTCTCCTGAGACATGGCGAAACCGACGAGGCTGCGAAAGGCCTCATATCGCCACGCGTGCCCCGATCCGAGGACTACCATGAAGACTGGCCTGCACCCCAATTATCACATGATCAAGGTCGTCATGACGGACGGCACCGAGTTCATGACGCGTTCGACGCTCGGCAGGGAAGGCGACACGCTGAACCTCGACATCGACCCCAACACGCACCCGGCCTGGACCGGCGGCACCCAGCAGCTCATGGATCGTGGCGGTCGCCTGTCGCGCTTCAACTCGCGCTTCGCCGGGATCAACTTCGGGAAGAAATAGGCATTCATCGCGAACCAGCCTGCCGGTCAAGTGCTTCAAATCACAAGTCACAGGCAAAGACCGCAATTCGGTCAGGTACTTGCTCCGATGTTCTGCATTTCTGCTTGAACTGATACAGTGACTGAGGCCTCGCCGCGTCGACGACCTCGTCATGGCGATCGACAGATGCCGCTGCCGTCAATGCCTTCGCCCTGAGCCAGCCGCGCAACGGCGTGTCGAAGCACAGGGTGATGCAGGGCTATCCCACCCTTGCCGCTGCCGCGAAATTTTTGCGGTGATGCTGCGGCTGTTCCTCGTTACCCAAGTTGCCGGAGCAGACCCTCTCGGAGTCAGCGGTTGGAGCCAGCCAGCGCGGCCGACGGTCCGGGCGCGGCATCCCGAACATCGCCCGCCCATGGTGGGCCGGCACGCTCTTGCGCCGGCCACGGCTTTACGCCATATCGGGCGCGGGAGGTTGGCGTGGGACGTTTCACCCGCCAACCGGGTCAGGTCCGGAAGGAAGCAGCCCTAACGGGACCGAGCGGGTCTTCGTCCAGCCTCCTACTGCGTTCCGCCTCGAGGCTCGTCGACGTGCATCGGCTGATCGCATCTCTCCTCACGAACGCGCCTTCCGCCCGCGAGGCGTCCGAGATGCAGCGTGTCGCTCGACAATAATTACCGGGTCCTGGCCCGGAAATACCGTCCGACGCATTTCGATGACCTGATCGGGCAGGATGCGCTCGTGCGCACGCTGTCGAACGCTTTCGACCTCAACCGCATTCACCAGGCCTATCTCCTGAGCGGCGTGCGCGGCGTCGGCAAGACCACGACGGCTCGCATCATGGCGCGGGCGTTGAACTACCATCGCCCGGCACAGGACGGCGCTGCCGCGATCGACGTGCCGACCATCCGGATGCCGGGGCTCGGCACGCATTGCCAGGCCATCATCGAATCGCGGCACGTCGACGTCGTCGAGATGGACGCGGCCTCGCACACCGGCATCGACGACGTGCGCGAGCTGATCGAGGGCGCCCGATACCGGCCCGTGATGGCGCGCGCCAAGGTCTACATCATCGACGAAGTCCACATGCTGTCGAAGGCGGCCTTCAACGGCTTGCTCAAGACCCTCGAAGAGCCGCCGGACCACGTCAAATTCCTGTTCGCCACGACCGAGATCGAGAAGGTGCCGGTCACCGTTCGATCTCGGTGCCAGCGCTTCGACCTGCGCCGGGTGGAGGCCGACGTGATGATGGCCCACCTGAGGTCGATCTGCGACCGGGAGGGCGTCGGCGTGGAGGACGAGGCGCTCGCCGTCATCGCCCGGGCCGCAGAAGGATCGGTGCGCGACGCGCTGTCGCTGCTCGATCAGGCCATCGCCCACGGGGCCGCTGATGGCGGACCATCGGGCCGCCCCCACGTTCTCGCCGAGAGCGTACGGGCCATGCTGGGCCTGGCGGATC
>CAXUOD010000334.1:0-3951 GCA_964252585.1 uncultured Lichenihabitans sp. | reverse complement strand
AAGCGGGGCCTGAAGACCCCGGACCTGGTGATCGTGGACGGCGGATCCGGCCTCGACGACGCCCTGGCGGCGCTCTGGTCCGACATCCCTGTCCAGCGCTGCACGGTGCATAAGCATCGCAACCTCCTGGCTCATGCGCCGGAGCGCCTGCACGAAGAACTCTCCAATGGTTACAGAGACATGATCTACGCCGAGACGGCCAAGGAGGTTGAAACCCGTCGTAAGGCCTTCCTCCGGAAATGGCGGCTGAAGTGCCCAGCCGTTGCCACCAGCCTCGAAGAAGCCGGCGAGCACCTCTTCACGCTCACGCGCTTTCCGCAAAGCCAGTGGAAGTCGATCCGCACTTCGAATGCCATCGAGCGGCTGCACGAGGAGTTCAAGCGGCGGATCAAGACCCAAACCGTCCTGCCGGCCGCCGAAACCGCTGCCATGCTGTTCTGGGCACTCATGGCGTCCGGCCAGATCACCATGCGGAAGGTCGACGGCTGGAAAACCCTCGCCGAACAGCCATCCGATGAGGTCATTGACCTCGCCGCATGATCGGATAGCCTCGTTACGCTGGAAATCGCGCCAAAGCCAATTCCAACCAACTTCGCGACACCACCCCATGGTCGTGCCCTGGTCCAGCGGAACGTCGAGTGACAGGACTGTATGTCTTTCAGGCAACGGCAACAAGGGGGGCGCACCCTCGCCTGCGCCTTCTCGTAACGAACGTCCGGTTCCGAGCAGGCCTTAATGGGTAAGAAACGACGGGGATGGGTCGACTCCAGACGGTTCGGCATCGGCCCCGTTGAGTGTCCGGAAGGTGGCGACCCGCCAACAGAAGCTTTTGGCGCAATCGGCCGAAAATGGCTCAACAAACCGCGTTTTCCAATTTCTGTCGTACAGACACGGGTCCGAAGTCTTTGAAATGCGGATTACGTCCTACTCGATTGACAAGTTCGTCCCCCGTTGGTCCCCTGAGTAGAGTTTCCAGTTGTGGTCGGGTGAACACGACTACCTCGGCGCCGGCTGGAACGCTGCAGGCGCGGGTTGCGGCGGCTTCGAGCTGCAGGAGACTCGGCCAGCCGAAGCAATCGCCAGTCGAAAGCAGGCGAACCGGCCTTGACGGTGCGCCAGCGAGGAAAAGATGGCGATCCTCTAAAGTGGGGATCCGCGTCGCAATGGCGTGATAGACCAAATAGGGGTCCTCGGTCTCGCTCGCGAAACGGTCGGTGAGCATCGCCGCGATCGGGCCAAGGAAGAGAGCGGCTTCGCGGGCGATGGCGGCGCAGGCGGCCGCACCCAGGCGCGGCACGGACATCGGCGCGGGCTCCGCATTCGTCACCGCCCGGACAGCAGCTTCGAGATCGAGCTCATGCTCCAGGTATTCTTCATGGAGGCTGCCGTTAACTACGACGCCCGCGAGATCCGAAGGCAGGATCTCGCCGGGGCCGAAATGCAGAGACCGTCCGGCTGCGATCAGCGCCGGCGGAAGAAGGCATGGCATTGGATTGCAAGCCTCTGAAGGCCGGCCAGTCATCCCGATACCGCCGCGGTCCAAGAGATACCAGATCCGCGTCAGGGCCAAGGAACTGAGCGACCCAAGATCGGCCGGCTGATCCGTATAAAACCGCGCGCCGTAAAGAACGGCTGCTGACCGGGTCTCGGTCCCGATCAGAATGGCATATGGTGCCGGATCGCTGAGGATCGCAGGATGGATGCCGCTGGACAACGCCTGCCGGATCAACCCCAACACCAGGGCAGGCGGGTGATGAGTTGCGACATGAAATGTCGCGGTGTGGAGGACGGGAGCCGATTTCGGGATCATCTCCACCGGCGCTGCCGCAAGCGCGCTGTTCGGCAGGACCACCAGGCTGCCGATGCTCGTTCTGAGATGGATCGAACGCCATTTCAGCGCCACGATGGTCCCCTCGTGCGGAGGCTTGCGGAGATAGTCGCCCACCCGGATCGGACGCTCGAGTTCGAGCGATAAACCGGCGAAGAGGTTTCCAAGCGTGGTCTGCAGCGCGAAGCCGAGCACGACGCTGACGACGGCCGAAGTCGCGAGCAGGCTCGTGACGTCGAACCCCAGACCAAAATAGAGCCAGGAAATCAGGACGCTAAAATAGATCACAACTGAACTCATCGCACGGACGAGATCGGTGGCGCGATGCGCTCTGCGATCATTGATCAGCCCGGCGATGAGAGCTTCGGCCAGTCGGCCGACGCAGATCGCACTCAGGAAGAGTGCGAACGCGCGCAGCAGTTCCCCCCAATGGTTCGCCTCTGCCGAAAGCGTGACGACAAGAAGCCAAACGAGTGCCGTGGCGGCAATCAGAAGCGTGGTGACGACGGACCTCATCCCTGAGGTCCTTCCCGTCCGGAAAGGGATGGGAACAGCTTTAGGGCTTCGTCAAGGCTCAATCGGAGGCGCTTGATCGATTGTTCCAGGTCGCCGAACTGACCTTTCAGCGCGGTCCTGCCGCGCGGCAGCTCATCGCCGCCGAGGCTAGTCTGCCGGGTGTCCCGGATGATCGCTTCGAGCGGATGCGTGACGTAGCGTCGGAGCAGCAGCAGGAAGATTGACAAGGTCAGGACCAGCACGCAGCTAAGCGAGCCGAGCGTGACGAGCAGCCCTTTGAGCGCCTGAGCGTTCGGGCCGGAAACCGGCACTTCGACAAGCTGCATGCCGATGACGTCACCCATTCTCCAGCCGAAGCCGTTGTTGCCGTAATGAGCCACCATGGAAGCGGGCGCGGCTTCCGGCGTGCTGTGGCATTGCAGGCAGTCGGTAGACGGCATCTTCAAAGGGCGGGCTATATAGAAGTGCTGTGCTTCGGCGCCCCCCGCTTCGCCCGAAAGCTCTTTGAGTTCCGGATCAGCCTGAAAGGCTCGCAGTAGCCCCACCTCCCAATCGGTCGCCCGATCGTCGATGGCAGTCGGGTTGAGGGAGGACTCGCGATAGCGGAAATCGGGGAAGTGCTGCCTTAGGGTCGCAAGGGTTGTCTGGGCACCGTATGACGGCACCATCTGTGGATGGAACTCCTTAAAGCCGAGTTCGGTGACGAGCGGCGCGATCTGCTTGCTCGTATAGTTCCGCATGGCCAGTCCCATCTCCAGCAGCACGCGCGACTTCTCGTTCACCTCGGCCTGCGCCTGCCTGGACTCCAGCGTGTATGAAATGAAGCCTGCGACCGCGACGCCGAAAACAAAACAGGCGGCCAGGATCAGACCAAAGCGAAATTCGATGCGCATCTATTGCAGCCCTCATCCAATCCGAGCGCGCGTCATTGCAGCAACGGGATATCGGAGTTAGGCACTAGATGTCATCATCGGCGGCCGAGGATGGCTCACATAACGTCGGCTTGGCGACAACGTGGACAACGTGTCTGGTCGCAATGCGGCGCAGGTAGCTGGTGACATTAGCGAAGTCCGGTTTTTGGAAGCAGCCCGATGTCCGGTTGTGGAGCAAGGCTGGCCTGCCGACCGCCTTAGCCGGGCTCTCGTCTGACGTGATTCGTGTCCGACCACAAAAGGCGTGAGCGTGGAGTGCTTCGAAGGAGCGTACTATGTCAAAAGCTCAATCTGGGATTGACCCGCTTCCGTGGACACCGATGATGCTTTTGCACGAGGTGCTCCCCGATGCCCAAGACGCCCCTCCGCGTGCCACCCCGACCTGCTGCGCAGGCCGTGGGCCCTGGCCCACTCCGCGCGCCCTATACGCCGGAGTTCCGGCAACAGATGATCGACCTGGTCCGAGCCGGCCGTGATCCGGAAGACCTGTCTCGCGAGTTCGAGCCGTCCGGCCAGGCGATCCGAAACTGGGTCGCGGCAGCCGATCGGCGGGACGGCCGTGGTGAGCCGAAGCCGGCCTCCGTCGAGTCTGCTCTTGCGGCAAGCGAGCGGGACGAACTGGCCCGCCTGCGCCGTGAGAACAAGCAGTTGCGCCTGGAGCGCGATACCCTCTAT
>CAXUOD010000333.1:0-4125 GCA_964252585.1 uncultured Lichenihabitans sp. | reverse complement strand
GCATTGTAGCGCTGCGTCTCGTCCGCGTTTCGACCCCGCGTCGACACGATCTCACCTCGATCGATGAAAGCGTTCGAAACTTCGATCGACTGATCGAGCAATCCACCTGGATTGTTCCGCAGATCGACGATGTAGCCCTTGAACTTGTCGTTCGGGATGTCGGCCTGGAATTTGGACATGGCCTGTTTCAGGCCGTCGAAGGTTTGCTCGTTGAACTGGGTGATCCGGATATAGCCGACATCGTCCTTTTCTTCGAACTTCACCGACTTGATGGTAATGACGGCGCGGTTCAGCTTGAAATCCTGGCCGTCCTTATTGGTCCCGCGGACGATCTTCAGAGTGACCGGCGTCCCGACCGCGCCGCGCATCTTGTCGACGGCCTGGTTGAGCGTCATCCCCGACACGGGGTCGCCGTCGATCGCGATGATCAGATCGCCCGACAGGATGCCGGCCTTGGCGGCCGGCGTGTCGTCGATCGGCGTGACGACCTTGATGTTGGTGTCGTCCTGGGAGACCTCGATCCCGAGGCCGCCGAACTCGCCGCGCGTCTGCACCTGCATGTCCCGATAGGCCTTGGCGTCCATGTAGCTCGAATGGGGATCGAGCGACGCCAGCATGCCGTTGATCGCGGCCTCGACCAGCTTCTGTTCGTCGGGCTTTTCGACGTAATCGGTGCGGATCTTTTCGAACACGTCTCCGAACAGGTTGAGGTCGCGATAGGTGTCCGAGGCGGCCGCGCGGGCCGGACCGCCCGATATCAGCGTCGTCTGGAGGACGACCGTCGCAGCGGTCGCGCCGAGCGCCGTGCCGGCCAGGATCAAGGAAACCTTGCGCATCATCCGCGAACCTTTTCCATTTCGGCTTTCACCCACCATGGGCTCGGGTCGATCGCCGTCCCGTCTTTCCGGAATTCAACATAAAGAATGGGTTCGGCTGCGCCAAGCGCGATCGAGGCGGCTGTCTTGACGGAGCCATCTCCCATCGAACCGACAGGTTCTCCCGCGAGAACGAACTGACCGGGTGCCACGCTGATTCCATCCAGTCCAGCGAGGACGATATAGTAGCCATCGCCCCCATTGATAATTAAAAGCTGTCCATAGGAACGGTAAGGCCCGGAGAACGAGATCCAGCCATCGGCCGGCGACGACACCACGGACCGTTGTCGCGTAGCAATTGACATGCCGTGTTCCTGACCTCCGTAGCTGTCGCTGGATCCGAAGTTGCGGATCACGGTCCCGGCGGCCGGAAGCATCAACCTGCCTTTTTCCTCCGCGAACGCCACCGCGGGTGCAAGGCGTGCCGGATCGCGCGTCGGTCCCGCCGCAACCTTTGCCCGGACGGCATCGGCGTCGGCTTCGGCGGCTTTCTGTCGCGCCTCGTCGGCCGCACGCGCCGCCTCGGCGGCCCGCCGGGCCGATGCCACTTCGTTTTCGAGGCGGGAGACGAGGTCCTTGAGGTTCGTGGCCTGGCGGGCGAGATCCGCGGCATGTTGCCGTTCCTGGTCCAGCGAGCCTTCGGCCGCGACCTCGGCGGTCTGCCGGGCTGCGATCAGGGCCGCGAGGCGTTCGCGTTCCGAGCCGAGCGCCTCGACCTGCTGCGCCAGCGTGTCGCGTTCCTGTGCCACCGCGCCGCGCAGTCGCGTCAACTCGGCGAGATCCGACGCCAGGGCCTCGGTCGCGTTCCTCAGTTCGGGCACCACGGCCCCGAGCAGCATCGACGTCCTGATCGCGAGAAGCATGTCGTCTGGGCTGACCAGCATGGCGGGCAGTGGCTTTCGACCCATCCGCTGCAAGGCGGCCAGCACCTCACCGATGAGGGCGCGACGCGAAACCAGCGATTCCTTGATCGCCTCCTGACTGCCGGTGAGGAGATCGAGGCGCTTCTCGACCGCCGTCACCTGGGTTTCGGCCGCGCGGACGTGGTTCGTCGTTTCGATGAGCGCGGCCGCGAGACGGACCCGATCGGTCCTGATCGATTCGAGGTCGGCCTCGGCCTGTCGACGTCGCGCTTCGGCGGCGGCCGCGTCCGAGTCGAGTTCGTTGAGCCGCAGCTTCTTCTCGCCGAGGTCGACGGCAGGCTCGGCGGCACCGGCCGGCGCGGGGGATTGCGCCGCAGCGGGCACGACGCGAACGACCAGCGACGCGGCGAGGAGAAGGCTCGTCAGCCGGTATGGCAGCAGCCCCGATCGGGAGGCATGGCGTTTGGTCACAACGGCGTGTCGCGATCCGGAGGTCATCTACGGATATCGGTAGACCGCGATGTGGTGGTCAATAAGGCCAGCCGCGAAATCAAGGGGACGACTTCGAAGATGGCTCATGACCCGCATGGTCGCGCCTGAAACGGGCATCGAAGGCACCGGCCCGCGCCACGTCAGGTCAACCAGGACGGGACCGTATCGAGAGCGATCAGATCCGCGTAGGAACGGCGCGGCCGGATGACGGCGAACGAGGCACCGTCGACCAGCACTTCGGGGACCAGCAGCCGCGAATTGTAGGTCCCGGCCTGCACGGCCCCATAGGCCCCGGCCGACATGACGGCCAGCAGGTCGCCGCTTCCGACCTCCGGGAAGGATCGCGCCAGCGCCAGATAGTCGCCCGTCTCGCAGACCGGGCCTACGATGTCGGCATGTCCGAGCGCCGCGTCCGATGCTGCCTCGATGACGGGCAGGATCTCGTGGTGGGCTTCGTAGAGCGTCGGTCGGATCAGGTCGTTCATCGCCGCATCCACCACCACGAACCGCTTGTTCCCGCCCTCTTTCACGAACACCACGGAGGTGACGAGCACCCCTGCATTGCCCACCAGATAGCGGCCGGGCTCGAGCACCAGGGCCACGTCGGCCTTCCCGAAATGCCGCTTGGCCAACGCGGCATAACGGCCGGGGCCGAAGTCCTCCGCATCCTGATCCGCCCGGTAGGGGATGCCGAGTCCTCCGCCGAGGTCGATATGGTCGATCGCGTGCCCGTCACGACGGAGCACGCCGAGGAGGTCCGCCAGCACCGCAAAGGCGCGGTCGAAGGGTTCGAGGTCGGTGATCTGCGACCCGATATGCATGTCGATGCCACTCACCGCGATGCCGGGCAGGGCGGCCGCTTGCGCATAGACGTCCCGGGCACGGGAGATCGGGATGCCGAACTTGTTTTCGGCCTTGCCCGTCGAGATCTTGGCATGCGTCTTCGCATCGATGTCGGGGTTGAGCCGGATGGCGATCCGGGCCGTCGTCTCTTTGGACCGAGCGATTTCGGACAGCGCCACGAGTTCCTGCTCGGATTCGACGTTGAAGCAGTGCAGGCCTTCGTCGAGGCCCAAGGCCAGTTCGGCCCGCGTCTTGCCCACGCCGGAAAAGGTGATGCGATCGGCCGAAACGCCGGCCGCCCGGGCGCGCCGCAGTTCACCTTCGGACACCACATCCATCCCGGCGCCGAGCCGCGCGAAAAGCCGCAGGACCGCCTGATTCGAGTTCGCCTTCATGGCGAAACACGTCATCGTCCGCAGCGGCGAGAACGCGTCCGCAAACCCACGGTACTGCGCCTCCATGGCGGCCCGGGAATAGCAGTAGAACGGCGTGGCGATCTCGGCCGCAATGCCGCGCAGATCGGTGGCTTCGGCGCGGAGCACGCCGCCGACATAGGAGAAGGGCTGCACGGTAAGACTTACTGAAGCAGGGGATCGAGGAGGAAGGGTGTGTTCGGCGGCCGGATCGGTGGCCTGACCGGTTTCTTGTGGAAGCCGGCCTTCGAGACCTCCGATGCCTCGGAGGCGGGCGCATTTGGATCGGGCGGCGGTTCGAGCCGCCCGCGCCGTCCACATCCGCCAAGAGCCGCCGCCAGGACGAGAAGCACCACGGCGGCCTTCAACCGATTGCGACTGCGGAAACGCACCAAGACCGATCTCCAGACATCGTGAGCGCATCTTACCCGGGCGGGAGGAGGTACGAAGCCCACCTCGGCCGATCGCGGGCGTGGCCGCACGCCCCGACCCCGTGGGGCTGCATAGCAATCTTCCGTCTGGAAAGCTTTAAGCTTTCGTGCGAAGCCCCCGCTTCGCCGTCCCTCCCCAAAACCCGTGCCGACTTTACTGGCATCATGCTCTAGCGCCATCGTCATGCCCGCCCTCGGCTCTCCGTCC
>CAXUOD010000332.1:0-4170 GCA_964252585.1 uncultured Lichenihabitans sp. | reverse complement strand
CCGCTTGACTCTCGTGACGCGAGTCGGAATCAATAAGAACAAATCAGGAACGAATGGTCGCTCTCCCAAACGCGGGAGGGCACCGAATGTGTCCTGCCCGATTGTCATCACGAGGGCGAACCGTGTCGCAGCATCAGTCCTTACCCGACATCACCGGGCTGCGCGATGCCGTGGCCCGGATCGAAGCCGGCCGGTTCGGGACCCGGGGGAGTGCGGTTCGAAAGCGCCGGCTCGACGCTCCGGCCAGGCTTTCGCCCGTCCGGCTCGGTGACGGGACCCTGCCGCTCGACGACCTTCTGGCCGGCGGCTTGCGGCGCGGTGCGCTGCACGAGGTCGTGGCCCATCACAAACGCGACGATGCCGCGGCGGCCGGCTTCGCCCTCACGGTCGCGGGACGCTGCGCCGGCTCGAACCCCCTGGTCTGGATCATCGAGGATTGCGCGGCCTCCGAGACGGGATCTCCCTACCGGCCCGGCCTCGCGGCCCATGGGATCGATGCGGACCGGCTGATCCTGGTCCGCACCAAGGATGCGCGCTCGACCCTTTGGGCCGTCGAAGAGGCCTTGAAGCTGCGGGCTCCGGCCGTACTGGCGGAGCTCTGGGGCACCAAGCATTACGGCCTCGCGCCGTCGCGGCGATTGCTGTTGGCCGCCCAGGCCGGGCAGGGGACCGCCATCCTGCTCCATACGGGCCTCGCGGGCCGGGGTGAAGCGCTGTCGAGTGCCGCCGAGACGCGTTTCGCCGTCGCGGCCTGCCAAAGCCCGCAACTCGCCTCGGCGGGCAATCGCACGCCCATTCCGGGAGCCGCCGCCGTCACGGTGCGGCTCCTCAAGCTGCGCCTCGGCGGTGCTGATCGCGAACCCGACCATCGCGGGCTCGACCGCGACCATCGCGGGCTCGACCGCGACCATCGCGGGCTCGACCGCGACCATGCCCTCGTCTGGAATGCCGTTCAAAGGTGCTTCGATGCCTACCCGCTATCTGTCGGTGTTTCTGCCCCTGCTGCCGACCGAAAGGCTCAAACGTCGAGCGGGACGCGCGCCGAGCAACGGGACGCCGCCGTCGTCGGGTTCGGCCGACGCGTCGCGGTCTGATCCGCTCCCTCTCGTCACGGTCGGCAAGGTGAAAGGCGCGCAGCGGGTCATGGCGGTCGACACATCTGCAGCAGCCCTTGGCCTCCGGCCCGGTCTGGCGCTGGCCGATGCCCGGGCCATGTGCCCGGGCCTCGAGGTCGCCGAGGCGGATCCGGCTGCCGACGCGGCGCTGGCGACCCATGTGGTCGACTGGTGCCGGAGGTTCACGCCCCTGTCGGCGCCCGACGGTCCGGACGGCGTGCTGCTCGATATCGGCGGCGTCGCGCATCTCTTCGGCGGCGAAGCCGGGCTGCTGCGGGCCGTCGAGGACGGCCTCGGGCGGCAGGGCTTCACGGCCAGAGCCGCCGTGGCCTCGACTCCCGAAGCCGCCTGGGCTCTGGCCCGGTTCGGCAAGGACAGGATCGCTCCCACGCCGCTCGAACCCGGCTTCGAGCGGCTCGTCGCGAACCTGCCGCTCGCGGCGCTGCGGATCGATTCCGAGATCGTGGCGAGTCTCGCCCGTGCCGGCTTGCGGCGGATCGGCGATCTTCTCCTGCGTCCCCGCGGCCCCATCACGGCCCGGTTCGGCACGATCGTCATGGCCCGCCTCGACGGCACCATGGGGCTCAGCAAGGCTCCCATCGCGCCGCGCTTCGAGGCGCCGCACTACGTGGCCGAACGGCGCTTCGCGAGCGGCCTCGTCGAGGCCCGGCAGATCGAGGCGGCGCTGCTGCCGCTGTGCCGGCACCTCTGCGCGGCGCTCGAACGCCACGGCCAGGGTGCCCGCCGGATCGAGGCGAGCTTCTTCCGCGTCGACGGTGCCGTGAAGCGCCTCGTGCTCGGCACGAGCCGCCCCCTGCGCGAGCCCGACGCCATGATGGCGCTGTTCCGCGAGAAGCTCGCGGCCATCGGCGAGGAGGGACTCGATACGGGTTATGGGTTCGACCTGATCCGCCTCGGCGTCGTCACGGCGGAAAAGCTGGCCCTCCGCCAGGACGATCTCGCCGGCGCCGGAGCCGGTGACCCCGAGCAGGACTTCGCCGATCTCGCGGACCGGCTCGGGGCCAGGCTCGGGCTGAAACGCGTGCTGAGGCTCGCCGACCACGGAACCCATATTCCGGAATGCGCCGTCGTGGCGCTGCCGCTGGCCGGGTCGACGACCGACGGAAGGCGGAGCCCTTTGCCCCCGGCGCAGCCCGTCGAGGATCCGCCCTGCCGGCCGATCCGCCTCTTCGACCGGCCGGAGCCGATCCTGACGATCGCGACCGTGCCGGACGGGCCGCCGGTGCAGTTCCGCTGGCGTCATGCCGTCCATGAGATTGCGGCCATCGAAGGGCCGGAGCGGATCGCGCCCGAATGGTGGAACAGCGATGCCGAACTGACGCGCGACTATTTCCGGGCCGAGGATCGCAACGGCCGCCGCTTCTGGCTTTTTCGCGAAGGTCTGTTCGGTCGGGAGACGGCCGAGCCGCGCTGGTTCCTGCACGGCCTCTTCGGTTGAGGCCGGCCGCGCCATGACACGCTTCGCCGAACTGGCCGCCACCACCAACTTCTCCTTCCTGCGTGGCGCTTCCCATCCGGAGGAACTGGTGGCCCAGGCCCATGCGCTCGGGCTCGCCGGCATCGGCATCGCGGACCGCAACACGCTGGCCGGGGTCGTGCGGGCCTATAGCCTCGCCAAGGAGCGGATCCCGGCCGAAGCGGACTTCCGCGTCGTGGTCGGGACGCGGCTCGTCTTCGCCGACGGCATGCCCGATGTCCTGGCCTATCCGCAGGACCGCGAGGCCTACGGCCGCTTGACCCGCCTCCTCACGCTCGGCAACCAGCGGACCGAGAAAGGCCGCTGCGACCTCGCCTTGCCGGACCTCCTCGATCACGTCCGGGGCCTGCAGCTGATCGTGATGGAAGGCTCGACCCGGGACGACGACGGCACGCCCCCTTGCCCGGTCGGCGACGATGTCGTGCGGACCCTCATCGAGGCGGCGCCGGGCCGGGTGTGGCTCTCGGCCACCCACCTCTACGGGCCGGGTCTCAGGCGAAGGCTCGCGGCCCGCGCCGCCTTGGCGCGTCGGACGGGTGCCAGGCTCCTCGCCACCAACGACGTCCTGATGCACGCGCCCGAGCGGCGTCCCCTGGCCGACGTGCTGCTCTGCATTCGCGAGAAGCTGACCCTCGACACCGCCGGGCGACGGCTCCACGCCAACGCCGAGCGTCACCTGAAGGACGGGACCGAGGTGGCGCGCATCTTCGCCGAACAGCCCGAGTCCCTGCGGGAGACCATCCGCTTCCTCGACGGGATCACGTTTTCGCTGGCCCAGCTGAAATACGATTACCCTTACGAATTGCGCCAGGGCTATGCCACCGAGCAGGACGCGCTGGCGGCCCTGGCCGAAGAGGGGATCGCGGCCCGCTACCCGCTCGGGCCGGAGCCGAAAGTCCGGCAGGCCCTCGACCACGAGCTCGCGATCGTGGCGCGCCTCGGCTACGCGGCCTATTTCCTCACGGTCCACGACATCGTGCGCTTCGCCGTGTCCCAGGGCATCCTGTGCCAAGGGCGCGGTTCGGCCGCCAATTCCGTGCTCTGCTTCGTGCTCGGCATCACGGCCGTCGACCCCACGGTGCACGACCTCCTGTTCGAGCGCTTCATCTCGGAGGACCGCAACGAGCCGCCCGACATCGACGTCGATTTCGAGCACGAGCGGCGCGAGATCGTGATGCAATATGTCTACAACCGCTATGGGCGGGAGCGGGCAGGCCTCGCGGCCAGCGTCGTCACCTATCGCACCCGCTCGGCCATCCGCGAGGTCGGCAAGGCCTTCGGCCTGTCGGACGACACGGTCTCGGCCCTGAACGGCACCGTCTGGGGCTATTGGTCGAACAGCGTCGACCCGGCCGAGACGCGCCGCATCGGCCTCGATCCCTCGGAACGCCGCCTCGCCGCGGTGCTGCGCCTGGCCGATGAACTCTCGGGTTTCCCGCGCCACCTGTCGCAGCACACGGGCGGCTTCGTCATCACCCGGTCGCGGCTCGACGAGGTCGTGCCGATCGCCAATGCGGCCATGGCGGACCGCACCACGGTCGAATGGGACAAGGACGA
>CAXUOD010000331.1:0-4173 GCA_964252585.1 uncultured Lichenihabitans sp. | reverse complement strand
GGCTCGTCGGCTCGATGACGAGCGGCCCACCCCAACCGCCCGGGCCCGGGCTGACTTTGATAGCCTTGAACTTGGTTTCGACGAGCGCCATGGCGCATCCCTCCCGATGCTTGTTTGGTTCAGAGTTCCACGCCTTGACGACGCGCCATGAAAGCCGTCACGCGCTCGGTGACGATCCCTTTGAGGAAGATCACGATCAGGCCAACGATGAAGTACCAGATGGCCAGTTTCACATGGTAGCCGTCCGGGATGACGCCGCGCTTCTCGAGATCCAGCAGGGCCACAAGCACACCGCCCCAAACGAAGTACTCGCCGGCGTTGGCATGTGGGAACAGCCCGAGAATCGGATGCACGAAGGACACGGCCGAATCGTAGAAGGCCGGCTTGTGCTTCTCCTCGAGGAATGTGCCGAACGTATAGGCCATGGGATTGGTGAGAAAGAACACCGAAAGCACCGGGAGAATGGTGTAACGGGTTAGTGCCGATCGGCCCATGAGCTGGGCGAAGCCGTGCACGCGCTCCTCGCCGACGAGGCCGGTCAGTGCGTAGAACGCCGTCATCAGCACAACCAGTGTCGGGATGATGCCGGTGACGAAGCCGACGAAAACCTCGCCGCCCTTCTGAAACATGCCGATAAAATGGGTGCCGATTGTCCCGAGCCAGCCGAGTTGGTCGGCGTTGGGCTTCAGGTTCTTGACCTGATCCTGGTAATTCGTGAGGGCGTCGGAGGCGTTGCCTGGAACCGCCGGGTCTGCCGCGGCGAGAATGACCTGCCCTGCGCCGCGCGCGAGATGCGTGCCCGCATTTGCTGCGTCGTGCAGCGTCGACCAGTCCGCCCCATGGGCAAGTACCATCATCAGCGCCATGCGTGTCTCCTCCCTTTATCGGCCGTTACGCGGCCTTGGCTTCGCGGGCGCGCGAGGCCGCCCGTTCGATCTGTTCGGCGGCGATTTCCAGCGCCATTCGATCGGTCGCCCGCAGCGCGCCGTGGCTACCGACCGCCTGCAGCGATAGACCTTCGACCTCGGGAAAGCGCTTGAAGCGTGCGAACACCGTAACCCCGCGCATCACCAGGAGGCGGCGCACGACGATGTCGGCATCGACAACGAGAAGAAGGACTGTGCCGGCGCCGAAGCGCGAGCGGGCTCGGCCAGTGCCGACAAAACCATCGCTCCAGGAGCGGACGGCCTCGCCCATGACGACCGAGTAGTGTCGGACCTGTCGGTAGGTGCCGAAGCCCTGCAACGCCCAGGCGACAGCGAGGCATCCGATGGTCAGCACCACTGACGGCATGGTCGTTTCCTCCCCCGATCGAACCCCGCTCTACGGCAGGATTTCAGCGTCGTTCCATAAACTCGATCGTACTTTTGTTCAATCTGTTGTCAACATGTCCACGCGTCCCGCCGTGACGCTTTTCAGAAAAAAATTGAGCTCGCCGCATTCCGCCGCCTTTCGGACAAGGACGCGGTGCCCCATGATCTCCATAGCTCCGAAGCTGCTTGAGAGAAGTTATGGACCTGCAATTGTTGGATCGGGCTGAAGGCGTCGCTGACATGAGCCATCGTGTGCGGCAGCTGCGCTGGTTCAAGACGACATTCAAACAGCACGCCCGCTTGATCTCGCAGCGTTATGGTCTCGGCTACGAGATCGATGACGCTCGGTTGACCGAAGCCTACCTCAACTGGACAGAAGCCTTCTCGCAGGACCTCGGATACTCGGACCTCGACCGACGGGATTTCATCACCTTTGCGGCGGGACTTCTTGTGCGGGAGTTGATGCGCGGCGCCCCCGCACAGGCGACGAAAGCGGCCGCAGCCGATTCCCCTGGCGTGATCTCCGACGAGGCGCTCCCAATCGCTCGTGACTGGCCGGAAGGCTTTCTGTACACGAACTATTGTCTGTGCGTGCTTCATATCGTGCTGGAGCAGGAAGGCGTGACTCTGACGTTGCCGACCCTCGCCGACGACCTGCGGACGTGGTGGTCCTATCGCGAGAACGTCGGCGAGGACCTGAGCCTCGCCATCCCGTTTCTCGACCTCCTGATCGGCAACGAGCCGAACTGGTATTTTCCCGCTTCGGTGGGGAGTCGCAAGGCCGTGAAGCTCGCATTGGAGCGCCGGAGCGCCACGAAGGGAGCGGCCAACAGGGTGCTGTGAAGACAGACAGAAATGCCCGTTACGGAGACGTCTGCTGACCGCTTTCGCGAGGCACACCGTCCTTAATGCATGAAGCGGAGCGCAAATTCGCGCGGCACTCAATCCAAACAATGCTTCGGTAGATCAACATCGAGAGACTGCTGAGCCGAGTTGGCCGGCTCCAAGACGCGGATCCGCTGTCGAACGACGACGACGCAGATGGGTTGCAGTACACCGCACCGGGAGGCGGCCCGATCCCGCTCGTCAAACCGATCCGCAGGCGGACGAGCCGTCCATCTAGGGAAGAAAAGGTATCAACTTGCGATACTCGACCGCGACAGCTTCCGCCGACGATCCAGTCTCCATCGCCCGCCGGAAACGATCGAAGCGAGCTCTGACGACGCTGTCCGCACTTTCGAGCAGCGAGATCCCGTCCTCCGGTTTCGCCGGGCGAGCCGTCGTCACGGCGATCATCAACCCAGCCACGATCCCGCAATAGAGGCCCGGTGCTCCGACGTAGTTGGATTCGGGCTCACCCGGCTGAAAGCCGAGCCGGCGAACGGCCTGGGCGCGGGCCAGAGCCACGGCCAAAACGGCACAAGCAAGAATGGGTTCGACGCCTGCGCCGCTTTGCGGCAGATCCTTGGCAACCCCGGCCCAAGCCGAATCGAGCGCCTGCTCGGACACGAAAACGCTGGGACCACCCTTGTAGTCCACGATCTGCCGCAGCAGCCGGAAAAGCTTGTCGGTGAATTCGAAGCCGTCGGCCAAATAGCCGTCCACGGGATCCACCGCGTTCCCATCTCCGGGCGACGAGGCGCCGAGCAGGTCCATTGCGATCGTCTCTACCCGCGTGACGATCCCGTCCACCAGACGGAAGGCGGGCGTGCTGACGACAGAGCTGATGCTCGTCAACCGCCGCACTTCCCGGCTCTGGAAGGCGCGCGGTACCATGGAGCCAGGCATGTGCGCCTCGGCGCGGATGGAATACTTCACGTTGCGGATCTGGTCCTTGAGGGCGTGAAGCAGAGTGCTGGTTGGAATCATGGATCGGGACCTCGATCTCGCCTGGGACGGCATGTATTCGCAGTTCACGAGTATAGACCGACGCCTGAGCCCCCGCCAACATGGTCGAAGCTCAAAAGGCTGCGACCTTAAGGACGAACCGTCTGCGCCAGGATGGTCTGCACGGACTGGCGCGCCTCGATGTGCGGCAGATGGCCGACGCTCGGCAGGCGATGGACAGCCACCACCCCCGGCAGCGCCCTGGCGTGGCGAGCGGGTATGATGCGATCAGCGTCGCCGAATACGACGCGGACCGGGCAGGCCACCCGCGCCAGTTCGGCCTGGATTGTGAAAGCCTGGGTACCGTCCGGGAACAGCGAGTTGGCGAGTCGGCGTTGTGCAGGCAGGACCGCTTCGCGCCCTTTCAAGCTCGCACGTACGAAAGCCGGCGTGATCGCCCCGGCGTCAGCCACCAGCTCACGCAGCCAAGGCCCGAGCGAAGCCTCGGACATCGCGCCAAGGAACCCCTCGACGAAGGCGCCGTTGATCTCCGGGCCGAGGCCGGCGGGTGCCAGCAGCAGCAGCGAGCGGAGGTCGAGGGCGCCCCGCGCCGCGACAGCCGCCGACACGGCACCCCCGAGAGAATGGCCGACGAGGTTCATCGCTCCGACACCGGACGAGAGCAAGATTGTCTCGACAGCGTCGACCAGGGCGACAAAATCCGCGTTCGCCCCGAGAGCCGTCCTGCCGTGGCCCGGCAGGTCCAGTGACAGCACGGGCCGCGCGCCGTCATAGCCCTGTAGGAAGGGGCGCCAGCCGTCCGTATCCGAACCGAAGCCGTGCAGAAGCATGATCGGCGTGCCCTCGCCGTCCCGCAGCATCGTGACGCTGCCGGAGAGCGCGGAGCGCGGCGAGAGTGAAGGCGCCCGCAGCGTCACGTCCTCGGCGTCGTGGACGGGCGCGGTTGCAGGGGCGGGCGGCGGCACGGGATTGAAGCCGTCGCGCAGGGTGCCGACTGCCGTCCCCTTAGGTG